>JBARVL010000123.1:0-15600 GCA_049646245.1 Crinalium sp. | reverse complement strand
AATGTTTTTTTCTAGAAGAAGAAGAAACGGATGGGTTAATGGTTGGAGTAGTTAACTTATCCGTTGTTCTTAAAACATTAACCTTTATATCAAACTGATCAACCATCCGTTGCGCTTTTTGATGTTTCCTCTTGCTGCCTTTTTTAGCTTTACGAGTCATCCCTTTGACATTTAACTTCTCTGTCGCTACCAGGCTATTACGGCTAACTATCTGTGCAGCGACTTTGTGTTGCCAGTCTTCTCTTTGATTGGCTACCTTATTTTGAAGTTTACTTATCTGTTTCCGGTTCTTTCTCCAACGTTTAGAAGCCTTGATTTTTTTCTTGAAATTAGGCGCACGTTTACGGCGTAACTTTTTAGAAGCTTGGAGGATTTTCTGCTGAGTATTACCTAAGAATCTAGGATTATCAATTATCGTTTCATCACTACAAGCAATAGCATGATACGTGCCAAAATCTAAGCCGACAGCACCACTGCTAGTTTCCCGAACTGGTTCACAATTAACTGTGATTGAAGCATACCATTTCCCCTGTTTCCAGATAATAGTTAAGGTTGTTGGTGTACCCCAAGTTAAGGCTTTCCCACGCATCTGGATTTGTCCCAAGTTTGACAACTCAAGATAACCGTTATCCCCTGTGGTGTGTGAAGACCATCCACTTGTTGCGGGATAAGTCCAGCCACGATAATCACGTGCGGACTTGAATTTAGGGTATCCACCTACACATGAGCAGGAATCTTTGGTAGGCAAAATCAACTCTTTTTACTGTTGCTTGTAACGCCTGACTTCCTAGCTCTTTATACTCAATCCAACACTCCTTGAATTGTGGTAAAACATTCTGCTGATCGTAGTAACCCCAAGAGCGACCAAAACGCTTATATTCTGTCTTTCTTTGATAAAGACAGGCATTGTATAAATCTTTATGAAGTCGTCGCCAATAGTGCAGCTTGACTTCTTGGGACTTGTTTGGATATAAGCGGAAAGTCGCTCTGCGTGTTACTATCATAAATGTTATGATAGCATTCAATCGCTATTTATTTACCCCAATCAGCGATTTTTTCTTATTAAGAATTGTCGCAAGAAATACACATCTTGCCCTCACTTTCCCATGCCAGGTTCCACTGCGTTGCACCTGGGGACTTCCCGTGAGGAAGAGTTAAAATCGCAGGACTTACGCATTCATTACACTTATTGCAGGATGCTCGCACTACATATCGGGTAAATTAAGTCACGTTGCGCTATATGTAGTGTGAGCGTCTCGCTCACTAACCAGGAATGCGTAAGTCCTGAATCGGTTACAGTTGACAGTTGACAGTTGGCTGATTACTGTTAATTGTTAATTGTTAATTGTTAATTGTTGTTGAAACGTATAATCGGACTTACTGGCGGAATTGGCACTGGCAAGAGTACAGTTTCTAATTATCTTGCCGAGCGCCATTTGCCAGTTTTTGATGCAGACATTTACGCGAGAGTTGCTGTACAACCAGGTTCAGCAATACTGAGTCAAATTGCAGCACGATATGGTGTTAGTATTTTACTACCGGATGGAAGTTTAAATCGTCAAAGTTTGGGTGAGATTGTGTTTAGTAACCCAGATGAGCGTAGCTGGTTAGAGCGGCAAATTCACCCTTATGTGCGTCAACGTTTAGAAAATGATTTGAATTCAATATCTCAACCAGATGCAACAGTGGTAATGGTGATACCATTATTATTTGAAGCTGGGATGACAGATTTAGTTAATGAGATTTGGGTGGTGTATTGTTCACCTACACAACAATTAGAGAGACTAATAGGGCGCGATCGCTTAAAGAAAGCACAAGCGCAAGCTAGAATTAACAGCCAAATGCCCTTACAAGAAAAATGCGATCGGGCTGATGTAGTTTTAGATAACACATCAACAAAAGCCACCTTACTCAAACAAGTAGATTTAGCTTTAAAGTCGCCTGCACACTGAAGAGTGCAGCTATACACAAAAATATTGCCTACGCAGACTATACAGTAAACTTATTGCAAAAAAAGCTGTGACTTTACCCATAATTTTGCCGTTACTGGAACCATAAAATTGCCGTTAACAGTACTAAAACCCTCATTATTTCGTTAGGCAATTTTGGACAACTTTGAACAATTGGAATCATAACTTTGCCGCAAGTCCAAATTGGAAGGATAAGCTTGCCGTGAGTTCAACTTAGCCTAGAAAGCATAAAAGTGCCGGACTTTTCATATCCAATGAAGCAGAAGCGGTTTATGCTGGTATGGGATCGAAACTTTCGGCTATCCATCTGTTCTGAGTAACTACTGAAGTTTTAGAAGATCCTCCTAACCACTGAGAACATTGCGAACAATCGCCTAAACCAGAAACCTAGTTTAATCACAGTAATTGGCCATGACAATCAGGACAATTTTGCACAATAGGATGTTGATGTATTAAACAAGCTTTGACATCTTTAAATTTTTCTCGAAGTTCCCCTCTATGACAGCCAGATTTATTAACAGTGAGGAATATGTAGACCTAACGTTTAAGCTGAGAGGCGCACCGATTCCTCTTGATAATGGTTATTCTATTTATGCTGCCTTATCCCGTATTTGTCCTCCCCTTCATGAACTAAACTATATTGGGATTCATCCTATTGCCCTCAGTTATCACTGGGTCAATTTTTCTTAGTCTAAAGTCCAGTTAGTATTTTGAGGAGGTAATTTTCGGCTCTCTCTGATGTATGGGGAGTACCTTCGCACATTAAATGTCGCAATTTGCAGACAAGTCGCAAAAATTTTAAAAGCTAAGATTCTCGTCCGGCAAGGGTTCAGGGCTTTAATATTCAGATTAGTTAATTGACGCTGTTCCCGATTATTTCTTTGTAGGTAAAACGGGAATGTTCGCACTTTTCTTTGCCTTTTGCAAAGATGGCGAAACGTCAAAAAACTACTTAAGATTTTGGGGCGATCGCCCTTTCTAAAGCTGAATATTGAAGTCTGAGCTTTCCCCAAATAGCTGCTCAACCGTATATACAGAGTTCTGGTTACAACCTAGATCTCAAGAGCATCAGTTGTGTCTGTCCTTAAAAACTACACAATCATGCCTTGGCAATACTTGAAAATACTACCGCAGTTGAGAAAATCAGTCCTCCAAGCTGTCAGCATTGGGTACATCACGCTTCAACTTTTCTCTTTTCTCTATCCAGATGGCGACAGCTTCCTCAAGAGCTTCACTTTGACTGATTTCCTCTGATGTACAGAGAATCTTGAATCGCAGGGCAAGCTCTTTTGGCACATAGCCACTTACCTGAGCGTAATTGGGACTGTCGCGCTTAATTACCAAACTATTTGAGATGGGTTGATGTGAAAATACTAAATTCATCATCTCATGAAGGCATGAAATCTGTGCCATTGCATTACGTAATTACGTAATTACGTAATGTTATAATTTTAACGACTACAAAAATTCGTCCCGACAAGCATGAATTCCGATTCCCCAGCACAGTCGCCGTTTTTCGAGGGTGAGGATTCTGAGGCTCTTCATATGCCTGTTTGCAATGGTCTAAATCTACTTCCCTGGCAAAATGAGCATCTTGAAGCAACCCCTCCTAATTTCACAACTGCCCAACAAGCTAAATACCCATTAGGCACTCAATGTCGATGCGTTCCAACTCCACAAACTGACTGGGGAACAGTCATTGGGCAAATTTATGCTCCAGATCAAAAAAACTCACACCAAACAGCCCAATGGTCTTGGCTCTACCTCTTGCTGTTGGATTCAGACAGCCCCTCACGAGGCTGGATCGTTGCTGATTGGGTTGAC
The DNA here is from genome assembly GCA_049646245.1 of Crinalium sp. Lineage (GTDB taxonomy): Bacteria > Cyanobacteriota > Cyanobacteriia > Cyanobacteriales > PCC-9333 > Crinalium. Next base: position 11,806 of record JBARVL010000123.1, on the reverse strand, counting down.
GAAGAAGACCTAGAACTTCTCCCACTTGAACATTCTCAATCCATCTCTAGAACTGATCAGGAGGCTTTATGACCCGCAGATCGGGGCAACGTCCCTTCGCAGAAGTAGAACGGGTGCTGTTTCGGACTTATGTCAATTGCCAGATTGAGATCTCCCACCCTCGCCAGTTGTATCAAGAACTCGATCTCACCCAGGAACAACTGGCAATCATTGCTGGGTGTAGTATAACCACGATGGAACGTTGGATGAGCCAGGATCGCGAACCTCGAATGCTCAAAGAAGTATATCTGCGTCGATTGGGTGAATTTCGTTTTTTGCTGCGTCACCACCATCAAATTCCCGTTGAGACGTGGAACCGTCTGTGTCCTTTATCGCCGAGCGATCGCGCCATCCTCTATCCTGGGCAGCTATAACGTTTGTGTGGTTCTCTCCCTCAATTGAGGGGAATCGGTTTGGCTGTCTTGTTGGAATTAGTACGGTTGATCTATTGTTTGTTACAACAACCGGATTTTCTAGCATAAAAGCGCACCCTGCATGGATGGAATGCTCTCGAACTTCGACATCGGTAAGCCCGTATTGGCAGATTTGCTATTGCAGATCCACCAAGGCAAAATTCAAATTCCCGATCTCCAGCGCAGTTTTTGTTGGGTAGATGATTTAATCATCCGCCTGTTAGCAAGCATTAGCAAAGGCTGGACGATTGGAGCAATCATGCTGCTAGAGAACGCCAGTCCCCACGGAGTTTTTCGCCCTCGCCTAGTGGAAGGTGTTCAACTAAAACAGACTGTTATCCCGCTTTACTTGATTCTTGATGGACAGCAGCGAATGACGGCACTCTACATGGCACTGTTCTCAAATCAGCCTGTACAACTTCGCGGGAAACGGAATCACAAACACACCAAACGTTGGTACTACATCGACATTGAGAAAGCTCTTGACCATAACATCCGCCGTGAAGAGGCAATCATCGGTCTCAACCAGGATCGCATTAGGGTTGGCTGTGGTAGCGATGGTAAGAAGATTGACTGTGGAGCGCCAGAGCAAGAGTATGCCCAAGGGCTGTTTCCCACTACCCATACGTTTCAGTTTTCTAAGTGGCGGCAGGAGTATTGTAAATACTGGAACTACGCACCCGAAAAACTAGAGTTGATCGACAAGTTTGAGCAGGAAGTAATCAAACGGTTTGAGCATTACCAGATTCCAGTGATCGAACTAATGGCATCGCTACCGCGCCCAGCAGTATGCCAGATGTTTGAGAATGTCAATACGCAGAATTCGGTTCTGACTTTTTTTGACCTAGCGACTGCCTGTTTTGCTGCTGAAAACTTTTCCTTGCGAGACGATTGGACAGCGCAGGAACAGCAACTCAAAAAACACAGGTTGCTTCATACCCTCAGAGAAACCGATTTCCTTTCTTGCGTCACGCTAGTGGCAACCTATTACCGCCGTCAGAAGGCGCTTAAGTCAACAAACCCGCCACCAAAGCTGCCCAGGGTTGCTTGCGGTCGGGATGAGGTAATGAGTTTGTCAGTGGAGGAATACAAAACATTTGCCCCCAAAGTCATTACGGGGTACGAAGAAGCTGCCCGGTTTCTGTACGGACAGAGAATTGTTGCTGCCGAAGATTTGCCCTACCAAATTCAGCTTGTCGCTCTGGCTGCTATCCTCACTGTTATTGGCTATCCTATTTAACAAGTGCGCTCCAAACTGGAGCAATGGTTTTGGTCTGGGGCTTGCACTGCATTTTATACTTCCTGGCACGAAACCCGCGCCGCACGGGATATGTTGGAAGTTCCAGATTGGTTGATTCACCCTCAAGGAACTATTCTGCCAAGTACGGTGCGGGAGGCGCGCTTTGACGGCAACTTTTTACAACGCACCCAACGGCGACATGGCTCGGTCTACAAAAGCATCAGTGCGCTGCTTCGTAAGAATGGCGCAATCGACCTGGCTACGGGAGAAGCTTTGTCTGAGGTAAATTTCTTTGCTGATCCTATTGAGTGTCATCATCTGTTTCCCACTGCCTACGCCAAACGGCAAGCGATTCCGATTTCCAAATACAACTGTTTGGTGAATTTAACTCCACTTTCTCAACTGAGTAACAAAAAGATTGGTGGTAGCGCCCCAAGTCAGTATCTCAAAGCGTTGGAAGAACAAGGTATTTCACGCCAGCGACTCAACGTTATTCTGCGATCGCATCTGATTGAACCCGAAACGATGTGGGACGACGACTTTGAAAGTTTCCTGAGCACCCGCACCCAAAATTTGCTGGAGTTAGTGAGTCAGGCAATGGGCAAGGTACCTGCCAGTGCCTTGAGCAAAATTGACCCAAACTAGATATACCCCTAGTTTGTCACTCTGGGGAAAAAATTATTATTTTGGGAGCCTATAACTCTTTGATAGTAAGCCATTGCCCTATTATTTCCTAACATCAACTCAAAATAGTTGTCCTGATAGTTGATGATCGCCTGAATACTTACTCTATAAGCGAAACAGATTTTAAATGCTATTTTAATATCCCCAGAGTGACAAACTAGGGATATAGCAGTCGCCAAGGCACTTAGGACAAAATCTTGGTCAACATCTGCGTTCATAGTGCGTTTATCTGCTCACATCTGCAATCAAAAACGTGTCTTCCGTAGTTAGTATGGTGATTTACATTTAAATTATCTTGAAAGCCTTGCAAAAGCACGGCTTTGACAATTATCTAAGTTAAGGATGTCCTATGACAACCTGTAAGCACACTAAGAAAGTATCTTGGCAGACATCAGAATTGTTCATTCTACGGGTATGAACATCTCAATCTCAACGGAGTACTTCCAAAACTGTTCAATTTGCATTGCCACATCGCCTTGTACTAGCAAGCCCATTTCCAGATGTTTAGATAATCCAGGTCTAGTCAAATTCGCACTGCCGACATAGGCTTGCTGCCCATCAGCTACGCAAAATTTGGCATGGGAACCAAGACGCTGCTCGTCTGTTATGTTCGCTTGCGGTTGAAATAAACGCAACCTCCCCTGAGCATCTTGCCGCAGCCAAGCTAAGTCGAGTGTTTGTAAGCCATGTCCAGTGCTGACTACATCGACATTAACACCCCGTCGCAAGGCAGATCGTAGAGCATCGGCCAATGTTCCACTTGACAGACCATATCCCGACTGCATGAAAGGTGCGGCAATCACAACATACCTTTTTGCCTGAGCCAGCAGTTGCGTCAATACACCTAGCGTCATCCGGCAACGCATCCGATGAGCTAAAGCTGCACCATAAGGGTCAGGTGCAGTGATGACCAGTTGAACTAGGGCTTCAGTATTGCTTGACATCAAGTCTCTCAAGGTAAGGTAGGGTCAAAGTAACCTACCTCAATGTTTCCTAGTTGTGGGTCGTAGCCACCAAACAGGAAAGATCGGCTCAGGTTGAGATTAAAAAAGCGGCAACTCGTTTCAGCTAAGTGTGTACAGACATGGCAGCTAGCCTCCCGTTCACGGCACACAGGATCATAGACGCAGCGACGTGCATCTCGTACAGTATTTAGCCACTCGGCAAGCGACTGCTCGAACAAGGCAGTTAAAGCCCCAATCGTAGCACCGAAGCGGTGGTTACAATAAACAGCGAATGTTAGCGTTCGGGGTAGCAGATATTCTGACAGACTGGTGCGGTCTAGCCCACAAAGCAATGCTGCTTGCCGAACACAAAGGTGGCTGAGAGTATGTAGCAGACCAAAGACCATTCGTGCTTGAGGACGTGTAACATCCAAGGTTTGGCGTAGCGGTGCATCGTCAAACAGTTGGACAAAATAGCCACGACGGGAAAGATTAATATCTGTACCTCTAGGTAAGTTTGGTGGCTGAAAGCCATTACGTTCTATCCAGCTATGAACACGATCTGGATTAAGGCTGAGGAGTAACGCATCAGCTCGAACTTCATCAACATAGATAGGCAACTTGCCATCACAGTCCCGCTGAGCAGGAAACGGATTCAGACGGCACTGAATAGGATCATTCGGATTCCTTCTAGGTGCAGACTCAGCACGGCTGTAACCATAGGTTGCCACAATCATGGGAAAATCTGTGACTAAATTCAACCGCGATAGACCCATGCGCTGGGCAGTCTGTAGGACTGAGGTATTTGGGGGCTGGTCAAACAAGTTCCGGGGTTGTCCACTCTCCAAAGGCATGACAGCCTCCAGCATTTCCTGACCCGCTTGCTGCCAAGTTGGCGAAGGGACTCCTGTTCGTTGCTCGACGAGTTGTGCAATATTAGCAGGAGAGTTATGTTGCTGTTCCTGTTGTCGTCTTTGTCTCAAGGCTTGCATTTCTGCAACTATCTGCTCGGCTGTCAACTCACCACTGGCTTGTCGGCGAAACAGATCATCTAAATCTGCTCCTGAAAGTCCAGGATCGGTAGCTGATTGTTGGTTAGATGTTGATGAGCCAAAGTCATTCAAAGAGCAATTGACTACTTCCGGCATACCAAAAAATTTGGCAGCAGCGATCGCAGACCACTCAGACTCTGGCAAACTTAAAAAACGATTTAACTGACGGTCTGGAATATTAAGTAGAGTGGCGGTGTGAGCGTAAAAAGTGCGTCCAGCCCGATGGACTTCGATACTCATGTTCCGCATTATGTCGTCCCCTTGCCACTGACACGCTCTACAGTTTCCAGCAAAGAGCGTCAATCTTGTGTTGCAATGCCGACAAATCCAGCGAAACTGGGAAAGACGTTCGCTGCCACGAGTATCGAGAGCCATATGGTTGGAGGTATGACACTGCTGGCAGAATGGAGGCGACAATGGCTGTAATTCACCGCAACGGTGGATTTTGACAAACCGCAGTTGCACTAGCTTTCCTGTCTGACAAATCCGACAATTTTGTCCGGGTAATTGATCACTGTTGCTGTAGTCAAATACTCGTCCACAAGTTCGTTTTTGACACCAGAAAACTTTGGGAAACAGTTCAGCTTCTACGTTTTTAGGCTCCAATAAGACAAAGCGACTAGGATCGTTTAATACCCTATCTTCCAAGGCGGGGCGAGCTTCAGGCGGCCAAGCTCGTGCATCTTCGGCTATTCGACGAAGCAGTACCCCGACACTCAAATCATTGCGTTGAAGCCCGCGAATACCATTCACGCGGGAGATGGTGCCACCCTCAAAATCAAAGGTTCTACCCGGTAGGTAGTTGAACAGCACTTGCTGCTTTCCCCTGGTCATTTTGCGCCCCATACGGTTTCCTTTTATTAGCGATTGCTGACTTGTGCTGCCCACTGGGTTCCGGTACTATCTAATTCGATGGGAATTGCTTCATCCACATCCCGTAAGCTAGTCATCGGCGGGGGAAATAGAACCCTAGAAACAAACTTTTCACCCGAACCAGCCCCGATAATCTGATCTAAAAACTGTTGCACCTGTAGCCGAATTTGGTCACGAAAAGCCTGTTCCCTCATTGCACTTACACTTGCCACAAGGTAGGCTTGCTCTAGTATTGGGATAAAGTCATTTACCCCCAAGCTACCGTCAGTAATCCTTTGTTTAACGAAATTCAGCATATAGTAATTATTAGGATTACTGACGCTAGAGCGGTTAGCAATCAGTTGCAGAAGTATGCCCATAAACAACCCTGGAAGTGTACGGTTGATGCTGAATTTTGCCCAACGGTTGATAGCTACTGGCTCTACTAGCTGACCGAGAAATTCGTGGTACTTCTTAAAGTAAGTGTAGTGACTTTGATCTCGTTCCCGTGCTGGGTGCAAGCAGTTAAAGACTATACCAACATGGGTGCGTCCAACACGGCTAGATGCTTGGATATATTCGGCGTTTTGACGTGGCATCCCATAGAAAATCATGCTGTTAAAACGATCTACATCTACACCGTGACTAACCATGCTGGTTGCTAATACAGCATCGGCAACTAAATTAGGAGCACCTTGCTGTTCCAATCTTTCTAGGGTTGTCGTCACGTCACTGGTGCTGGTGCCACCAGTTAATTGATAAATTTCCAGTGGCCGTAAGCGATCCCGTTGCAAGTTTGGGTTGACATCTCCATCCAAGTCAGTGCGGAGTGAGTCCAGTTCTCGGTTCGCTAGGAAGTAAGTAAGGGAAGTAACATATAGGTCTAACAGCTGATGCCATTCAGGAGTGCCAGGAGAAAGAACGCCTCCGTAGAGGTTTGGCTGACCGGATTGAAGACTTTGTAGGTATTGCACCTCACGGTGATAAAACTCAATTAGTTCCAGAATTGTGTTGAAAATGGTTTTGTTGTGCGGGATGATGCCCACAAACAGCCGAGAAGGATGATTCAGCGTCTTAGCATAGAATGATTCCCTCAAAGTAGGGCCGGGGCCTGGAAATACACGCGCCTGATCCTGCCTACGTCCATAAAGGTGTTCGACCTGTCTTTCAAATGCTTCGATAGTGGCTGAGGAAGCAATAACCTTCAAAGGAGTTGCCTGTCCAAATTCTTTTCGCAGTTGCTGTGTAAAGGTTTCATAGTGACCGTCGAATGTCCCTAACCCCTCTTTGAGCAGGTGTAGTTCGTCTTGCACGAATAGTGTCGGACCAGATAAGCCACTGGGTATCCGTCTCTGTAATAGCCGCCCACCAGAGCATTCTTTTTGGCAGCACTTGCCTTTGTAGTAGCCGTGTTGGTTACACCGTCCGTCTATTTGTCCAAAGACCTGTGACAACTTGCGCTGATTTCCCAAATTAGCTAGTTTGTCAATTGTGCCAACCATGACGCAGGGCAGGTAGCGGTAAATCTCGTTATCTATAACGTACACTGGAATCTCGCCATTAGGGAAGGCGCAGTTCGGCTGGGTGCAGCGGTGGATCACACGCACTGCATTCTGCTCAAAATCTACCTGCACCGTTGCTGTACGGCAGTGTGGGCAGGAGATAACTCGCTTCCAGCGTTGACGAGGATTTGCGTCACTAGCTTGGCTCCAATTAACAGAGTCTTTGGCATTCGCATAACGATAGGACGGATTCACGATTTCGTTGGGAGTAGCTTCAGCCCCTACGAAGTAGCCAACTGCAAATCCATCCACACCTCGTCCACTCAGACGCAGGTCTTGTTGCTCCCGTCGCACTAGGTCAGCAACACCAATCACATCAGCCATGCGTTGAGTCTGCTGTAGTGTCAACAGACGTAGGGGAAAGCGTGTCCACGCGGTTACTCCAGCAGCTTTACCACGCAAGCGGTCAAAGAAGCAGTGAAAGACAATTGTGCCGAGGTAGGCTTCTGTTTTACCCCCGCCAGTAGGGAAGTAGATGATGTCTACCATTTCCCGTTCACTAGCGTCTGGACTATTGGGATCTGCTAAAGCAGCCATGCTGGGAATTTGGCTGATAAGAAAAACAATCTGAAATAGACGCCAACTCTCTTTACGTTTTTCTGGTTGAGGGTGATTGCCTAATCGACGGAAGGTTTCGTTGGTTAGTTGAAAAGCGACTCGTATATCTGGGTTGGTGCGGATGAGTTCGCAGCCACGGCGAAATCGGTGGATTTCATCTTGGAACTGTTGGAAGTCATGATCAAACTCATTTTCCCAACCAGCATTGGTAGCGATATATCCTTGTCGTTTCTGTTCCCAAACTTGCCGATATGCCTCCATTGAATCAACAATGGCTCTGAGCGTAGGTATGGGATTGTTGGCTAGGTCTGCAAAAAGCGCGGGTGGGTTGTCTTGAGAAACGTACCGCATTTGGCGATAGATTGGCGTGTGGGTAGTAGAGAAGGTTTCTGACCAGTCCTCCCTCTCAACGGCACAGTTGAATCCGCGACCCCAGAGTTCTCGGTCATAGCGGAATCCTCGGGGAGCCAATTCTAACTCGAAGGGTTGCACGCTTGCGCCTGTAAATATGAATGTGGCTTCTGTATCAAAGAAAAATGCCTCAATGTTTGGGTTGTCTTGTTGAGGTGAAGTGTTGACGAACTCTATCGAGGCTATTTGGTCAGTTGGAGCCACATCATTTGGACGAACTTTAGATCCTACTTCCCACCGCCACTCAGGTACTACATCGGTTTGAAGCGACTGAAGAAAGCCGTTGTAGTCAGACTCGGAAGTTAAGGCATTTTCGGGAATATTGATTCTGGCATTAGGAGCGCCAGATGTACGTACACGCTCAGGGTCGTTTTGAGCTATTTGCTGTGCTCGCTCATTCTCCTGATCCAGTAAAGCTTGCAAGTTCCTGACATCGGTTGTCCACTCGCCAGCGACATTGCAACGCAGAGTAACCTGCCCCCCAGCTTCGCAGGAAATCTTACGAAATCGAATAAACAATGAATCCTTTGGAGCTCGCCTACGACGGCGATCGGTTCTAGATTCAGCAACTTCGGGAGATTCTACCTCTGCTAACTGTTCTTCTTGTTCTCGTTCAGCCTCAATCGTGCTGTCTGCTTCGCTTGGTTCTTCCTGATTAGCTGTAGGTTGAGCAGCCGTAGCATTGGGAAGAGGTGGTTCCTGAGCAGTTGGGGGCTGATTATCTGAGACACTAGCAAGAGCTTCGGCTGCCTCAGTATTATTGTCATCTTTAGTGTCAGCTAAAGCAGCTAGCTGCAACTGCTCCCGCTGTTGGGAAAGTGTGGGAAAAACGCGGTAATAGCAGGCCCAGCGGACTTTGACAGTGATTTTGATCTCATTGCTGTCAGGGTGAAAGCGGAACTCAGCGCCAAAGGCAACAGGCGCTAGTTTGGTAATTAGTTCGCTGAGGTTGGCTGGGTCATCGTCATTATTCTCTGGTCGAGGTCGCAGATTGCCAATAAAATAAACATCGCGTGGGGAATTACGAAGGCACTCGTCCTCGCTACGACCTGAAGCGCGATCACATACTTGACGGCTCAAATACTCAGCCAGTAACGTTTCTTCTTGCGAATTCCATGCTCTGTTGGTCATCTTTAAATAATCCTTTCAAATCTGCCCAAACTACTGCGTAAAAATAGGCCTGTAGTATTCTGTAGCGCTGTTACACGCAAAATTAGTAGTGAAGTGCGAAAATCACTAAAAGTTATTCCTAACTCAGCATCTATTAAATCGTCGTCACTGTGACTGTCCACCAAACCTGTAACTTGTTGTTCCAGCCAGTTATTTAGACGACGAGATAATCCCCTGTGTAAACCACGCAACCTCTTGGCAGCTTGATAAATTCTGCGGTAGTAAGAGCGGACAAATTCCATGTCCAGCAATTCTGCTAAGCGACGTAAATCTTCTGGATCATCTGGACACAGCGTATTACCCCATAACCACTGACGAAGGGTAGAGGAGGAAGTGATGGTGCTGCCACGTTCTTGCATTCGCTTCTGCAACTCTTCTAAATTCCTTACTCCGTGCTGCCGCCAACGCTGATATGCTGCTACAAAATCTTGTTGCCAACGACGGATAAGTGCCAAGTGCAACTCAATCGCGGGATGTCCATGAATACGTGAGATGATAAGGCTGTAGAGACTTTGCTGCCGTTGTCCGACAAGGGCTAAAACACGATCTCCAGATTTTAGCGATCGCACATAACGTTTATCAATCTGCTGACCATTTGCAACCGTCACAATGACGTTGATGAGATCGTCTGACGCAAAACAAGCGTGCCAACCTAGATCGAAGTCAACTTCGACAGCACTTTCACACCAAGATTCCTGTCCTCTGCCTGTGGCTGTTTCATCCGCTTCCTGAAATGGGTCGGCATCTACCAGTTCATATTCCACATCTTCTTGCAACAAACGAGCAACTTCGCTTACTGTATCTTCTGGTTGCCAAAGGGGTTTAACTCCCACATATATTGTTCTTGTACCAGTTTCAGCATTTATCCCTGATAGTTCAGTAAAATTTAGTCTCGGCGGCATACAGGGAATCTCTTGTGGCGCTGGAAGGCCACTCAAGCTACTCAAGACCGCTGCTACATCAAGAATATTAGAACCAAGGCGCAGTGACCACTTGTCTGCTTGGCGGGCTAAGGCAGAGCTTTGGTAACGATAGAGCAAAAAGTCAGCTGTTTCTTGTAGTAGGATAGGAAGAAGTTTAGGTGTCAGTATAGGGCTGGGTAAACCCACCACGAGGGGATGCCAACGCAGTGTTTTGTCAACAGCTAGTGGATTTAGAATCTCTTCAATATCTTGGGATATTGTATCACGCCGTACCAACTTGCAAAGTTCATCTAAACTCAAAATCCATGTTCTAACAGCGCGAAGGTCTTCCTCTACTAGGTTGTAACGTGCCAATATCGCCAACAGAAATAACTGTTTCTTCGCCTGACTTGTAAAAATAATGAGGCGTGCTTCTCCAAAAGGAGGCTCCTCTATCGAAAGATTGCATAAGGCGTGCCACAGAGGTGAGCCTGAAGTTTTGATCTGCTTAAGAGCCTCTTCTAGCAAGGCACTGATCTGTTCAAGATCGGCGATCAAGTCTGGATAGTTCTGGTAACAAGCATTTCTGAATTGTTCACACTCATTAGATAATTGCTCAAAAGACTTCATACCCCAGAACTGCGATACTTCTGCCTCATAGAAAGCCCATGGGATAGACAATGACTCTAGAGATCGCAGGTACTTCCAATGCAGTTTCAGGGTGTCTTTAGCTAAACGTCCGCAAGACCCTTGAACGCTACGGACTAACAGACGGTTAACTTCTTGAAAATAAAATTCCAATGTATTAACGCCTGTGCCTTCTAAAATGAGGGGTTGGATTTGAGTAGTTATATCAGACTGTAAAACTGACTCTATTACCCGATATGGGTTAGATATGTGACGAATAAATTGGGGGCCAATAGTACAAACCGTTTGTGAGACAAAAGAAGAATTTTCTGGGGGTTGATTCCCAGAAAGTTTATTTAAGGATGCTTGTATAGGCCAAATAAGCACTTGCCCCTGTTGGGAAAAGTCAGCCACACTCTCTGACAACGGATTTTGACCCCAAGCAATGACCGGGATATTTTGTTGCACAGAGCCTTGCAATAGAGGTCGCAGCCAACTCAAATTTTCTGCATCACCGCAATCAACTGCAATCCATTGAGGCTTGTACTGCTCGATTACTGCTAGTGGATCTACTGGTGTATAGATAGTCAATACTTCCGGTAGAGTAGAGTTCAAGTGCTCCGTATTTGGCTGACGAAAGCGGGTACGAGTTTGTTTAGCCACTAACTGTTGTCGTCTACCAAAATGCTGTTGTCGAAAAACTTCAGCTAAATTGAGTTCTTCTACTGTGACTTCGTGAAGTTGTTCGCGAATACCCACTGTTGAACCAAAGTAAAGCACTCGCTGATTATGGAGATCACGGTCGCTAGAAGGTTGTTGACTCTGGGAATCGTACCAATAACGAATCAAAGCTGTGGCAAACAGGAGGGCTGATCTACGAGGCTGAAAGTCAGGAAGTACAAGAAACAGGCGCTCTCGCTGGCTTAGAGTGGCACAAATTAATCTGGCGCTATATTCATCCCTAGTGTCAACTAGCTGTTCATTAAACTTTAGCCGCTTTTGTACCCAAAGTTTTCGGAACAGATCGTCATTAGATCCCGGTAACTCGGCAAAGGCATCTGCAATCCATGACCAGAACATTTATTTAGTTAAGAAATATGGGGTCACCGTACCAAAACATTTATACACTAAAGCTGGAATTAAGATGGGGTAAGTTTTTGAGTAATTATTTTTCCCATATAATTGTCTTGTGAAGTAAAATTATGCTGTTAGTTTTTGATTCGGTTTGAACAAAAAATTATAGTACTAAACACTTAAAAATTTCTGGCGTTCAAAAAAACGTTAATACTACCAAAATTTCCTCAACTCATACATATTTATTAATTTCCAGTAGTATAATGCCTGTCTGTATC
>JBARVL010000122.1:0-17125 GCA_049646245.1 Crinalium sp. | reverse complement strand
ACTTGCTGTGCGGATAGGTGAATTAGTTTAAGTTCATCTTCCCGCAGTTTAGCAGGTCGCTTCCACTGGAGCGAGAGAATTGCCAGCACTTGACTACGATAAACTATTGGCACAACTAGATGTGCTTTGAGGTCTGTTGCTTGGTATTCTGCTACTTCAGGTTCGCTACCACTTACCCAAGCTTGAATATTCGCTGAGGCGATCGCTTTTTCTACAATTGGGTCTTTTTCTAGATTATTTACTACTACACCATTAATACTGTAATCAGCTTTGGCTGTTGTTAAATTATTTTCCTCTACAAGCTGTAAAATACAACCATCTGTGGCGAAACTATCCCCAAACGCGCTAACAATGGGTGCTAGAGTATCTGCTACATTCGACGATTCCTGAGCGACAGTAACAATTGTTGCTAACAAATTTGTTTGCGCTTGCGCCCGATTTAGTTCCTCTGTTCTTTGCTTGAGCAAATCGTAAGTTTCTGCTGCACGTTGAACTACCCCTTTAAGTTCGTTAGGGTCCCAAGGCTTAGTAATGTATTTATAGACTTGTCCAGAGTTAATCGCATCGACCAAATCTTCAACATCAGTAAATCCTGTCAGAATAATCCGCACGGTATCTGGAAATTCGGGGACTGTCTTGCTCAAAAATTCTGTTCCCTTCATTTCTGGCATCCGTTGATCGGAGATAATTACAGCAACTTCACCTTCAGTCGCTAGTAATTCCAAGGCGTGGAGACCACTTTCCGCTTTGAGAACATTAAATTCTCTGCGGAAAGTACGGTAGAGCAGATCCAGATTATCTGGTTCATCGTCTACGACGAGCATCTTAGGTTTTTTGGGTCGATTGAGGCTCATTAACTGACGGCTGATACTATCAAGATCTGGAATAGCATTGTTCATAATAATAAAACATACTCCTTGGGGTAAATCAGGACAAAAATAATATATATATTTACAGGGTAGTGGCGATGTCTAAGACGGACTATGCCTACGCACTTTTTCACGCTGATCGCTCATCGGTCATGGGAAAGCTGATGTTTAATTACTCCCACTTACGCAACTTGACTCTTATTTACATTTCGCCTCCGTTGTAGGAGATCAGGAAGTTTAAGTTTTGGCATCCGCGCGATCGCACGCGCCCACTTTACTATAAATAAGGATGTCCTGAACAGGATACATTAAAAAATGTGCGTAGGCGGAGCAGCATCGTAGACATCGCCACTTAGCCCTTGTTGATTATAATTAATATTTAGATCCCTTATGACTGAAACACCATCTAACCTTCCTGATCCTAGTCCTCAATCTGCCGAAACGATAGAAAATCCTGAAGATTTGCTGCGCTTGCTACGACGTAAAGAAGGTAGTTGGGTAGGATGGGGACAAGCTTGTGCTAAGTTGCAAAAACTAGGCTATAATACACAAGCAATTTTTGAAGCTACTGGATTTGAGCCAATTCAGCAAAATCAAATTATTGTAGCAGCGCAAGTTTATAATTCAATGCTGAATGTGGGTGTGTCTGAGGAAGTGCGATCGCACTATGGACGCATTGGTAGTGATAGTTTATATGAATTGCGGATTTTAAACCAGGCAGAACGAGCTACAACTGCTGAATTCTTACATTCTAGAAATTTAAACTCAGAAGCAGCAAAAGAAGTTGCTAAAGCTGTTAAAGACTATTCGCGGTTTTCACAATTACCTCAAGGTTTTACTAATCATCCAGGTGACGCGGTAGCTTATAGTTATTGGAGATTAGCTAAACAACAAAGTGATTTACAAGATCGATCGCGTTTAATTGCTCGTGGTTTAATGTTTGCTCATAGCCAAACGGCAAGGCAACAAATTGAGCAACTACTAACTGAATTTAGCATCACTCCAACTCGTCCTGCTCCTGCTTTACCCATTTATCGACTAGAAGCAGAAGAATCACTACCTCGCCTGATACCCTTAGCTGGTCGCTTACCTATCACAATAGCAGAGTTCCAACAAGCCAAGCAGATAAAACCTCAAGGTGCTTTTCAGACAGTTCAAATATCTGCAAATAGTAATTGGGTATCCCTTCCAGGTTGGCAAGTTGTATTGAAAACAGAAGACCCTGTAGCTATACTTTGTGACAATAATCAATTGCCTAACCAAGCTACTGCTAAAAGTCAAGAAACCCTTTTATTAATTGACCGTCGAGAGCAAGAATGGGATGCTAACAGCTACTTTATTGTAGAGCAATCTGGACAGCTACAAATTCAGTGGTTTCCAGACGACCCTAATATTAGATTGTTAGGACGTTTGATATTAATTTTGCGTCCAAAAAATATTTTGGATGAAGATACAAACAAGGATATTTGGCAAATTGATGAATAAATCAATTAACCAAGCATTATAGAGAGTTGACACTCCCCGCTCGCGCATAGACGGGGATTCTCTAGATTTTCTGCCGTATTTTCTAGATTTCCGACTGTCAGACGTGCGCGAAGCGCATTTGCTCGCTTCTAAGGCATGGTTCCTGGACTCCACCCACTAGGGATCGATAAATTCCAGGCATAACTTTCCCCCAGTCCGGAGGTAGGATCGATACAATTGACCTATTTTACTCACTGATTTTATTATCATCAAAAAATAATAACCCATCTAAACAATGAGTAGCTATTCCATAAATAATAACCCCCAAATATCTAACTATTTAAACCTCAAGTCAGAAATAATCCAAGAAACTAAACTGTATGAAACGCCGCTACTGCTGAAAAATGAAAATTGTAGCTCAAAATTCCTGTTGCACCCTACCCCTACTGAGAAAATATGTTTATTTTTTCATGGTTTTACTGCCAGTCCAGAGCAATTTTTACAAATAGGGGAAGCTTTTTTTAAAGCAGGTTATAACGTGCTAATTCCTTTGTTACCTGGACATGGAATGGCGGGAAATTGGGATAAAGATAATCCCCCACCATTACCAGAAACAAAAGAAGCTTATCAACAATTTGGAATTACATGGTTACAAATTGCTCAAGGTTTAGGAGAAAAAGTAATTTTAGGAGGATTATCAGGTGGTAGCACATTAGCTGCTTGGTTAGCAATAGAACGCCCTGTCCAAATTTACAAAAATTTAATCTTTGCTCCCTATTTAAGTGGTAGTAATCCTTTAGTTGATTTGGTTGTAGAAAATTTGGATATCTACTTTAAGTGGAAAACTGCGCCTGGATGCGTAAGTTTTGGCTATGACGGTTTTGTTATGCCAGCTTTGCGAGTATTTTTAGATATGGGGGAAGATATTTTAGAGCAAGCAAGAATTCGCTACTCTGCACCGATGTTTATTATATCTAGTGAGAGCGATCGCGCCGTTGGTAAGGATGAACATCAAGAATTATTTCATGCCATTATTCAACATCAACCTAAGTCATGGTATCATTGCTTTGAGCGAGAGTTAGATATTCAGCACAATATGATGACTGAAGCAGAAGGGAACAAACACGCAGATTTAGTGATTTCCCTAGCTAAAGCATATATCGAAAGCGATCTAACTTGGATTGAGTTTCAACAGATGTGCGATCGCATACAACCAGGAGATATCAACACACTTATAAATCAACTGCATCTCCATAACTTCTAAACCACTGCACATCAGCAGCATGAATTTTCTTTGCAGTGCGATCGCTTTACTTAAAAGCACTTAGCTTTTATTTTAAGAAAATATAGTTTTTTTCTTAATCTTTATTTTATCCACAAAATTTTACTAAAGCTTAACCAGTCCGGTATAGAGGAAAAGAAGCATTAACAAGAGAGGATAAACCACCTGCTTGCTCTTGTCCATTTACAGCTAAGTCACTATGACATAAGAAAACTCGCTCACCAGCACGACCTAATAAATCTCGCAAAATACGCTCTAACCTTTCTTGATCCGCAATTTCACTATCTGCTTGTGTCCAAGGATGTCCTGACCAATCTTTGAGAAACAAGTTAGCGCCATATAAGGTAGCAGCACCACCACTTAACCACAAAGGTGAACTAGCATCCAGCCAAAACTGCCACTTATGGAATTTACGACTAGATCTATACTGGAAAATATTTGCTAAGGTGACAGCGCGATCGCTGTTTTTGCGTTTTACTGGGTAAGGATTTGCGGTAATAGTGCCTTTACGCAACAGGACGATAAATTGACCAATAGTGGTGTGAGGAGGGGTATCAATTTGCTCACTTTGGCGCAACCTCCCATCAACTTCCCAGAAGTGCTGCGCGGTTTCCATTAATTCGCGCAAGGCAGATAGTTGATTGTAAGGTAGATTACTACCATTACCTAAAAATTGCTGTATTGCTCGGTCTAAAAGTGTAATCGCATTCGGAATTAACCTTTGTTCTTGTTGCTTGCGCTGTTTCTCTACCCACTCCCAAATCTGTTCATAAGCAGTTGTTGCTTTATGTCCCAGTCTATCCCAGCGCGTAAACGTCGTTACGGGTAGCAAGCGGGGTTGTTCTGGATCGGGGGCGTAGCAATGATCTACTATTAAACCAGCACGCACAAAATCAATGTCAGAGGTGAAAGGTAAAGAGTGAGGAACCCTAGAGTCTAAATCTTCCTCTGTTCCCCTGCTTCCCTTCTCTCCATCTCTGCGACTCAATACCACCAACATTTCGGCAACGGCTTCACGATCTACTAAACGCCCCAAACCTGGATAAACTAAAGCCAGCATCGTCAGCAACGCTCGAATTACTGGGGAACTAATTAAGGGACGCTGATCGCTCATAGCTTCTACAGCTATGCCTTTACTGGTTAAAATTTCTGTGAGGGTGTAACGTGCGATCGCATCTAAACCAGGCGCAATTACTACTATTTCTTCCGGTTGCACCTCCCCATTTTGCACTGCTTGGATAATTACCTCAGCCGTTTTTCGTAACAGTTGCGATCGCGCGGTAGTTTGAATCGACCCGATAGAAGAGGGTAAACTAATTAACCAACCAGGGTCCTTTACCAATTCCACTACCGAATCAGCTAAACTGTCTGCCAAACACTTACGTTCTTGAGTTAAACTTTCTACCTGACAATGCGCTTTCAAACCTGCCAGATATTCGGGGTCAGCATTTAAACCTAGTCGCACCTTACCATCAGGATTATAGGTAAACGCCCCTACTGCACCTTGATTTAAAAGTACCTCAAATAAATCTCGGGCGATCGCGGGATAATTATCGACATCATCCGCCAACACCGCCTGATAGCGTAAGCTTAAATGCTGCTGATAACTTGCATCTGGTAACAAGTAACGCCAATAAAGTTCACAGATTAAACCGTAACTCAGTAAACCTCGCTCTAAACACCACCCGCGCCACCGTTGTAGCAATTCCCCCATCAAAGAAAAACTGCGGTCTAAATTCTCCTCCCTATCCGTTACATCCGTGACAAAATCCGTTGCCAGTCCCTGCTGAAGTATACTGGGAATTTCCTCTGAAGCTGTGCCACTGGTTCCCGCAAGTTGCAATAAATCTAAGGTGCGACGCACAAAACGATATTCACCCGCCCCCAAGGTTTGAATATTCGCTGCATCCAAATCTGCACGCCACAACCGAGTCGCTAACTCTTGTTCCGTTTCTGGACGTAACCGTAGAGGAAACTGCGCCCGTAAATTTAACCGTTGAATTAATAACGGCCAAAACAGCATCACCTCATCCTGAAAAAAACCCAAAGGTGTCTTAGCAATGACCGGATAACGCCCAGCGATCGCGCTTGTTAAGCGATCAACTAGATCCCGCCGATTATCATCATTAGCAGCAAAAACTAAAATCTTTGGTATTTGCCGGAAACGACCGCTAACTTTAGCCGCCGCGATAAACATTCGCTTCTTTCTACCGGATGAAAAAGGCTGACCCGCCTGTAATTCAACCCAGCCGCCAAACTGAGTAACCAGGCGGCTGGTTTTACCACTGCCAGTTGTGCCAGTTATCCAAATCGAATCAGAAATCACTAACTATTCTCTGACTAATCTGTTAATATACCACATACATTAAATTTTAGTCTTTTTGAAGGTATATTGCCTGTCCTATCATGCTAAGACTTGCAATTACAATTCTGAGTATACAAAACCACTTTTTCTTGCTATCACAAAAAAATCATCTAACTAAAGAAAGATTTTTAGAGGAATTTTAACTTTTAATCTAACAACAATAAGCAAGACTTTTTAAAACTAATACGCTTACCAAAGATATTTAGACACTGAGATGAACATATTTTCTTTCAACACACTCAACTCCTATATTCGTCAAGCAAATCAGTGGTTTAATACCACTCCTGAAAGATCATTAGATCAAGCATATCAAGCAGCTTTAATGATTAAAGCGATTGAAGATGAACATTTTGGCGGTAACAAGATAACTACAAAATCAAGCACTTATGGCAGTAATGTTGCTTCATATTTTCAGGCAGACTTAAAAAAGTACTTAAATATTACTAAAATCAGGTTAACTGAATTTAAAGCTAGTCGTTATTTTAAAAATCTGTATCAACAACAACCATTGGTCAAGCAAGCTGAAGCCAGAGTAGATTCCAGGGACGTTTATGCAGAAAATAAAGAAAAATCATTAATTGTAATTGAAAAATTAAAATTTATTGATGAAGTCTTGAGTAAATATGCTTTAGAACAGGATATTAAATCGTCTTATTCTTTAGTTTCTCTCCCTAAAACTAATATTTCGTCAGTCGAGCCAGAAAAAGTTGCTGAAACAAATTTTAACTATCACGGAGTTTCCGCAGAGAAAAAGGAAATAAGCGATGTCGAAACAATATCTGATAAAACAGGTATATTACCTCGCTCTATATTAGGCACTGTTAAGCGGCTAAAGCGAGACTTAGACCCTGATGCCGAAAAGGAGGTAATTAAAAACTTTCGTACCTCCAAAGCGAAAACATTAATCTCTACTAAATTTATTCTCTTGCTGATTCTTATTCCTCTGTTGACTCAGCAGGTAACAAAAACTTTTATTGTTGGCCCCATTGTTGACCAGGTAAGGGGAGCATCTAATTCAGGAATATTTTTAAATATGGACTTAGAATCAGAAGCCTTTAACGAGTTAGAGCGATTTGAAAAACAATTAAAATTTAAAAGTTTAATAGGTTTAGAGCAAAATATCTCTGCTGAACAAAGAGAAGAGCAGATCCAAGAAAAAGCACAGGAACTTCAAAAAGAATTTCAAGAAAAAAGTTCCAATGCTGTTAAAAACGTTTTTGCTGATCTTTTTTCATTAGTGGCTTTTGGGACTGTAATATTGACCAGTCGCCAAGATATTTTAGTTTTAAAATCTTTTATAGATGATATGATTTATGGTTTAAGTGACAGTGCCAAAGCTTTTATCATTATTTTATTTACTGATACCTTTGTAGGTTTCCACTCACCTCATGGTTGGGAAGTCATTTTAGAAACTATCACCGAGCATTTAGGACTACCAGCAAATCGAGAGTTTAATTTTTTGTTTATTGCTACTTTCCCTGTAATTTTAGATACAGTATTCAAATATTGGATTTTCCGTTATTTAAACCGGATTTCTCCTTCTGCTGTAGCTACTTATAGGAATATGAATGAATGATAAAAGTTCAAAATTAATAAACAATTAATCAGAATTTATTATTTTGAATTTACAATTTGGTTAATTTGTTTTCTAATTCCAGACCATTCACAGGTTGATTCGGTAATTGGAATAGCGATCTCTTGCTGTAAATGTGCCATAACTTGTTTCTCTGGTCGATTATGGAATTCATAACTGAGGTGATTTAACTGTTGTTTTAAGTAATGCAGTTGCATACTTTGATTAAGTAGCAAATCTTTGATTTCCGTTAAATCAACTGATTCTGATAACACAATACCGTTAACTTGTCTAGTCACAATTTCTAAATTCTGTGTCATCTGTGCGATCGCCTGTTTTTCCGGTCGATTATTAAATTTTTGAGACACAGCATTTAGGCGCTTAATCAACAATTCTATTTTTTCGGTTTTCTGGCAATTATTAACTTGTTGTTGATTTAAAACAGTGTGTAAATTAGCAATTTCCAGTGTGGTCGCTTGCCGCGCTTGCGCCTGGATATGCCGCCGATTTACGAGATTCAGGGAAAGCGCTATTGTTAGAGGAGTTGCTGCATAGAGTGCCTGATTAGATAGCACTGCTGCAAGTGTTCCGAGTCCAGAAGCAGCTAATGCTGCATATTCCGAAAGTTCTAACCAAGATTGTTTGATCACGTTTCGTAATGAAAATTTATAAAATTTAAATAAAAATGCCCAGAGCAATGCTGCTCAGATGTAGCATGATTGTAGCTACTTTTATATCCTTTTTAAATCAGGAAATTTACTGAGAAATCCCCTTTCTATCTCATAACTAACATTGTTAGCTCAATGAATTTTCGCGCATTCATCCTGTAGATAGATGATCCTGCAAAACCATCAGCGTTTCTGTTAGTTGAGTGAGACGGTTTTCTAGATCTTGTTTTTGATTTAGTAGCTGGCATAGCTTATGATAACGAGCGATCGCCATACTAACGCTCTTCACCTGATTAGGTGGACAAGGGCGCGACCACAACATCCCATCTGCATCCAATCCACACAGACGATAATCAGCAACGGTAAACTTCCCATCTGGCTGACTAACCATTTCTGTTACATAGTCCATCATTGGCGGCATTGATGCTTGATGTCTGTCTTTGACAGAAATGTTTTGATTCTGGCTAGTAGACTCTATCCAACCATCAATAATTGGACCTTCCGAGTACACATCTTGAATTTTTTTTAAAGTTTGCTGTAGTTGCTGTTGCCAACCAATGACCTTAATTTCAATTTCTTTCAGCACGGTGATTGCCATAGCTGGATTGGCGCTTATGCGATGCTGAGTTAAACTAGGTGCTGTCACTTTAGGCAAAGCAGGAGTTTTATACTGCTGTCGCTTAGGCATAGGCAGTACAGTCATGGAAACAGAGGGAGAGCGATTTACCTGTGGTTTTTGTGGTGGTTTATTCTGTGAGTTGATTGAATTTTCTGGAACAGAATGTTGCTGTCCCTGAGTAAAATTGCTCTGTGATAAATAATTGAGCGTTTTTTCAATCCGTTGCAAATGATGTTTCATCGCATATTCCCGCACTTATACTCTATGAATGTTCTAGCCATAGGTAATTAATAATTCATTTTTAAATATAAAATGCAATTCAGTATAATTTAGTTTTTGTGGTAAAAGATTCACCAACTTCTACAAAAAGTTTAATATTAATCACTGGCCCATCCCGCTCTGGTAAGAGTGAGTGGGCGGAAACATTGGCAATGCGTTCAGGTAAGCCAGTATTTTATTTAGCAACAGCCCAAGTTGATTTAAATGATACAGAATGGCAGGCTCGGATTGAACAACACCAACTAAGACGACCTGCTAATTGGCAAACGCTCTGTGAACCCGTGAATTTATCTGCAACTATTGCCGCGTATTCAGCCAATCACTGTTTGTTGGTTGATTCTTTGGGAACCTGGGTGGCAAATTTGCTAGAAGAAGATAACGAAACTTGGGATCAAACTTCACAGGAATTAATTACCAGTTTGCAGCAAGCTACAGGTGATTTAATTTTGGTAGCAGAGGAAACTGGTTGGGGGATAGTCCCAGCTTATAAAAGTGGTAGGGTGTTTCGCGATCGCCTGGGGATGTTAGTGCGTCGAATTGGTGCGATCGCAAATCCCGTCTACTTAGTCACTGGTGGTTATGTTCTTAACCTGTGTGAACTAGGTTCGCCTTTGCCTCAGCAGACCAATTGAGCTTTAAGCATCATCAGAAAATTGGGTAGAAACCCCGTCCGCACTTCGCAGCGCAGGACGGCTTTATATTGAAAATTACGCATCTCACATAAATAGCTGCTATGCAAGTAAAAATATTTTGGCGGCAGGGCTTGCCGTGACAGTCTGTGAAGCGAACATAAGACCTACAGGAGGCAACTCTAAAGGGCAGTTGCGAAAAACCAGTAATGGAAAGAAGCAGAAACCTAAGTTGTGAATCTTAGGTGCGATTCGTTCTCCAGAAAGGGATAGAAATATTCCAGGATGGGGGCTTCAGTAGAGTAATCCAACAGGATTGAGTTCGCACTTTAATCCTCTACTGATGACAACTTACAGTCTATGGCGCGACCTGAATTGGTCATCTAATACGAGGAGCCTTCTCCTCTAGTGGATTCACACCCACTACCCTCAAGTAAAAGACTCAACCTTTGAGTCCGGTCACGACCAAGTAGGTAACGAAACAGTCGGAGTGCAGACCACGAACGTAGCCTAAACTGGTAGCCTAAGCTGGTCAGGAGCAAGAGGGTAATCCTCTATGGTGAACGCAAGTGAACTATCAATAAACTGCGTTATGTAAGAAAGAGCCAAATAAGGCTGAGAGGCTCTCAGTGGAAGGATTTATGGCTCATGGATTCATAAATCGTGTGAACAAAAACCCCACCGCAGAAGAGATAGCACCTAAAGAGGATTGAAAAACTAGACGACACAACAGGGTAAGCCCTACAGAGTCTAAGAGAGGTCGATAACTTTTAGTAGGTCTGAGGCAACAAGGACGGAACTCTCTGGAGGGTAAAGGATGGGAGAAAAAGCAAACGCTAGTCCGTAATGGATTGGATAGGGGTCGAATACCCCTGACCGAAAGGAAAGCCAACTTCTCCTGGGTCTTATACGAAAGCAACTAGACAAAGGAACCGAATCTAAGGACAAGTTAGATGGTATCGGCAACGATAACAAACGGAACAAGGAAACAACTAGAAAACTGGAACCAGGTCAACTGGAAGAAAGTTAACAAGTTGGCTCTTGAACCTACGTCAACGAATCTTTCGTGCGAAAAAACTTGGTAACTTTCGTAAGCTACGCAGCTTGCAGAAGTTAATGTTACGAAGCTACGCAAATTTATTGTTGTCCGTTCGACGTATCACCCAAACAAATCTTGGTAAAGCAACGGCAGGCATTGATAGAGAAGTTATCAATACCCCAGAGCAGCGAGTGATTCTGGTAAACAACTGGGGTGGGGGAAACCTCAAACCGACACGAAGGGTAGAAATACCTAAGCCTAACGGCAAGAAACGACCGCTCGGAATCCCGACCGTGCGTGACAGAATCGAACAGGCAATAGTAAAGAACTCACTAGAACCCGAATGGGAAGCTGTATTTGAGCAAAATTCGTATGGTTTTCGACCAGGAAGAAGCTGTCAAGATGCCATCGGACAATGCTTTAACAGGGTAAGGTTCGGGAATAAAGGGTGTGACACCTGGGTTCTAGAAGCTGACATCAAGGGATTCTTTGACAACATCGCCCATGAATCCATCCTAAATATGGTGAATAACCTCCCCAAACGAGAACTCATCAAAGGATGGTTAAAAGCGGGATATGTGTTCCAGGGGAAATTAAATCCTACGGAACAAGGCACACCACAGGGCGGAGTTATTTCCCCCTTGTTAGCTAATATTGGGTTGCATGGTTTAGAAACCTACATAAAAACCACCAATCCCAAGCTTGGAGTGGTGAGATATGCCGATGATTTCATCGTCACGGCTAGAGATAGAGAAAGTCTCAATATTGCCCAAATCCTGATACAAGCATGGATGTCAGAGCGAGGTCTTGAACTCAGTGCTGAGAAGACGGTAATCACGTCAATGGAAGATGGCTTTGACTTCCTTGGGTTCAACTCCCGACACTACGATGGAAAACTCTTAATTAAGCCGTCCAAAAAGAAGGTATTAGCCTTTTGCAAGCGGTTAGGAGATGAAATAAACAACCTCAATGGTGTAGAACAGGAAATCTTAATCAAAAAGCTCAATCCAATTCTCAGAGGTTTTGCTAACTACTACAAAGGAGTGGTAAGCAAAGAAATCTTCAATTACATCTCACACAGATTGTGGCAATACCTTTGGCGTTGGGCAAAGCGTAGACATCCCAACAAAAACACAAAATGGGTTTATAAGCGTTACTTCAAGACCATTAAAGGCGTTAAATGGACGTTTGCTTGCACCATAAGCAACAGACGAGGGAAGGACAAAGAACTTGTCCTTTACCAAATTGCATCTACTCCCATCGAGCGCCATATAAAGGTTAAGGGTGACGCTAGCCCAGATGACCCTTCGTTAAAAGAGTATTGGAACAAGCGCCACCAGAAGCTTGGGAAAACCCGCTTCGATAAAGGCACTAAGCTTTATACGATAGCAGAAAACCAAGACTGGAAATGTCCCGAATGTGGCGAACCTCTATTCAACGGAGAGGAAATCGAAATCCATCACATAGTACCTGTGGCAGAAGGTGGAACGGACGACGCGGAAAACCTTCAGCACCTACATAAAGCTTGTCATAAGCAGGTACATAAAACCCAAGTTAAAACTCGCTTGAAGTAAGGCTTGAGCCGTATGAGTGCGAAAGTCTCATGTACGGTTCTTAGGGGAGGGGAGAGAGGCGACTCTAAAGATGCAGGGAAATAATCTCTGAGTGGCTCAAAGGCATTGGTCTAGAAATAAAACCCGAAAAGACAAGGTTAACTCACACACTCAATTCTGATGAAAGTGAGGATGGTAAAGCTGGATTCGACTTCTTAGGTCATCACATTCAGCATTACACAGCAGGAAGATACCGAAGCAGTATAAATACTCAAGGTAAGATACTGGGTTTTAGAACACTCATCACCCCATCAAAGAAGGCGAGTAAGGTTCACCAAGAGAAGGTCAAGAGTATCATCACAAAACACAGGTCTTCGCCCCAAGCGGCACTAATCAAAGACCTTAACCCTGTAATAAGGGGATGGACTTCCTTTTTCACAAATTCTGACGCACAAAGTGTTGGAGAACTATCAAAACAAGACAACCTCACATACCTGAAACTTCGTAGATGGGCAAAACGCCGATGTGGGAACATAAATGATGGTCACATCAAATACTGGACTACAATCGGCAACAAAAACTGGGTATTTGCCACCAGGGAGGGAATAGCGAACCCCCTCCGGTTACTTACGCATTCAGAATTTGGCAGCAGTAGCACTGAATACGTCAAGGTTAAAGGTGATAAAAGCCCATTCGACGGCGACCTAGTTTATTGGAGTTCAAGACTGGGTACACACCCCGAAATGCCAGGTCGAACGGCTAAGTTGCTAAAACAAGAAAAGGGTAAATGTGCTTGGTGCGGATTAAGCTTCCAAGATTGGGATGTAATGGAAGTAGACCATATAAACCCCAAAGCCCTTGACGGTAGGGATGAATGGAAAAATCTACAACTGTTACATAGGCATTGCCACGATAAAAAGACCGCTATTGACCTAATAGAAATCAGGAAAAAACAACACACCCAGAATTTTAAAAAAATTATCCCAGGAATGGGATAAGTACGAATGGGAGTGGGTCAACGATATCCCACTGATTAAGGAAAAGAAACGGTCGGGAAGTCCCTCCTTGACAACGGGAGACATATTGAGTAGCCGTGTGCGGTGAAAGTCGCTCTTCTCGGTTTCGGATGGGAGGGAGAGGTTAGTAATAACTTCTCTCGACCCTAACGAATCCCCGCTCGTTTACGACGGGGAGGATGTCAATTCAGTAAATCAGCAATTTAGCTGAAGTGTTAAACTCAGAGAAAAGAATTTTAAATATTGATACGATTGACAAACAAGTTGATATTTGCTGCTAAGTCAGCAAAAAATTATGGCAACTGATCTGCAAGTAAAAAAATATCTCGCTTACTGGTTTCAGCTTGGCAGGAAAGTATTGATTCGCAATGGCGATCGAGCTATACGCCCAGAAACCGTGCTGAATGGACACCGTTACAGCAAAGAATTTGAAGACTGCTTTCGGTTAATTCTTTCGCCAGAGTCGGGAGAGTGTTTTCTAGAAGGCACCCATGAGACAATTGCTAAATTGTTAACACCAGAATGGGACGTAGCTGCTTGTTCCCGTTGCTCAATGCCTATTCCCCAGCGTCAGTCTGGAATGCCCTCGGTAAATTGTCCTTGTTTTGAATTACCCAATTGGCCTAGTACAGAAATTCCCACGCCGCGATCGCCTGTAGATACTCAAAGTCGTTTGATTGATATCCGCGATCGCTTATTAAAAGTCAGTGGAATGTAATTTGAGGACTGAGCAAAGAATTTCCCCCTCCTCTCTCCTCCCTCCTCCCTCCTCCCTCCTCCCCTCTCCCCTCCCTACTCCCCCCTCCTGCGCGGCACTTCATGGATCAAAAAATCATAAGCTAGTGCTGTATTCGGGAAAATAGCCCGTGCTTCTTGAAGCAAATCATCCAGTACCAAGGCATTGCCAGGGGCATAGCGAGGGCTAAAATGTGTCATAATTAGCTGTTTAACACCAGCACCTAATGCCACCTGAGCAGCCATTGTTGACGTAGAATGCAAGCGATCGAACGCCATATCAGCATCTTGATGGGAAAATGTCGCTTCGTGAATTAGGACATCCGCATCCTGTGACAGTTCCACAGCCGCATCACAATAAACTGTGTCTGTACAATAAACAACTTTGCGACCTATTTCTGGTGGAGAGCATAAATCGCTACCCCGAATTTGACGACCATCTGATAGAGTGACTTCTTCACCCCGTTTCAGCTTGCCATACAAAGGGCCACTAGGGATTCCTAAAGCAGCAGCTTGTTCAACATTAAATCGTCCAGGGCGGTCTTTTTCTACAATTCGGTAGCCAAAGGCTGTCACACGATGTTTTAAAGGTATACAACTCACCAGAAATTCCTCATCTTCATAAACAAGCCCTGGTTGCACAGTGTGAACCTTGAGCGGGTAAGACAAGTGAGTATAAGAATAACGCTCAGAGGCACGTATATATTCACTCAAACCTGGCGGACCATAAATATCAATTGCAGTAGGATTACCAGCTAACCCATAGCTTGCTAACATACCCATCAAGCCAAAGATGTGGTCGCCATGCAGATGAGTAATAAAAATACGTCTGATTTGACTAAGTTTGACATCACTACGCAGCAATTGGTGTTGAGTACCTTCGCCACAGTCAAAAAGCCAGACTTCTGCCCGTTGCGGTAAACGGAGGGCAACACTAGAAACATTGCGCGATCGCGTCGGTACACCTGAGCTAGTGCCTAAAAAGGTAATTTGCACGGTTTGTTTACAACCTCATGGAAACTTTTTATATTGATCAGCGTTTAGTGATTAAATACCACAATCCTGATCTATACAATTTTGTATTGTTTGAGATAGCAGCAATATCACAAATATGTTAGATATAACCAAATAAGTATGTCCTAAGTAGGAACTAACAGCACTTAGGACTAGGTTAATAGCTGGTACTGCCAAGTAATATCTAGAGTTTTCACAAATTTTTTTCTATGCTCAAACAATTAATTAGACTGGGCGGACGCAACTGGTGGCTTTCTTTTCTGTTGTGGATAGCAATGATTTGTCCCGCTCAAGCCGCGATCGAATTGCGTGTAGCGATTGAAGATGGAGTCAAACAAGTTAAAGTAGGCAGTTCTACCCCAGCAGTAGTGCGTGATGGCACAGGTTCGGTTCTGGGGGAAATTGCAGAAATGAACGGCTTGGATGCTCAAACCCATGCTGGACGGGTAGCATTGGGGCAGTGGCAAGCCGACCAAATTTGGATTGAGCCGACTAATGGCGGCTATGTTTGGATAGGCGATCGCTGGTATCGTGGGCGCACTCGCGTAGTTCCTACCAGCAAAGGAATTACTGCTGTCAACCATGTAAATTTAGAACAATATCTCTACAGTGTTCTAGGCGCTGAAATGAGTGCTAGTTGGCCTCAAGAAGCTCTGAAAGCCCAAGCTGTCGCTGCTCGTTCCTACGCCCTTCATAAGCAGGAAACCTCTAGTAAAAATATTTATGACGTTGTTAATACTCAAACTTCCCAGGTTTATAAAGGTTTAACAACCGAAGCTGAATCAACACAAACTGCTGTCAATGCCACCGCAGGGCAGGTGATGACCTACAATGGCAAAATTATTCTTGCTGTCTTCCACTCCTCATCAGGAGGACATACAGAAAATGTCGAAAATGTCTGGTCAAGCCCTTTACCATACTTACGTGGTGTCCCAGACTACGATCAAGGTACTCCTCAATACCAATGGGAAAAAACTATCTCGGCTAATGAATTGAGCCGTCGCCTTGGAATCAGCAATGTGAAAGCATTGCTTCCAGAGCGTACCAGTACCTACGGGCGGATTATGAGCATCAAAGCCGTTGGCGCTGGTGGTTCCCGTAGTATCGCTGGCACTAAATTACGTGAGGCACTAGGGCTAAAAAGTACCCGTTTTACAGTTTCCTCAACGCCTATCGGTTTTCAGTTCAACGGTTTTGGTTTTGGTCACGGTTTGGGTTTAAGCCAATGGGGAGCATACAATTTAGCTCAACAGGGAGTAAACTACCAGCAAATTTTGCAGCACTATTACCAAAACATCTCTTTATCTCAACTTCCAGGATGATATTGATAATTGTTAATTGTTAATTGTTTATTGATTCAAACGGCGCTGCCATTCCTCATCTATTTTGTCAGAGCGATCGCTCTCTTGCTCTAACAAGTCTGTTTCGGTCGTGTAAGTTAAATCTTCACGACCAATCACATATTGATTAGCAAACTTACGTGCATAAGCAATTTTATTCTGCAAATCACTATCTGCTTGATGCAATAAAACAGTACGTTCTTCTCGTTGTTGATTGCGCGATTCAATTTTACTATTTCTCCATTGAATCCAAAAATAACGCACTAATGGGACTGTTAAGAACGCAATACCATATCCAATTAATATCCAGTAAATTGAATTGGTAAAGGCAACCAGTCCACCTAGTTGTGCTGCAATACCGCCTTTCAACAGAGAACCTAAAACTAACGCACCAACAATATTTAAAGCACCCAAACCTATTGATAAGAGTAGTTGACCACTATCAGCTTGACTAAACAGCCAACGACGTTCCTGCAAATATGTTTCTACAGGTTGAGAATTACGCGCTGTAGCTGTAGTTTGTAATTCGGGAAAGTGATAAACAATCTGTCCGTCTGGACTAACTTCCGGTAAACCATTAAATCGTGTTAGCACTGGAAGCATATATTCTTCGTATTCGCGGTGAAATCCTTCTCCAATGCTGTCGAGATATGGAGCAATTTGTTCAGCTACAACTGCAC
>JBARVL010000121.1:0-2848 GCA_049646245.1 Crinalium sp. | reverse complement strand
TACGGCGTAGTTGTCACCGATGAAACAGGTAAAATTAAAGCTTTCCAAGAAAAGCCCAAAGTAGAAGAAGCTCTTAGTACTGATATTAATACTGGTATTTATATCTTTGAACCAGAAATATTAGATTATATTCCTTCTGGTGTGGAATATGACATTGGCGGTGAGTTATTCCCCAAATTAGTAGAGATGAATGCCCCATTTTATGGCATTTCAATGGATTTCCAATGGGTAGATATTGGCAAAGTTCCCGACTACTGGCGTGCTATTCGGAGTGTGTTAGCGGGCGAAGTCAAGAATGTAGAAATTCCAGGGTATCAAGTTGCGCCTGGGATATACACAGGCTTGAATGTAGCTGTGAACTGGGACAAAGTTGATATTACTGGACCTGTTTATATTGGTGCCATGACCCGCATTGAAGATGGGGCTAAAATTGTTGGTCCCACAATGATTGGTCCAAATTGTTGGATTTGTAGCGGTGCTACTGTAGATAACAGTGTAATTTTTGAATACTCCCGCTTAGGGGCAGGTGTGCGCTTAATAGATAAGCTAGTGTTTGGGCGTTACTGTGTAGATAAAACTGGTGCAACAATTGACGTACAAGCAGCAGCACTTGACTGGTTAATTACCGATTCACGTCAGGTTCTACCGCCAGAACGAACAGCCGCAGGGCAGGCGATCGCAGAACTATTAGGTACAGAGGGCGTTTAAGGAGAGAGGGGGGAGGAGGGAGGAGAGAGGAGTCAGGAGTCAGAAAGAATTAGGACTTACTTCGATATCCCCCTAAATCCCCCTTTTTAAGGGGGACTTTAAATTTCCCCCCTTTTATAAGGGGTTGCTCAGGGGGATCTAGGTTTCAGGCTTTCGGTTCTCCCCCCTCTCTCCTCCCTCCTCTCCTACAGGAGTTACGGGGACAGGTAAGTATAACGTCCTAAGCTATGCTCATAGTTTTGCAGCAATCGCTGTGCTTCCTGAATGGTGATGCGTTTTTCTAACAAAGCTTGTTCAGTTCGCTGACGCATACTTTCTACCAAATCTTCAGCATCATATTGAACATAACTGACTACCTCCGCCATCGTGTCACCTTTAACTACGTGTTCAATTTGGTAGCCTTTGGGTGTCAGTTTGATATGCACTGCATTGGTATCACCAAATAAATTATGGAGATTACCCATAATCTCTTGGTAAGCACCACCAAGAAATAAACCTAAATAATAAGGTTCTCCTGGTTTCAAATTGTGCAATTCCAGCACAGGTTTGACATCTCGCAAATCAATAAACTGATCGATTTTGCCGTCACTATCGCAAGTCAGATCTGCTAAAATACCTCGCTGAGTTGCTTCTTCATCCAAACGGTGAAGTGGCATAATCGGAAAAAGCTGGTCAATTGCCCAACTATCCGGCGCAGATTGAAAGACCGACATATTGACGTAGTAAATGGAAGCCATGATTTTTTCGAGGTCTTCCAAATCGTCAGGGACGTATTCCTGATCTCTAGCAATATCGAGAATTTTCTTACAACAAGCCCAGTATAATTGCTCTGCTCTGGCTCGCTCAGTAATGCGGAGATAGCCTAGTTTAAATCGACTGAGGGCTTCTTCTTTGAACTGAGTCGCGTCGTAGAATGCTTCCTGATAATTTTGAACGTTGATGTTATTAAAGGTTTCCCAGAGATTGCGAATAATTAGATGTTCTTCTTCTTTTGCTGGGGTTGGTGGATCTGTAGGGACATCACTGGTGCTAAGTACATCAAAGATTAGCACTGATTGATGAGAAGCGATCGCCCGACCACTCTCACTAATCAAAGTCGGTACAGGTATCCCCCGCTCATCGCAAGCTTCCTTGACTTCAGCGATAATATCGCTGGCGTAATTCTGCAAGTTGTAATTTTTTGAAGCGTGAAAATTAGTTTGCGAACCGTCGTAATCTACCCCTAGTCCGCCACCAACATCAAGATACTTCATGTTCGCACCTAGTTGTGCCAACTCGACAAAAATCTTGCTGGCTTCTAGGATGGCATCTTTAATCACACTTATCGAGGAGATTTGAGAGCCAATGTGGTAATGTAGCAGTTGCAAAGATTCCAGCATATTAGCTTCTTTCAACTGCTCGACTACCCGAATAATTTCAGGAATAGTCAAACCAAATTTAGCGCGATCGCCAGATGAGTCTCCCCAACGACCAATTCCTTTGCTACTCAGCTTGGCGCGAACACCCAAAAATGGTTGAATTCCCAATGCGCGACTAGCATCAATTACCAGTTGTACTTCTTCAATCTGCTCTAGTACAATCATCGGTGTTTGCCCCAAACGTTGGGCTAACATTGCCGTTTCAATGTACTCCCGATCTTTATAGCCATTGCAGATCAATAGTGCGCCTGGGGTATCTAGCATCGCCAAGGCAATCATTAATTCTGGTTTGGAACCAGCTTCTAAACCAAACTGATAGGGTTTACCAAACTTTACTAAGTCTTCTAGCAGATGGCGCTGTTGGTTACACTTAACTGGGAATACACCCCGATAACCACCTGCATAGTTGTAGCGAGTAATTGCTTTAGCGAACGAAGCATTTAACCGCTCAATGCGATGCTCTAAAATATCTGAAAAGCGGATCAGTAGAGGCAATGCTAGATTACGCTCGCGCAAGGCGCTAACTAAATCAAATAAATCTAGCGAACCGCCGCGATCGCCTCTAGGTGATACAGTGATATGACCAGCAGCATTGATCGAGAAATAAGGTTCACCCCAACCTTGAATCCGATATATATTCTCGCTATCCTCGATCGCCCATTTTTTTTGACGTGAGTTAGCTTTATTACTTTGGGTAGAATTCATTTCCACTGTGTCAGCAA
>JBARVL010000120.1:0-2620 GCA_049646245.1 Crinalium sp. | reverse complement strand
CAACAAATCCTTGAGCATCGCGCTGGCTAATAAAAATTCCCGCTACAGAAACATCTTTATTCTGGGCATTCTTAATTGACCTAACCAGTGGCGCTCCTTTAGCATCAGTGACAGTAAAAACAGGAATTGTTTGCAGCTTTTGAATCACCTGTTCTGCGGGCAAGGCTAAAGCCTGTAGATTTCCTAAAAAAGATGTTGACAGCAGTGTAGTCCCAACCAAACCCAGGGTTGCGCCCCAGCGAACGAATGACTTCATTAGTAATAACCTCAAATTTTATAAACGAGTATTTCAGCCAATTTGCTTGTCTTTGTAATAGCCCTATTTGGCAACGGCTTCTCTAGCTACATTCAGTATGCCCATCTAGAACAAACACTAGGCTAGAGGAACCCACCTCAAAAATTGCCTTAGCATCATAAAAAAACTATCTAGAGAAGTATTCCAAGATTAGTTTTAATATATATATCTATTTTGCCTTATTGTGCAAACCGCAATGTTTACTCCTGAAGTAGCAAATTAATTATCAATGACCACCAGCCCGTGGGAATAGTTCCAGTATTTTGATTAAGATAATGTTCTTACCTACTATATTGGTTTAACCAAGGCTTGCCATTTTCTCCTAACACAGACTTAAGCAGCCAGTTGTATAAATTTAAGTATAAATAATTAAAGTTAACTTAATCTAGCAGATCAAGTTAACTTTAACTTTATTGTTTTTTGATCGGGATGACAGGATTTGAACCTGCGGCATCCTGCTCCCAAAGCAGGCGCGCTACCAAGCTGCGCTACATCCCGTTACTTGCTTTTATAGCATAACATACTTTTGGGAATAAGTATAAATTTATAAGAAAGATGCTTTCATCCCTTCGGCAGAGCGCCAGGGGAGTGTCAATCTGGATACCAAAACATTCCTTTTATTCCTTCTGGATCAGCTAAGAACCCCAAGCCGCCGTAAAAATTGACTACATGAGGATCTGCAAATAAAGTAATGTTGCTAATATCTTCCGCGCGGAGTTTCTTAATCATGTATTTCATCATCGCCTTACCCAAACCCTTGCTCTGAAAATCTGGATGAACGACTACATCCCAGATTGTGGCATTGAAGGCATGATCGGATGTGGCACGGGCAAAACCGATTAGCCTACGTTTAGCTCCCCGCTCTTCCCACATAGAAACAACTAGAAAACTGAACTGCAAAGCTTTTTTGACTTTACGCAGTGGTCGCCTAGACCAGCCTACAGCATCACACAATTCTTCTAGCTCATAGAGATCGAGTTCTCGCTCAGTACTAAATAAAATGCGCGAACCAGTGTTGGCACGATTAGCTGCCGCGCCTTCTATAGAATCGCCATCTACATTTGTCTTTGAGGTAGAAGCAGTGTCAGAAGTATTAAACAAACTTTTCCAAAAAACCATGCAGGTGTGGTTAAGGTATTTAATGTTCTCCCGTACCTAATGGTCGGCTATTTATTCTTAACTTTTTTAAGGATAACACTATTATGTATTAGCTTTTAAAAATTGAGTGTATAAAGCCAAACCTTCGTTAAACTAAGCTATAGGGTGATAAGTAGCTCCACTCAATTAAACATAATATGGTGGCAAGCTCTTGAGGCAGGGAAGGCAGATGGGCAGAGGGGCAGAGGGGCAGAGGGGCAGAGGAGGCAGAGGAGGCAGAGGAGGCAGAGGGAGTTTAAAAATCACATCTTAAGTAAAAGTATTGAGTTGTCAATGTGCTACTACGCCTATAATTATGTGACTATAGAAGTAGGTCAACAATACTTAAAAACCAAAAAATACAAGTGGTAATGACACAAAAATATGATTAATCCCTAGTCGAATCCGATCGCAGTTCAATGTAACTTACACTTGTCAGAAGTCGTAAGAGACTTTGCTCTTGAGACTAGATTTTAGGTAAATTTTTAGGAAATTTTGTGAGAGATTAACCAAAAGAGCAGGTCAGGAGCGTGAACTACACTTTGCTGCATCTCCAGATCGGCTTTTAACCTGGCAAGCGAGTCTTACCTCAAATATGGCATCTGGTTTAAAATTATCCACGCAAGAACTACTCAAACGCTTTAACCGAGCGTTCCCTCAATTCTATGAGCAGTTTGTTAGTAATGAAATTCAGTTACAAAATCTTAGGCTTGCCTATCGTCTTTACAAAACGAGACGAGTAGTCATTGAGCTTAAACCAGAAGGAAGTAAGAGCGCCTTAAATTTTGCTTACCGTAACCAGTCGTTTCTGTTGAGCGATATTTTTGGGGTTTTGGCTGCTTATGGACTGACAATCCATAGCCTGAGCTTATATGGTCAAATCCGCCCGCCGATGTTGGTATTTATCAAGCTGGTGATCTCTCGCGGTAGCAAAGCACTTACAGAAAAAACTGCGGATAATGTCTGTCGAGCGATTCGAGAAGCTTTGGCGGGACGCTTTGAAGTTGAAGAGATGTTAGCGGTAGAATTTAATTTAGATGCTGGGTTAGAGCAAGTAGAAACAGAGTTTTATGTTGATCCAGTTTTCCACCTGCCAGCACTTTTGATTGAAGCAGACAACCAGCCTGGTTTGTTTTATAAGGTAATGTATGCTATTTGGCAAGAGGATTTACTGGTTGTTAATGCTAA
>JBARVL010000119.1:0-1822 GCA_049646245.1 Crinalium sp. | reverse complement strand
AATGTTTTTTTCTAGAAGAAGAAGAAACGGATGGGTTAATGGTTGGAGTAGTTAACTTATCCGTTGTTCTTAAAACATTAACCTTTATATCAAACTGATCAACCATCCGTTGCGCTTTTTGATGTTTTCTCTTGCTACCCTTTTTGGCTTTACGAGTCATCCCTTTGACATTTAACTTCTCGGTCGCTACCAGGCTATTACGGCTAACTATCTGTGAAGCGACCTTGTGTTGCCAATCTTCTCTCTGATTAGCAATTGTATTTTGAAGTTTACTTATCTGTTTTCTGTTTTTTCTCCAGCGTTTAGATGCTTTAACCTTTTTCTTGAAATTAGGCGCACGTTTACGGCGTAATTTCTTAGATGATTGTTTGATTTTTTCTTGAGTATTACCCAAGAATCTAGGATTATCAATTATTGTTTCATCACTACAAGCAATTGCGTGATAAGTACCAAAATCTAACCCAACAGCACCATGATCAGTTTGCCTAACTGGTTCACAATTTACGGTGATTGAAGCGTACCATTTTCCCTGTTTCCAAATAATAGTTAAAGTTGTAGGATTACCCCAAGTCCTTGCTTTACCTCTCATCTGAATTTGTCCTAAGTTAGACAACTCCAGATAACCGTTATCGCCTGTGGTGTGTGCCTTCCATCCACTTGTTGCGGGATAATTCCAGCCACGATAATCACGTGCAGACTTGAATTTAGGATGTCCTCCTACACCTTTGAGGAAGCGTTGGTAGGCAAAATCAACCCTTTTTACTGTTGCTTGTAATGCTTGCGATCCTAATTCTTTATACTCAGTCCAACACTCCTTAAATTCTGGTAAAAGATTTTGTTGTTGATAATAAGTAACATAACGCCCAAAACGCTTATATTCTGTCTTTCTTTGGTAAAGACAGGCATTGTATAAGTCCTTGTGAAGTCGTCGCCAATAATGCAACTTTACCTCTTGGGACTTGTTTGGATATAAGCGAAATGTGACTCTGCGTGTTACTATCATAAATACAATGATAACATCACATATCCAAACGTGCAACCCTCACTCCGTAAAAGTTCACACGCTGTTTTCTGCATTCACCTACATCTTGTGTTTGTAACCAAGTATAGACGTAAAGTTATCAACGCTGAAATAATGACGAGATTGCAACAAATATTTACTGAATTATGCGAACAACAAAAAAGTATTTTAGTAGAATTTAATGGAGAAACTGACCATGTTCATCTTTTGGTCAATCTCTCTCCTGATAATCATATTGCTGAGTTTATAAAAGTCCTCAAAGCATCATCTAGTAGGCTGATCCGCAAAGAGTTTAAGCCACATATTGATAAATTTTATTGGAAACCCGTATTTTGGTCTAGTTCTTACTTTGTCAATTCTAGTGGTGGAGTATCAATTGATGTTTTGAAGAAATATATCAAGCAGCAAGATGCTCCCTCTAATAGCTAAACCTTGCCCTCACTTTCATCCCCCAGTTCCACTGCGTTACACTGGGGGACTTCCCGTGAGGAAGAGTTAAAATTTACTCAAAAAATTCGCAAATTAGGCGCATTTCATCTTGATGCAGTACAACAGCGAAATCAAGCAATCAAACTAATAACCGCTCAGTAGATTGACCGGAAAACATAAAAACATAAATTCCCCCCTCCCTGTTGACTGGGAGGGGCAGGGGGTGGGGTTCTACAATTAATTATGTTGACCTACTTAATTGTTAATTGTTAACAAGGCTTCTCTAACTTTTTTATACTCACATTCAAGTTGTGAGTAAGCTAACCCACTCTCAGTATGCCCATTTTTAGCGATCGCTTCTATCTCTTTACA
>JBARVL010000118.1:0-2925 GCA_049646245.1 Crinalium sp. | reverse complement strand
AAGATGCGAAACATGATGCAGATGCACAAGGTAAGTTTATTCGTGAGTCGGCAAGATTTCCTTTAACTGCTGTTGGGGATATTAATACTTATGCTGTGTTTGCTGAAACAAACAGAAAGTTAATTTCTCATAACGGTAGAGTGGGGGTGATTCTCCCTGTAGGCATCGCTACCGATGATACAACTAAAAAGTATTTTGGAGATTTAATAAAAAAACAGTCTCTAACAAGTTTAATAGGCTTTGAAAATGAAGCTTTCATATTTTCCTCTGTACATCATGCTTTTAAATTTTGTACTTTAACTCTTACAGGGGAAAAAATAAAAAATACACAAGCTAATTTCATCTTTTTCTGTAAGTACTTCGCTGACGTTAATAATTCGCAACGTCATTTTAGATTAATACCTGAAGAAATTGCTTTAATTAACCCTAATACCCTAACTTGTCCAATTTTTCGGACTCGCGCTGATGCTGAATTAACCAAGAATATTTATCGGCGTGTACCTGTATTAGAAAATGAGCAGACAGATAAAAATTTTTGGGGTATTTCATTTCTGTCTATGTTTCACATGGCAAATGATAGCGGCTCATTTAAAAATGAGCTTGGTAATGGTTTACTTCCGCTTTATGAAGCTAAAATGTTTCACCAGTTTGATCATCGTTATTCAACCTATGAAGGTGCAACTCAAGCTAATCTAAATGCTGGTATATTGCCTCAGCTATCAGATGAAATTAAACAAAATCCTAATTTAGCTGTTAAACCTCGTTACTGGTGCGACTTCAAAGAAGTAGAAAAGCGTTTAAGTGATAAATCTCAAAAAGACTGGATAATAAGTTTTAGGGATGTTACTAATGCAACAAGTGAACGTACAGCAATTTTCAGCTTATTACCTAAAGTTGCTGTGGGACACAAAGCTCCTTTAATATTTTTAGGGATTAATCAACAGCTTTTATATCTCTTATTTTTAGCTAATGTAAATAGCTTAGTTTTAGATTATGTTGCGCGTCAAAAAATTGGCGGAACATCATTAAGTTATTTTATCCTTAAACAACTCCCCGTAATTCCCCCAGAAGCATACACACAAGAAGACATCGAATTTATCAGCAACCGTGTACTCGAATTAGTCTACACAGCTTATGATATGCAACCATTCGCGCAAGATATGGGATACGACGGCGAACCCTTCATTTGGAACCCTGAAAGACGCGCCCTACTTCGCGCCGAATTAGACGCATATTACGCCAAACTTTACGGACTCACCCGCGACGAACTACGTTATATTTTAGACCCCGCCGATGTTTACGGCGCAGACTTCCCCAGCGAAACATTCCGCGTGTTAAAAAACAATGAAATCAAACAATTTGGCGAATATCGCACCCAAAGATTAGTATTAGCAGCTTGGGATAAAATATTTGGATAGAATAATATGAAAACTGACATTATCTTCTACGAAATATTTAAAGAATTTCCCAACATCTTCTTTGAACTGATTGGGAAACCAGACACAAATTCTAACATATATCAATTTACCGCCCCAGAAATTAAACAACGCACCTTTAGATTAGATGGTGTATTTTCTCCGCTAACTGAATTCACTCAGGAACCCCTTTATTTTGTCGAAATCCAATTTTATAAAGACGAAGAATTTTACGATCGCTTATTTACTAGCATCTTTCTTTACTTCAGTCAATATCAACCCCTCAACCCCCACTGGTACGCCATTGTCATCTACGAACGTCGCAGCCGTGAAAGCACATTTCCCCCACGCTACCAAGCTTTAGTAGAACCCCATCTGCGCCGTATTTACCTAGACGAATTAGCAGAAACAACAATCCCATCACTAGGTGTAGGTATAATCAAATTAGTAGTAGAAAGCAACCAAAAAGCCAGCGAACTTGCTAAACAGCTAATCATTCAAGCCAAAGAACAGTTAACAGATGTTCTTCTTCAAGAAAAAGTTTTAGAATTCATTGAAACAATCATTGTCTACAAATTCCCCAAATTAAGCCCAGAGGAGATAGAAACCATGTTGAATTTAAACATTATCAAAGATACTCAAGTTTATCAAACAGCTAAAGAAGAAGGGAAATTAGAAACAGTTCCTAAATTGATTAAAAAAGGTTTAAGCATTCAAGAAATAGCCGAAGTCCTAGAATTAGATATTGAAACTGTCAGGAAAGCGACAAACCAAGTGTAAAAAACTCAATTTTTTAATTTATGGCAAATCAAAAAACAATGGATATTGAAAGTATCGCACAAGACATTGCCACACTACCAACCGAGGCACAAGAAATTGTTGCAGATATCGTTCGAGTCTTAAAAGAACGATATCAAACATTACCTCTATCTGAATCGCACGAATCCTTAAACTTAGAGGATCAACCCTTTGTTGGTATGTGGGAAAATCGTTCTGAAACTCAGGATAGCACGGGATGGGTACGACAAATTAGACAACAGCAGTGGCGTAATCAAAATGGCACAGATTCTCATTGATACAGATATTTTAATCGATCTTGTAGCTTAGGATATGCTGGGATATTAAATTTACAAACTTGGAAAAACAACAGTGATTATTATGCTTACACCAGAACAAATACATCAAGATATTAAAGATTTACCAGAAGAAGCCCAAAACTTACTAATGGACTTTATTGAAATCCTCAAAAAACGTTATCCGCAAACAACAAAAAAAAATCCATCTCAAGAAACAAGCCTCTATGAAAAATTTGATAAAAATGGCTTAATTGGCTGTGTTTCAACCGAAGAAAACTTATCCACGACTTATAAACAGGTTCTAGCGGAAGGATTAAACACTAAGTATGATCATCGTTGATACAGGATTTTGGTTAGCCCTTGTGGATCAAAAAGACACCTACCACGAAGCAGCTAAACAAGCACTAAAACAATACAACGAACCGTTGATTACT
>JBARVL010000117.1:0-3893 GCA_049646245.1 Crinalium sp. | reverse complement strand
ATTCTTGAATTGATAATTGATAATTGATAATTGATAATTGATAATTGGTCATTAAAAATCTCATGGTAGCGGTAGCAATTTTAGCGGCTGGACGCGGGACGCGGATGAAATCTGATCTGCCCAAAGTATTACACTCTTTGGGGGGGCGATCGCTGGTTGAACGAGTGCTGCACAGCCTTTCTGAGATTCAACCCTCGCGGCGGCTCGTCATTGTCGGCTATCAAGGTCAACAAGTTCAAGATGCTTTACAATCTATTTCTGGTTTAGAGTTTGTCGAACAAACCCAGCAACTAGGCACGGGTCATGCTGTACAACAAGTGTTGCCTTACTTGCAAGATTTTACGGGTGATCTGCTGGTATTAAATGGCGATGTCCCCTTATTACGTCCTGAAACCCTGCAACAACTGTTGCAAACTCATCAACAACATCAAAATGCTGCCACTCTGCTAACGGCGCATCTGCCAAATCCTAAAGGATACGGGCGGGTAATTTGTAACGGTCAAAATCTGGTGCAACAAATTGTGGAAGACCGCGACTGCACATCAGCACAAAGGCAAAATCGCCGAGTGAATGCTGGTGTTTATTGTTTTAATTGGTCGCAGCTAGCAAAAGTGCTGCCACAACTACAAACAGATAATGACCAACAGGAATACTATCTAACTGATGCAGTGAAATTCCTCGATCCAGTAATGGCAGTGGATGTGGAAGACTATCAGGAAATTCTTGGCATTAACGATCGCAAACAATTAGCATCAGCTTACGAAATTTTGCAAGAGCGAGTTAAGGATGCTTGGATGGCTGCTGGGGTGACTTTAGTTGACCCAGCTAGTACTACCATAGATGATACAGTTGAGTTACAAGCAGATGTAATTATTGAACCGCAAACTCATCTGCGCGGGAAAACATTTATTGGTGCAGGTTGTCGAATTGGACCTGGAAGCTTGATTGAAGATAGCCAAATTGGGGAAAATACTAAAGTATTGTATTCTGTCGTTACAGATAGTGTGATTGGTGCAGGTAGTCGAATTGGTCCCTATACACATTTGCGCGATCGTGTAGATGTTGGTTCAGCTTGTCGCGTCGGCAATTTTGTGGAATTGAAGAGTACTAAAATTGGCGATCGCACTAATGTTGCTCACTTGTCTTATTTGGGAAATGCCACTTTAGGCGATCGCGTTAATATTGGTGCTGGTACTATTACAGCCAACTACGATGGCGTTAACAAGCATCCTACAACTATCGGCACTGGTACTAAAACAGGTTCTAATAGCGTTTTAGTCGCACCCCTAACATTAGGGCAAGATGTCACAGTTGCTGCTGGTTCGGTAGTCACAGAAGATGTACCCGATGATTGTTTGGTAGTTGCTAGGGCGCGTCAAGTTGTGAAACCAGGTTGGCGTTTGAATTCTACCCCTGAAAAAAAGTAGTAATTAAATGCTAATTGTCAAGTCTCTGCTCTATTTTGTATTAGCTGGATTGTGCGAAATAGGCGGAGGATACTTGATTTGGCTGTGGTTGCGGGAAATCAGAGCATTTGGTTGGCTGTTTTAGGCGCAATTGCCCTGATCTGTTATGGAATTATTCCTACCCTGCAACCCGCCAATTTTGGCATTTATGCTGCTTATGGCGGTGTATTTATTGTGCTTTCGTTAATTTGGGGATGGCAAGTCGATCGCACACCGCCAGATAAATTTGATCTTTTGGGGGGTGCGATCGCTTTGATTGGTTGTAGGGCGCAAGTTATATTGATTAATTTGGGACTTTGCGGGACTTAACGGGAAGTGCTGGGACGCAAAGGTTTCAGTGTTTTTAATCAAATTAGCCAACGCAGGTTATTTTGATTAATCAAATTAAGTTGCGTTGGCAGTTTTTAGCTTTAAAACTTAAATTAACCTAGCAGCATAATACAAAGCGTAATACAGACGCTAAAAAATATTTTTCTTGTATTATGCGTATTACAAGCTCTATGTAATATGAGTACTACAAGCTACAATGACATCCTGTCAGAATGCACAGGATGTCATCAACCAGAATGCTTATTGTTTAAAGGGTTGAAATTTGAGACTTGCAGATTTTCACTAATTGCTTTCCCTAGCCTCTCCCCGTACCTAGTTCATGGTCGGGAATAGTTCCATCGTGGAGCCAGTTGCCAAATACACGGAACTTAGGGCGTACATAACCTGCTCAATAACAAGTTTTAATTAATCTTAGATTTGCTAGGCGTTGCTCAGATCGTCACCAGCGATCACAGTTGTCCAAAAAACATAATTTTTATCTGCTTCGTAGCGGGCATCTTGTTTCACTAACTTCATAAATTCTTGATGTCCTTTTATACTTTGACCAACTAGGCAACCAGCAGACCATTTTCCTATAACGCTAGCGTCCCCACCCCAATGCTGGTTAACACCAAATAAGCCTACATCAACAGAATCGCCAACTCTGGTGAAATCCTTGTTGAAATCGCGGCAAACTTGAATTGGTGCAACTTGCACAAGTGCTTGATGATTTCCGTGATAACCTACAGACCAAGATTTGTATAGAGTTGAAAAGTTGAATATACCTAATAGCGTCACTGTTATTCGTGCAGATAAGTGATCGCACATAACCAGCACTGTTCTTGATAACGCCAGATACATTTGAGCCAAAACTAGAATAAATACTCCATTGAGGATCGTGTTTCCAGATATAGGGCGAATTTTCGGAACCATCGCCACTACAAGTATCTGCGTATTTTAACTGGTTGTTCCCATCCCTAAAAGCTACTACCAATTACCAGGCTCCTGTCATGATTATTGAATGTTGTGAAGTGTTAAGATTGAATACCAAGTTGGCATAATCGCTGGAAACCGAGCCTGGAGCTTCAACAAATAAAGACGTATTCTCCAATGTATCTATCGCTGCAACTCTTAAGTAATATTCACCTTCAATAGCAGGAATATCAATACTTTGAGTAGCTACAGTTTGGCTTATCCAAGCGTTCTCAGCGCCATTTTTATATTGTACTAAGTATACAACAGTAAATGGATCTTTTGTCCCGTTAGATAATGGATAATCCCAAGAAAACTGTAATTGAAATATAGAATTACCAACAGAATTTACCGCAGAAGAACTACTGGCTACTGGGTTTCTTGGTGGATTCGGTGGGAAAGATGGTGTAGATCCAGGAATAGAGGCTTCTAATTTAATCCCTTGCTCCACCTCCACATATTTCCCAGAGTTATGAACCAGTGCTGTAACTTCGTATTTATGGGGTTCGCTTTCTGCGATTGCAACTACCCGATAAAGTTTTTCGCTCAACTCGCTGCTAGACAGCATCCAGCTTGCTTCAGCTTGAGGCGGAGTCGAATAGGCAGGGCTAACAGAAAGCACTGTAATTATTCCTGCTGAATTGATCACAGATTTTTCTTCTAGATTACCATTGGGCAAAACAATGGTTAGAGTGTAGGCGATCGCATTACTTAAGGTAACTGGTGAATCAAGTTCAATAGTTGTGGTTGTCGCGGCTTTGATTCTCCCCCACCAGCGCCTACCCGCTCGTTTGGTATCTCCAATTTTAATTACTTCGCCGGGACGCAAAGGGATACCTTCTGTCCCAGTAACAAAAGTAACTGTTTCAGTTTCGACACGCTCTGAGAATAATAACCATTTCCCAACCCTGTGAGCTTGACCCCTGCTAGTACAGCCGAAAGCAGTTATTTCAGTGATCCGAGTCCCATACAACGCAATACCTTCTGGATCTTCTACGACCTCGATGTTCTGCTTATAGTCATCACTTGGGTCATTCCAGGTAACAAAAGCGATAGTGTGACGTGATCGCTTAGAACTTCCAGAATAGGTAAAGCGATCAACGTTGGCGGAAGTGAACAATCGTACTGGATCGGCTGGCGCATCTT
>JBARVL010000116.1:0-3911 GCA_049646245.1 Crinalium sp. | reverse complement strand
CTGCTCGATTAATATAGCCCCACCGATTATTAACCATGACAGCAGCTAATCCTTCTGAAAAAGGTTCAGCCCATTCAAATTTTGCGGGAATAACTAATTTTCCAGTCAGATCAATGTAACCAATTTTGCCATCAATTTCTATAGCTGCCATTCCTTCAACAAAGTTTGAAGCCCTAGTAAATTCAGTAGAAATAACTACTAAACCACTTTTATTAATATAAGCGCGTTTACCATCAATTTTTACTGATGCCAATCCTTGGGAAAAGCTGAAAGCTGCTGGTTCTTGATAGTATGAATCTTCTTTCATCTCAGCTTGTTCAAACTGTAGAGGTATAGCTAGATTTCCGAGTTTGTCAATATAACCATACTTATTGTTAATTTTGACTACTGCCAACCCTTCAGAAAAATGAGCCACTTCATCAAATTGTGGCTGGATAACTATCTTGCCAGTTTTGTCTATGAAACCAAGTTTGCCTTTAATTATAACAGCAGCTAAACCTTCCGAAAAGCTGCCAGCACCATCAAACTGTGGTTGAATGGCTACTTTACCTGTTTTGTCAATGTAGCCCATCTTACCGTTAATCCCCACAACAGCTAGATTTTCGGAAAACATTTTAGCGTATTCAAATTGTGGCTTAATTACTACCTTTCCTAATTTATTAACATATCCATATCTAGCACGAATGCCTATTCGCCCTAAACCTCCAGAAAAACTTTCAGCTTCATCAAATTCTGGCTTAATAACTGTGGTTCCCATTTGATTGATATATCCAAATTTATTACCAATTCCTACAGGCGCTAAACCATCAGAGAACTTACCAGCGCCATTAAATTGTGGTTGTATGACTAGCTTACCTTTTTGATTAAGATAGCCAAACTTATATTTACTACCATCACTAAAGCCGATAACTGCTAGTCCTTGATAAAATCTTTCAGCTAAAGCAACCTGCATTTGTTTATTATTCTTATTATTGGTTGTTAAAAATAATCTATTTTTATAATCAGGTTGATATTGATCCACATAAGATATTGGCTTTGCTCCAGACAAGATAATTAAAGCTAAACCAAAAAATGCTATTTGACTTACTGTTACAATCATGGTTAATTCCCGCAATTCAAGATTTTTATAAAAAATCTAAATATTAAATATATAAATATAAACGCAATATTTACAGC
Organism: Crinalium sp.; assembly: GCA_049646245.1. Taxonomy (GTDB): domain Bacteria; phylum Cyanobacteriota; class Cyanobacteriia; order Cyanobacteriales; family PCC-9333; genus Crinalium. The sequence goes on along the minus strand of JBARVL010000116.1, from coordinate 2,735 downwards.
ACTTTCCCTCTAAATGTAGTATACCCCTCTCCGAAGCGGTGGGAGGGGGCGCTCTCTTCGCGGGTGGGGTATAAACGAAATGAGTATCTAATATCACACTCAATACTATACCAAAAGTTTTATTACTCCAGTCTGACTATATCTTACTAAAAATATATCCATCACTCTAAATAAATACCTATTTTCAAATCAAACATTCTGCTGCTACTAATTTTTTGCTCAACCAGATCTACCTTGAAGAAATGACTAAATAAGCCTTAAGGATGGGGATAGATAGTAAGTAGAAAAATACTATGAAGTTATATAACAAATGCTTTGATTCTTTTTTAAGCAATAACAAAAGGTTACAGAACACCATGATTACTCCAAAAGATCTTGAACAAATTACCAATTATTTAGTTAATAGTTTGTCTGGATATGAAGTTATTCCAGCTAACTGGGGATGGCATATTCATAAAGGCGACACCTATTGTGGTAAGCTGGAATATCAAAGATCAAAAGGATGGCAAGGCAAGGCTTTAAGTTATCTTCCTAGCGAGATCCGTAAACAACTTAAGAAGTTAGCAAAATAACTCGACTTTTAAAAATATACCTTTGGCACGCAGTCATTAGTTTTACTACTCCACAACTCTCCCCGCTATTCGGGGAGAAATTCTAATTTATTGTGGTAATTTTGTTGTTATACTAATCAATAATTAAGGTAGCTTCATCTTGCGTTAGTTGTAACTTGCTTGCTAGTTCACTGGTAATTAATAAAATGAGATAACCAATTCTTAAAGTTAGTAAACCTTTAAATAGTTGGGGTTAACTTAATTAAAAATTGCCAAATGTAACATCCTGTAATGCTTGGTTAGTAATTTTTGCAGCAATTAACCGCAAAGATAGGATGATCAAAGTGGCGATCGCATCAACTATACTACAGTTTTAGAGCTTACGCTAAGGTAGATGTAAGTCAGGTATTAATTTTTACCTAAAAAAATTTTATGCAAACTCCCTCACAGAATACTATGTCTGCTTGGCGGAAGCTAAGAAATCATCAGATTACTTGCGAACAAGCCCTGAAAATTTTAGTAGACGAGGAGGGTAATGTAGACCTAAAACTACTTGACAGGGAAGTGACTTATCGCTTTTTTAAGAACTTTCCCGACAAAAGTATTTTACCACCCTTGATTCCTTTGCTCCTTTGGCGTGGTTCATACTATCTCGGAAGCATTGATCAAGTTGAATTAGAGTTGATTAGGGAACTGAGCGATCGCACTCTGACTAATATTCAAATTATTCCCGTTAGTAAAAAAAGTTATAATACCTGGCTTAATATCCAAAAAATTGATGCTAAACGTCTCACCACTCCTCCATCCGTCAATACTATCACCCGTGAACAAGAACAAGAAGATATCAGCGAAGTTACAGAAGTATTCCTTTCTCAATCTGTCGATCAAATTGAGCGCATTAAAACTTTAATTGCAGCAGCATTGCGTAACCGCGCTTCAGATGTCCACTTAGAACCAATGACAGAGGGATTAAGAGTCCGCTATCGTATTGATGGTGTATTACGTGATATTACCAAACTTCCTCTAGAAATTAGCCGTAAAGTGATTGTTGCCCTCAAAGTCATGTCTGAGATGGACATTGCTGAAAGTAGGCGACCACAAGATGGACGTATTAGTGAGAAATATAACAGTCCTGAAGAAGCGGAGCAGGGAATGGATTTGCGGGTAAGTACCCTTCCCTGTGTTGGTGGCGAAAAAGTAGTAATTCGCTTACTACCCCGCCAAAACCCATTTACTGATATGAATAAATTGGGATTTGCTCCCGAAGCAATGCAAACTTACAGTAGTTGGTTACAGCAACCCCAAGGAATGATTATTATTACAGGACCTACGGGTTCTGGTAAAACCAGTACGCTGTATACCAGTTTGCAAAAGGTCGCTACAGAAGAAGTGAATGTCGTTACAGTAGAAGACCCCGTAGAGTATGTATTGCCGCGCATTACCCAAACTCAGGTCAATGAAGCAGCAGGGATGACCTTTGCTGCTGGGTTACGCTCAATTCTGCGTCAAGACCCAGACATCATCATGTTGGGGGAAATTCGGGACAAAGAAACAGCCGAAACAGCAGTACGCGCGGCATTGACAGGACACTTAGTCTTAACTACTCTACACACTAACGATGCTCCTGGTGCTATTCCCCGATTAAAAGATATTGGTCCTGATCCCAGTTTAATTAGTGATGCTTTGTTGGGAATTGTTGCTCAACGTTTAGTACGCCGAGTTTGTCCTCATTGTGCAGAACCTTACAAACCCACTGAAGCAGATATAAGAGTATTAGGATTGGATCACAAATATGCTAATCGAGATACATGGAAACGTGGGAAAGGTTGCGCTAAGTGTTTTAATTCTGGCTATTGGGGACGAGAGGCAATTGTTGAGTTGCTGAATGTGGATGAGACAGTGCGAGAGATTATTTATGATGGCAGTATGACCCAGTTAAATAGATATCTTAAGGAAATCAATTTTGTTTCTTTCCGCATATCAGCTATTGAAAAAATTACGACAGGGGCAACTACGATTGAGGAAGTATTACGAGTTTTACCATTAAGTACATTTTCCCGTAATCGTAAGATGTGTCCATCCCCCACAATCGAGCAACTTAGTTCAATTGGTAAGAGTGAAAATGGAGCAATAGCTTTGCATTAAAAGTCTTGAATAGACATCGACATCTTTAAGAAAGAGGGT
>JBARVL010000115.1:0-3010 GCA_049646245.1 Crinalium sp. | reverse complement strand
GTCGGAGATTTAAACAAACTACGCAACGGTAAATCTACTTGAAAAGCTGACCGTATTTGGGCAATAATTTGTGTAGCTAAAAGAGAATGTCCGCCTAACTCAAAGAAATTATCATAAATTCCTACTTCTGCAACACCAAGCACCTGACTCCAGATTTCTGCTAATTTTTCTTCTGCTAAAGTGCGGGGTGCTACAAAATTTGTCTGTAAATCTAATTTGGATAAATTATGTGCTGGTAAAGCTTTGCGGTCAATTTTGCCATTAGGAGTAAGCGGGAAAGATTCCAGCATAACAAAAGCTGAAGGAATCATATATTCAGGCAATTTATCTTTCAGGAATGCCCTTAAATCTGCTACTTGTAAATCCTGATTATTACCAACCAAATAAGCAATTAAGCGTTTATCTCCAGGTTGATCTTCTCTGGCTACAACTACAGCTTGTTGCACTGCTGAATATTGATTAATTACAGATTCAATTTCGCCTAGCTCAATACGGAAACCACGAATTTTAACTTGATAGTCAATTCTACCAAGATACTCGATATTTCCATCAGGTAAATATCGTACTAAATCACCCGTTTTGTAAATTTTGGTTGATGTTGCATCACCAAACGGGTTATCAATAAACTTCTCTTCTGTTAATTCGGGGCGGTTAAGATAACCTTTAGCTAAACCATCACCGCCGATATGTAATTCACCTGGAATGCCTACAGGTACAGGTTGTAAATTATTGTCTAATATATAAACTTGCGTATTGGCGATCGCACGACCAATCGTGATAGATTTAGCATCTCGTTCCAATAGAGTATATGTGGAATAAGTTGTATCTTCCGAAGGTCCGTAGAGGTTGAAGACGCGCTCAATTGTTGGTAACTGATACAACTGCTGCACTAACTGTGGCGGTAATGCTTCACCAGCTAAATTAATAGTGGTAACTGAGGCAGGTATGCTATTGGTTTGTAGCAATTGAGCGATCGCACTTGGTACTGTATTAATCAGTGTTACTTGTTCTGCGTTTGATAAACTAGGTAAATGCAAGGCATTCTCTGTCAGAATTACTCTACCGCCCCAACTTAACGGCACAAATAACTCAAATACTGAGAGATCGAAACAAATTGAAGTTGATGCCAATACCCCTGTTAATTCAGCAGAAGTAAATACTGATTTCGCCCAATGCAATAATGTTGCAGTATTGCGATGTTTAATTGCTACCCCTTTGGGTTTACCTGTAGATCCAGAAGTATAAATTACATAAGCAAGGTTATTGCTATTAACATTGCTGGTGCAGTTATCTTGATTTTCTGAATTAATCAGATGCCAATCAGTATCTAAACAAATAATTTTAGTTTGGTTTTTCTCTAGCGAATTTTTATTAAACGTCTCTACAAATTGTTGTTGGGTTAACAATACAGCAGCTTGCGTATCTTCCAAGATAAAAGCTAATCTTTCTTGGGGATATGCTGGATCTAATGGCACATAAGCTGCACCTGCTTTTAAGATACCTAAAATGCCAATGAGCATTTCAAGCGATCGCTCTACACAAATTCCAACTAAAGAATCCGCTTTTACTCCCAGTTTTTGCAGATATCTCGCTAATTGATTTGCTTGATGATTTAACTCTTTATATGTTAGAGGCGCGAGATCTCGCGTCTGTACATCCTCAAAAACTACAGCAACGGCATCTGGTGTTTTTTCTACCTGTGCTTCAAATAATTGATGAATACATTTATCTTGGGGATAATCTACATAAGTATTATTCCACTCCACCAATAACTGATGCTGTTCAGTCGCAGTTAGTAATGGCAAAGTAGAAATACTTGCTTCTGGATTATCAACAATTCCAGTTAATAAAGCTTGGAAATGTCCAATTATCCTTTCAATTGTGCTGGATTTAAATAAATCAGTATTGTATTCAAATGAACCGATTAAACCTTGTGCCGATTCTTCTAAAAACAGCGTTAAATCAAACTTAGCTGTTTTTGTATCAACTTCTTTCAGACTTAATTGTAATTCTGGTAATTCTAAAGTTTGAGTTAAACCATTTTGCAGTGCAAATGAAACTTGAAATAATGGTGAGTAACTTAAATCCCTCTCTGGTTGTAATTCTTCTACTAACTTTTCAAAAGGTAAATCTTGATGAGTGTATGCACCTAAAGCTGTTTCTTTAACTCGGCGCAGCAATTCCTTAAAGCTAGGATTATTACTCAAGCTAGTACGCAATACCAAAGTATTGACAAAAAAGCCAATCAATGTTTCTATCTCAGCGCGATCGCGATTAGCAATTGGCGCACCAATTAAAATATCTTCTTGTCCTGTATAGCGATAAATTAATGTTTTAAATGCTGCCAGCAAGGTCATAAATAAGGTTGTACCTTCCTGCTGACCTAATTTATTTAATTTTTGGGTTAATTCTTGAGGAATTTCAAAATTGATGCGATCGCCATTATAAGTTTGAACTGCTGGACGAGGAAAATCTGTAGGTAAATTTAAAACAGGTAAATCACCGCTTAATTGTTGCTTCCAATAATTAAGCTGATTTTCTAAAACTTGCCCTTGTAAATGTTGGCGTTGCCAAACAGCATAATCTGCATATTGAATCGGTAGTGGGAACCCCTCCCCAAACCTCCCCTTAATAAGGGGAGGGTGCGCGGTAGCGCGGGTGGGGTAGATTTGTGTCAATTCTTGCAGCAATACACCCATCGACCAACCATCAAAGACGATATGGTGTGCTGTTAATAATAAAATATGTTTGGTTTCAGATAAACGTAATAACTTAGCCCTTAATAATAAATCTTGAGACAAATTAAAAGGCGATCGCACTTCTTCTAAACATAGTTCCTCCACCTCATTCTCTTGTCCCCCCTCTCCGTTCACTGGTAGGCGTGTTTTCAAACCATTCGATCCCCCCCAGCCCCCCTTAAAAAGGGGGGAGAATTCCATCAAAGTCCCCCTTTTTAAGGGGGATTTAGGGGGATCTAACGTTAACTCAATAACTGGCAGATTAAAACTAA
>JBARVL010000114.1:0-2298 GCA_049646245.1 Crinalium sp. | reverse complement strand
TTTTTCTCAACCAAACTGATAGTTTAACTTTAGATGAATTACGCTATGGTTTACAAACGGCGGTTAACCAAGGTTTGCAAATAGCGTTATTTAATTCTTGTGATGGTTTAGGTTTGGCGGCGGAGTTGGAAAGCTTGCATATTCCGCAGGTAATTGTGATGCGCGAACCTGTACCAGACAAAGTGGCGCAAGAGTTTTTAAAGTATTTTTTAGCAGAATTTACTGGGGGGACTTCTCTCTATCAAGCTGTTGGTATTGCTAGAAAAAAGTTACAAGCTTGGGAACATGAATATCCCTGTGCAAGTTGGCTACCTGTGATTATTCAAAATTTCTTAGAAGTACCTCCAACTTGGCAAAGTTTAGGGGCGATTTTTCGTTGTCCCTATCGCGGTTTAGCTGCTTTTCGAGAAGAGGATGCACCGGATTTTTATGGACGGGAGGATTTTACTCAACAGTTAGTTATGGCGGTGAAGCAAAAATCCTTCGTCGCGGTTATTGGTGCATCTGGTAGTGGAAAATCTTCGGTGGTGTTTGCAGGGTTAATTCCTTATTTGAAGAAAATCCCTGAGTGGCGCGTTGTGACTTTTCGCCCTGGAAATAACCCTTTTGAATCTTTAGCTGTTGCGTTGATGGCGGCGGGTGTTGCGAGAAGTGCTGAGACAGAAAGTTATCAACGACGCTTTGCCGAGTTAGAATTGGAAGTTGAGTTGCGTGAAGGTACTCGCACTTTAGAAAATATCATTGCTAATTTTAATGGAAGTTTTAGGCGATCGCGTATATTATTAGTTGCGGATCAATTTGAAGAATTATATACTCAATGTGCAGATGCTCAAGAACGGCTATGCTTTCTAGATAATTTACTTAACGCTGTTCGCAATGCACCTTTATTTACTTTAGTCTTAACATTACGGGCTGACTTCTATAGTTATGCCTTATCTTATCGTCCCCTTGCGGATGCGTTGCACAATGCTCAATTTAATTTAGCACCAATGACGGCAGCAGAGTTGCACAGGGCTATTGAAGTACCTGCTGCTAATATGGGTGTTCAACTGGAAAAAGGATTGTGCGATCACTTATTATCTTCAGTATTAAGTTCACCATCTCATTTACCATTATTGCAGTTTGCTTTATTTCAATTATGGGAGCGACAACAACAGGGATGTTTAACCCATAATGCTTATGATGAAATGGGCGGACTTAATCAAGCATTGGCAAATCATGCAGAGAGTATTTATGCTCACTTAAATGAGCAAGATAGGGAAAGGGCGCAGCAAATATTTTTGCAATTAATACAACCCCAAGAAGAAGCAGAAGATACTCGCCGTTTAGCAAAGCGCGATGAAGTAGGGGCAGAAAATTGGGACTTAGTGACGCGCTTGGCTGCAAGTCGGTTAATGGTGACTAATCGTAATAATATAACTCATGTAGAATCTGTAGAAATTATCCATGAAACGCTGATTAAAAATTGGCAGCGACTTCAACAATGGCTACAGTTAGATAGAGAATTTCGCCGTTGGCAAGAACAGTTGCGGGCAGCAATACGACAATGGGAAAATAGCGGTAAAGATGAAGAAGCACTTCTGCGGGGAAAGACTTTAGCAATTGCAGAAGATTGGTTACAGCAGCGAGTTAATCAAATTAGTTTATCTGAGCAACATTTTATCCAATTAAGTTTAGAACTACAGAATAGAGAACAAAAACAAAAAGAACGTTTTCGGCAGTTTACTATTGCAGGGTTGGCGACAGGTTTATTTGCGGCATTAATCTTGCTGGCAGTAGTAGGATGGCAATGGCAACAAGCCGAATTCCAACGCCAATTATCCCAAAATAATCAACTCAAAGTTTTGAGTATTTCAGCAAGGGAATTATTTAAATCCTCTCAACAGCTTAAAGCACTACATACAATTTTAACAGCAGTTGCTCAAGTTAATAGTAATGATAATGTTCAACCAGAAACTCAAATATTACTATCAACAACATTAGCAGATATTCTTGATAAAATTCAAGAGCAAAATAGTTTAGAAGGACATAATGATATAGTTAGTAGCGTTGCTTTTAGCCCTGACAATCAACTTATTGCTTCTGGAAGTTACGATAATACTATTAAAATTTGGCAACGCGATGGCAAGTTGTTGCAAACTTTGCCAGTAAAAGGTTCTGTTTTTAGCGTAAGTTTCGCTGATGGTAGTAAAATATTAGCTGCGGGTAGTTATGATAATAAACTTAATTTGTGGCGACTAAATCCCAAAACTAAACTTTTTGAAACTCGTCATTCTATTAATATTGATAATCGCTTAT
>JBARVL010000113.1:0-7815 GCA_049646245.1 Crinalium sp. | reverse complement strand
GCCTAAAAATACAGCCATAGGGTTTAAAGGGGGCAGAGGGGCAGAGGGGCAGAGGGGCAGAGGGGCAGAGGGGAGGAGGGTAAGGGAAAAATTGTTAATTGTTAATTGTTAACTGTTAATTGTTAATTGTTAACAGTACTTCACCTTTCATCATGCGTTGAGCAGCATCAAGTAACGCTTCTTCCAGATAAGGCTTGGTAAAGTACCCACTAGCACCTAACTCTGCTGCCATCTGCTGATGTCGCGAAGCACCACGAGAGGTCAACATTGCTACAGGCAGATGATTAAGTTTGTCATTTTTCTGAATGCGAGATAGTAACTCTAAACCGTCCATTCTAGGCATTTCAATATCGCAGAAAACAATATCGCAAGGTAGACCGCCTAATAGTTTATCCCAAGCTTCCTGACCATCACGGGCTTGTTCTACTCGATAGCCAGATTTGTTAAACGTCATTGATAGTAACTCACGCACTGTAATTGAATCATCAACAATCAGCACCATCGGCTCAGTCTTAGCTGCTGGAGCCTCAGTAGGAGTCTGCAAACTCGACCAAACACTGCCAGCACCTTCCTTGCGAATAATGCCTCTAGAAAGTTCAATCAACTCTAAAACGTCGGCAATTGGCATGATTCGACCATCCCCTAGTACCGTAGCACCAGCAATTCCTACTGGCTTAGGTACAGGACCTTGTAATTGCTTAATTACAATTTCCTGCTCGCCTAAAACTCGATCTACTTGCAGACCAATGAAGTTACCAGCACTGCGTAGCACAATGATAGAAATCATATCGTCTTCACGCTTCCCACCGTAGACACTACCACGACTAATTTGCCGATTATAAGTGAGTAGTTCTGTCAGAGGTTGGAAGGTTAAAACTGTATCTCGCCAAGTGATACAAAGTTGACCTTCAGCATTTGTTTGGATGCGGTCTTTAGGAACTTCTAACATATCTTCCACCCCATCCATTGGAAAAGCAATTGTAGCTTTTTCACTAACGCAGCAGAGAGCTTTACCAATACTAAGAGTGAGAGGTAAACGAATAGTAAAGTTAGTGCCTTTACCTAAAAATGATTCAGTACTAATTGTGCCGCGAATTTCCAGTAAGCTGGTACGAACAACATCCATACCGACACCACGACCTGATAATTCATCAGCTTGATCCTTGGTGCTAAAACCAGGGTGGAAGAGCAGATCGTAAATATCAGGTTTGGACATTGTTTGTGCTTGCTCTGCGGTGATTAACCCCTTCTTAACTGCTTTTTGCTTAACATTCTCTGTATTAATTCCGGCTCCATCGTCAGAGACGGCAATTACGGTTTGGTTCCCTTGATGGAAGGCTCGCAGTGTAATTCTACCAACTCGTGGTTTGCCAATTGCTTGTCGCTCATCTGGGGTTTCAATTCCGTGAGCGATCGCATTGTTGAGCATATGATTAAGTGGATCGCTCAAGTGTTCGAGGATTACTTTATCTAATAAAGTGTCTCGTCCCTCAACGTGCAACTCGACTTCTTTGCCATTTTTACGAGCATTTTCCCGTACACCGCGTTGCAAGCGATCGGCAGTTTGAGCAAAAGGAATCATGCGCGATCGCGTTAGCCCTTCTTGCACTTGCGTGGTTACTTGTCTTAACATCCGAGCTACTTGATCGGTTTCGTCAACCAAGAATTCAATGTCAGAAGAAGACTCACGCACCCGTACAATTAGCTCAATCATCTCCTGGGAAAGCAAGTGAATGGGAGTGAAGCGATCCATTTCTAGAGGATCGTATTCCATACCGGAGGAATGATTTGAGGAGCTATCCTGTTTTTGTTTAGATAAAGAGCGATGATGTTGGCGACTAGCAAGTAGCGAACTTTCTAAGAGCGATCGCTCATACAAATTCTGCATTCTTGAACCCACATCACTGAGTTGTTGCACATAATTCAGCAAGTTATCCAGCGACTGCCGCATCCGGTCTTGATCTTCCTCTAGGGTGTTACGGTTAACCACCAGTTCCCCTACTAAATTACTGAGACTATCTAAGTGCTTAACAGGAACCCGCATCGTCTGTTCAAACACTTTTTGACGAGGACGCGCCTGCCCTTGGCTCGCTGTAGGTGGACCACCCATTGATTTGTCGGTTTGCTCTAGCAGTTTTTCTAAGTCACTAAATTCGTCATCAACTTGTTTGGCTGCTGGGGGGGTTGCACCTTTATTACTAGCTGCTGGTTGCAGAGAAGTTGTAAAGCTTTCATCTAGCAACGCTTCAAGATCGCCAAAATCATCCGCATCACTTGCTGCTGATTTTTTAGCTATACCACCATTTCCTGCTTCATCTAACAACGCCTCCAAATCATCAAACTCATCACTTACTTGCAATTGTGATATTTCTGTTTGTTCATCTAACAACGCCTCCAAATCATCAAATTCATCACTTACTTGCAATTGCGATGTTTCTGTTTGTTCATCTAACAACGCCTCCAAATCATCAAACTCATCACTTATTTGCAATTGCGATGTTTCTGTTTGTTCATCTAACAACGCCTCCAAATCGTCAAAATCTAACTCTGTACTCAAATTAGGATCTGTTGTTTCAACAACCCAATCTTGTTCAAAATCTAGATCATTAATTGTCTGACTATCTTCATCTTGAAATAATGCTTCCAACTTAGTTGCATCCTCTGGCAGAACTAATTCCCCGTCCACCAGCATTTCCTCAACTTGATTGCTAATTGGTGTTCCTGAATCTAAATTTTTATTAGTATCGTTATGACTAGCTGGTGTAAATTCTTCAGCTAAATTCAATTCAAAACTATCATCTTGCTCCCAATTCTGAGTAATGTGATCAACGCCGTTATTTTGATGAATATCTACAAATAAATCATCTAGAGCTTCACCCTCAACCGTTTTTTCAAAATTGGTTGCAGAGGGGAATTTTGAATTTTTAATTCTATTAGGGTATTCTAACTCTGAACTCAAGCTGGGTAAACCCAAAGTTTCATCATTAAAACTTTCTCCAAACAACAAATCCAGATCGGGTTCTTTTTCTGTTTTTCGCTCTAACTGATTGCTTGAACTACTGTCTAACTCCCACTTAAAATCCTCAACTTCTAAATTAAAATTATTTAAATCCTCATTTTCTACAACTGGATCTATCAACAGAAATTCATTAATATCCGCATCTAAATCCCCACTCTCGGCATTTTCCTTTAACGTCGTATCTTCCGTAAATAATTGGGGATTTATGGCGGGTGAGTCTAAATCTAATTCTAAAAATGCTAACTCATCTTCGTCAGAATTATTTAAATTAAATGGCGTGGAATTATTTAGATCATCATCCGATAGAAAAGATTCAATCTCTGAATCTTCGTCACTAATTGAAAAATCTTTTTTCTCAAAATCTTCATCTAACAAAAGCTCTTCTAAAGTCCAGTCTTCAGGCTCATCTATAGCTTCTATAAAGTTAGTTTGATCATCTAAAAAATTCAGATCATCAAATTCATCTAAATCTGTATTACCAACTGTTGACTCCGCCTCAAAAAGCATATCCTGCCAATCTTCAGTTGGTTCTGAGGGTAGATCGCCTGTTTGATCTGAAATTAGAGGTTCGACTCTAGTTTCTCTCATTGCAAGTTGATCAGACTCAGATTGGGCAGATGAAAATAAACCTTCATTGCCATCAAGGTCTGTCAACCAGTCATTCAAATCTTCTTCAACTACCGTTCTATCTAACGGGTCTGGAGTGCTTATTGCTACTGATAAAGCTTCATTTACATTGTCGGCTGTAAGAATTTCTAAAAGCTGATCGTCAGGTTGCTGTTGATTGTTGCTATTGTTTAGCAAAGAATCTAAGTCAGATGTCAGTTGTGGTTCAACTTCTGCTTCCGACCACAAACTATCACCAAATAAACTGGTTAAATCTTCTTGGGTTGATGCTGCTTCTTGTTCTGGTGTATCTGCATCAAATAGTAAATCGGCAAAATCATCTTCTAAATTTGCATCTGCTAAGTCTTGATTTTGATCATGCTGAGAAACTTGTTGATTTTGCGTCTGGGTAAAAGTTGGTTCGCTGTCGATGTCTTCCCCGAACAAACTCATAAAATCATCGCTCACAGATTCTGGTTCTGGAGCAGATTGGCGAGATACTTGTGGTTGGGTAAAAGTTAGTTCGCTGTCGATGTCTTCCTCGAACAAACTCATAAAATCATCGCTCACAGATTCTGGTTCTGGAGCAGATTGGCGAGATACTTGTGATTGGGTAAAAGTTGGTTCGCTGTCGATGTCTTCCCCGAACAAACTCATAAAATCATCGCTCACAGATTCTGGTTCTGGAGCAGATTGGCGAGATACTTGTGGCTGGGTAAAAGTTGGTTCGCTGTCGATATCTTCCCCGAACAAACTCATAAAGTCATCGCTCACAGATTCTGCTTCTGTACCACCTACTTGTCCATTTTCCTCCAGCAGGAAGTCAGAAAAGTCAGTTGAAAAATCTTCTGATGATAAGACATCAGTTGACTGTCCACTGTCTGCATTACTGAAGATGTCTTCTTCTTGCCAAGATTCGTCTATTTCAATTTGTTCACCATCAAATAGTTCAGCTAAACTATCAAGTTCTGACAGTTCAAATTCTGGTTCGTGAACGTTAATACTTAGTCGAGAACGTAATAGAGATGTTTCAGGTGGTGTGGGACGACTAGGTGTTGGAGCTATTTCCTCACTTGCGAATAAAAATTGATTATTACTTTCTAATTCTGGTGTTGTTGTCCAAGCTGCACTTACTGTTGATCGATCAGTGCTTGAGGGTGCAGTAGCCGAAAGTTTCGGTAACAATGCTTTGAGGTCTTGGCTTGGGGCAATTTCTAGTTCACGATTTCCCAATACCAGATCTTGAGCTTGTTTAATTTCCTTAATTATGACGCGAGCCAATGTGGAAGTAGAGTTTTCTTGATTAGCGATCGCATTACTTGATGTTTCTAGTAACTCCGACCATCTAGTTAAACCAAATCGCTCACCTAAACTCCCTAACTGGCGACATAGCGCCTGTAACTGTTGCCGATGTTCATCGCTATCTGGTTGCTTAAACAACTGCAACATCGATCGCAAATGCACCAGGACTTCTGTTTGAAATGTCTCCTGTAATGTTTTTATAGCTTGAGAATCTGCGCCTGTGATGACAACTTGCTCTTGGAACTCGCCAACATCAAGATGTTGATCGCTTCCTTGCAGCAACTGTTGCAGGTGATTAGTAAGTTTTCCAAATACAGGCTCAACCCCTGACATAATGCCACTGGCAGCTTCATCAGTTAAACCAAAAGGAGTTTCGAGTTGCTCTACGAGTGCTTGGAGAGTATCAAACACCTTTAAAAATAAAGACTCTAGCTTTTGGTCTACAGATACGGGACAATCCCTAAGTAATTTAAAGCAGTCTTCCAACCTGTGAGCCGTTTTCTGAATGCTGCTAATTCCCAGCATTGCCGCTCCTCCTTTAACGGAATGAGCGGCGCGAAAAACTTCATTGACAATTTCAGCATCTTGAATTGTCTCTTGCAGATTCAGCAAACCCTTCTCAATAGTATTGAGGTGGTCTTTAGCTTCCTCAATGAAGTAACCCATGATTCGCTGTTGTTGTTCCGGCTCCATACCAGTGTCCCAAAGTAAGTTGTGTCAGTGCTTTAGAAGAGCAAACTCAAGGTTAAAAGTTTTGAATATGAAGTGAATTGAGATTCACTGCGTTGTAATCTTGCTGTCGTTTCACCTGATTGCGATCTTGATGGCTTTTAATCTCCCTAATCCCAATTTTATCTAAATTAATCTAACGAAGTAGTAATGTGCTGTTAGCAACATCCCACCTCAGCCATTAAGGGATGCTAAATGCTGTTAAGCGTGTCGCACAAATAAAGTTGTACATTTTTAATCAACAAGAAAAGTTACTTTACACTTTTCCCCTCTCTCCTCTCTCCCTAAAACATAAAATACGCGAAACAAAGCAGCTTATTAGCCATCGGCTTCCACCTTAAATCGTTCCACCGAGTTAAGCAAATCTTGGGCAACACCATGTAAATTCCCCAAAGCGCCTGACACTCGTTGAGCTTCTTGAGAAGTTTCTTGAGCCGTTAACTCAACTGATTGCATTACGTGAGCCACTGATTGTGATGTTTCAGTTTGCTCTACGGTGTCTGCGGTAATCGATCGCACCAAAGCATCAATCCGATTTGATACCTGAATAATATCATCGAGCGATCGCTTGGCTTGTTCAGCTAACCTTGTCCCTTGAATTACCTGCTGAGTACCTTCTTCCATTGCAGTCATTACTGAGCCAGTTTCGCTTTGAATTTGCAGCACAATCTGTTCAATTTCTTTCAAAGCTTTCGCCGCCCTATCTGCCAACTGTCGCACTTCATCTGCTACGATCGCAAATCCACGACCTGCTTCACCCGCACGAGCCGCTTCAATACTCGCATTCAAAGCTAACAAGTTAGTTCTAGAAGCAATTTGAGAAATCAATGCCACAATCTTAGAAATTTCTTGGGACGACTCAGCTAATCTCTTCACCTTACGGGTAGTTTCTGCCACCGTCTCCCTAATTTCCAAAATCCCAGCCACAGTACGTTCTACTGCCTCACCACCTTTGAGGGCGGTTGCAGAAGCTGTACGTGCCACTTCCTCTGCTTCTTTAGCACTGTCAGCCACCCGCTTAATCGAGTCGGTCATCACTTGCACCGAGTTAAGCGTCACAGCTAATTCTTCCGCCTGTCTCAAAGCATCTGAAGACAAGTTACGAGCAAACACCTCACTATCTTTAGAACCCTTATTCACTTGCCTAGCTGCAATCTTCACCTGTTGCACAATTTGCCGTAGGTTTTGAATTGTCAAGTTAAACGAGTCGGCTACTGCGCCCAAAACGTCCGCCGTCACTTCTGCTTGTACAGTCAAATCCCCCCGTGCGGCTCCTTCCACATCATCCAATAGTCGAATTACTTGCCGTTGCAAATCTTCCTTTGCCTGCTCTAGTTCGATCGCTTTGCGCTGCAACTCGCCGATGGTTGTCATCATCACCTGCCCCATTTGGTTGAATCCAGTCGCTAACCGACCAAAATCGTCCTCAGCATAAACTGTTGCTCTGGCGTTAAGGTTTCCTTGACAAATCTCCTCAAACTGTGCTTGCAAATTTGCTGTTGAACGACTAACCTGTTTAGAAGCGATCCGCCCTAAAAATAAAGTTGTACCAAAACTGGCAAATCCAGCAGCTAAAGTCATCAACACGCTAGTATTGCGAAGTTGCGGAATTAAAGTAGCTTGACTAGCTTTCGGGGCTGTCGTACCTGCCATAAAGCTGACAGTTGCTACCGCCACTGCTGAGACAATTCCCGCCGCCGCCGCCGTAATCAAATTTTTTTTATTCAGGGAGGCATTTTCAAATGGAGCCAACCAATTTTGGTCAACCGTAACATTTGGTTCTATATAACCTGCGGATGATTGGGTAAAGCTAGGTAGATTTTCCGCTTTTCCCGATCCTATGCCAGAGGTGCTAGTAATACTAAAGATTTCATCATCATCTCTAAGCCTACTCGGTATAGTTGCTCCTCCAGAGGTATTGGAGGCTAAACCGCTAGTGGTTGATCTTCCAAACCCACTAGATAAATCTAATCCATCTTGACCTGTGGGATCAAAATCAGAAATGCTACCAAAATCGTCAAAATCATCAAATGCGTCCAAAAAGCCTGCTTGAGTTTGATGAGCGGGAACTCCTGTACTATCACCAAAACCGCTAACAGGATCATCTACATCATTGGCAAAAGCTTCATCAAAAGCATCAAAATCAAACTCTTCTGGAG
>JBARVL010000112.1:0-18459 GCA_049646245.1 Crinalium sp. | reverse complement strand
ACCCGTTCGACTTGCATGTGTTAAGCAGACCGCCAGCGTTCATCCTGAGCCAGGATCAAACTCTCCATTTTATGTTTTGAGTTATGCTCGGCTTTTTTTGAAACTTTCGTTTCTGTTGCTCAAAGTTATTAACCTTGAGACTTAATTGCTTTTTAACGAGGTTTCGTGCTATAAAGCTTTCAAACTATATAATTTTCTAGGTTCAGGCGCTTGGGAAAAGTGTCGCTTGCGCTTGCCTCTCTCGACCGCTTTATTAATGTAGCAACTCTATATCGAAGTGTCAACTATTTTGGAATTTTTTTTTTATTTTATGGGGTGTATATCCTGAAATGTATTTGGGGAAAGCACTACAAGCGTCCTGGAATTTTTTCTTGTTCCTACGGTTCCGTGATTAGAGCATATTAAGTAGAATTTACGGACAGAAAATTTCTTTATCCAACAACTGGCAGCTTTTAAATTCTCTCTACCATTCAGTCTCAAGGGCTTAAAGGGGATTTAGCTTTCGCTGATCTAGCAACTGCATTGGCGGTTGAGCCATAACCGTTCAGCCACAGTGATACTTCAAGGAACTGGCAAACTTTTCTACTGCTGTCTGAGCATCTGGTTGACAAGCAAAGGTCAGGATAGAAAGTTCACGCAGCTTGATTTCTAGTTGCTGCTGCTGTTTAGCAACTTTTTTGTGCAGTTGGAGAAGCTTAACCATTTCATTGACGACATGGCTTGGATATTATTGGCAGTCTATAATGCGGCATCAGCCACTCATATTCCGTCAAATTTCCACTGCTGTCGAAATTCTTGAAACAATTTGGCAAAGACAGCTTGATCATCGTCATTACCGTTAGCTACCCTGAGATCTAGCTGGACATTGATTGTTCTTGATTGTTTTTCTCACTTGCTGGTGGTCGCGGCTGTTTTTCTTATCTAACTAGGTATTCGCCTCTACTTTACCCCATCATCTTCGCTGTTACGAAGGCTGAAATTATAACGCAATAATTTCAGTCTTTAGTCTTGACAATATTCCTTTGACTGCTTTGAGACCTGCGGAATGTGGAATAAAATGAAAGTGGATATTGATAATGATTATCAAATTTTGTGAAGGTGGCGAAGTGCTGGCTCGACGCAGACGCGATCGCAATGAGTTTTGCACAAGCAAATAGTCTCAACTCCAGTCATAAGCTGATTTTTTACAAAAATTGCTGAAAAGGTATCAATTAAAATAACCTTATATTGGAACTGGCAAAGAAATTGTCACTGTAGTTTTGTCGTCTGGGATACTATCTATTTTTAATTCACCACTATATAATTCTGCCAATTGTTTTGAAATTATCAAACCTAATCCTGAACCTTCTTGGGCATAAATTTTACGATCAAATTGCATATAAGCTCCTAATTGATTTATTTGTTCAATTGTCAAGCCTCTGCCACAATTAGTTATTTTTATATTTAATTGATGATCATCAACTTTTGCTTGTATATAAACTGGTGTACCTTTTGGAGAATATTTAAAAGCATTATCAGTTGTCTCTTCAATAATTTTTTGTAGATCCGCCTCTGATATTTGTACTTTTGAATTTATAATCTCTAATTTTAGATCTGATTCTCTACCCGCTTGTGTTGCTTTATTATTAGCAATAGCAGTTATAATAGCAGCAGAGAAGTTTGTACAATTTTTAATTAGTGAATCAAGCTTTTGGGGATCTTTAGCAATCATTGCCAGTTCGGCATACAATAAAAAATTTTGAATTAAATAGTCTAAGCGTTTAGCAGAGTTGTAAATGTCTGTTGCTATTTCATTTATTTCAGTTGCATCCATTGATTCGCTGGACAGCATCATCATTTCTGATAACCCAAGAATTCCATTCAAAGGTGTCTTTAATTCGTGCGGTAATGATAAGGTAATACTATTCCGTAATTGCGCCAAACTATTTTCAGACTGCTGTTTTAATCTTTGTTGTTTTTGTAGTTGAGTATTTATTGCTTTTAATATTTCAGCCCTAGTAAATGGTTTATTAAGATAATCGCTTGCGCCTAGCTCCATTCCTTGTCTAAGATCTTCTTTAGCAGCTTTAGCAGTTAAAAATATAAAGGGTATAGTTGCGGTAATGTCATCTTGGCGTAAGGCAGTCAAAACACCATAGCCATCTAACTCTGGCATCATTATGTCGCAAATAATTATGTCAGGAGTTTGTTCTTTTGCAAGTTTTACTCCTATAGCACCGTTACTAGCACCAATTGCTTCAAAATCTTCTAATTCTAATAGTTTAATTAAATTTTCACGAACTGATTCTTCATCTTCAATTACTAGGATTTTGCTCATTCTTGAATACCTAAATATTTAAATAAATATTGAATTTAAAGGCAGACGAGATTCCAATTTTATTGGCAAAATGTTGTGTTAATGTAAATATACCATTTTTTTTTAGTAATAAACAAACCTAAGCCTGTAAATTGAAGGTTACTTACATTTTTAGCTCTTTGAAATGAGGCAAATATTTTTTTATCTGATTTACAATTTTCCCTTCCTATGAAAAGATTAGCTAAGTTAAATGATTACACGGTTAAATGGGTAGGTTTTGTCTTTGTTGGGCTAGTTCTGCTGCTAGTGCGATCGCGGCTTTCATGCTATGAGAATTAGCTATACCTTGACCTGCTATATCGAAGGCTGTGCCATGATCGGGTGATGTGCGAATGAAGGGTAAGCCGATTGAGGTGTTGATGGCTTGGTCAAATGCCATTAGTTTAACGGGAATTAAACCTTGATCGTGGTAAAGCGCAAGATAAGCATCGGCGGCATTTGGAATGGTGGGTTTTTTGGGTTCTAAAATGTTGCCGTACCAAGCTTGAGCAGGTTTTACCCACATGGTATCGGGTGGGATGAAGCCGTCGAGTTGTAAGTTAGGATAGTGATCGCGTTCTTTCTCTAACCAAGGAATTAACCAGTCGATTTCTTCGCGTCCTAGTTGTCCTTGTTCACCGCTATGAGGATTTAAACCTGCGATCGCAATTTTAGGAGTTTTTAAACCAAAATCTTGCTCTAAGCACTCTACTAATAAATCTAGCTTCAAACTCATTAACTCTGGCGTGAGTGTATCTGCAACTGCACGTAAGGGAATATGAGTTGTAGCAAGTAAGGTGCGGAGTGTCCAGCCAGTATAAGGCGATCGCGCGACGAATAACATCCCGAATTTGCTAATGTGCGATCGCATTGCTAATAATTCGGTTTGACCAGGATAATCATATCCTGCTGCCTTCCATGCCGATTTAGCAATGGGAGCGGTGACAATAGCTTGAAATTCACCTGCTAGGGTACGTGCGATCGCACTTTCTAAATAAGCAAAACTCGCTTCCCCACTAGCTGCATTACCAGTACCAATACTAATCTTGCTCTCTATTGAGCGATCTAATGGCACATCAAGAATTGTTAACTTAGCAGGGTCGATCAATAAATCAGAATTTTGATGATTTTCCCGTTGCAAATGCAGGTAGGTTTCTTGCAACAGTGATTTACTACCAACTACTGTGATATCTAGATTTTGCGTTATTTGCGGGTCTGCCAAGGCTTTCAAAACTACTTCTGTACCAATACCCGCCGGATCTCCTAGTGTTACAGCTAAACGGCTGCGCTTTTGAGTGTTATCAAGTTTTGTATCAGTGTTTGTAAATAAAGTTTGACTTATATTCATTTTTACTTTGCCTAAGCTGTTCTAAAATACTGCTTGCAGTCACAACTAATGCTAGTAGTTTATCTCTAGTCCAGGCTGGAAGTATTTCTAAATCTGGACATATAGGCTTAATATTGGCTTTACAATGATGTGCCAGTTTTTGTTTATTAGCGATCAGGAGGGTTTAACCAATGACAGGTGAAATTTTTAATGCTGCAATTTTGTCCTCAACTTTGATTTTAGTCGGCTTAGGCTTAGGCTTTTTGTTACTTAAAATCCAAGGCGGCGAGGAATAATCTTTTAGCTATCTCCTTTGATGGGAATGTAGAGACGCTGCTTGCAACGTCTCTACATTGTTTTTATGGCACAAAGCATTGAAATGTAGTATACCCCTCCCCAACCCTCCCCTTATCAAGGGGAGGGAGCAATGCAACGGTAGCGCGGGTGGGGTTATTCTGTATTTCACGCTCCTTAAAATCTGCTGTATGTAACGCACATTGAATTTCTGGGGACTTCCCCAAAGCATTTGTTAAGTTTCTTATAGATCGTTCATAAAATTCTGATAATATCTTAGAGAAAGTTTAAGATTCGTTACTTTATCATTGATGACTTTATTAATCGTTGGTGCTACTGGTACTTTAGGAAGACAAATAGCGCGTAAAGCTTTGGATGAAGGCTATCAAGTCCGTTGCTTAGTACGGAGTCCTAGAAAAGCTGCTTTTTTAAAAGAATGGGGTGCTGAGTTAGTACGGGGTAATATTTGTGAACCGGAAACTTTACCACCAGCTTTAGAGGGTGTTACAGCTATTATTGATGCTGCTACTGCAAGAGCTACAGATTCACTCAGTATTAAACAGGTAGACTGGGACGGTAAAGTTGCACTAATTCAAGCTGCTGTAGCAGCAGGGGTTAAACGGTATATTTTCTTCTCAATTTTGGATGCTGAGAAGTATACCCATGTACCGTTAATGGAAATTAAGCGGTGTACAGAGATATTTTTAGCTGAATCAGGATTGAATTACACAATTTTGCGTCCTTGTGGCTTTTTACAAGGGTTAATTGGTCAATATGCAATTCCTATATTAGATAATCAAGCAGTTTGGGTAACTGGTGATACGTCACCAATGGCTTATATGGATACCCAAGATGTTGCTAAATTTGCTGTACGCGCTTTATCTGTTCCAGAAACGGAAAAGCAGACTTTTCCCGTTGTAGGTACTCGTGCTTGGGGTGCTTATGAAATTATCCGCTTATGTGAGCGTCAGTCTGGGCGAGAAGCTAAGGTGACACGCTTACCATTAGGTGTATTGCGTACTGTGCGCGGAATAACGCGGTTTTTTGAGTGGGGATGGAATATCGCTGATAGGTTATCTTTTGCGGAAGTTATAGCTACTGGGAAACCTTTGGATGCGCCGATGGATGATGTTTATCGAGTGTTTGGGATAGATCCAAAAGAAAATACTACTTTAGAGGCTTACTTGCAAGAGTATTTTGGTAGAATTTTGAAGAAGCTGAAAGAATTGGATACGGAAAAAGCTAAAAAGAAGAAGTCAAAAAGAAAGCTGACTTTTTAAATCTTTACAGCTATGAATAAGTATTTGGCAACTGAAAGCGTGGTATTCTGGCGAAATTGGGTGAAGTTTGAAGCAACCTTCTGTCGTTCCCTAATTAGGTGTTTGGCAGATACATTAGCTAATTAGCTTCACGGCAATTGCATAGCACTCTAAGTTGCTGCACTGGCTAATTTTTTGTCGGTGTGTAGGTTGTGGCTACCAAGTACAGGTAAAATGTGAAATTATCAACTTCACAGCCAACAGCGCATTTTTGACCTTTAAATCTTCAAGCGGACTAGAAGCGTGCCGAAAGCAGGCATTATCTATAACGATGTTAAACCAATAGCTTGTCGGATCGCTACGGAGTTGCGGGACAAGCTGACATCCTGTGGTTGGGATGTGTGTATTGCTACGGGAGAGGGGGGAATTTTAGGTTATTCTCAGCCTGATCGTCCAGTTTGCCATACAGCGATTGAATCTTTGGCTCCTCCAGGTTTTGATGCGGACATGAGTTTCGCGATCGTTTTAGGAGGGGATGGGACGGTGTTGGCGGCTTTCCGTCAGGTAGCGCCTTGTGGAATTCCTTTGTTGACGGTGAATACTGGTCACATGGGTTTTCTGACGGAAGTTTATATCAATGAGTTGTCAAAAGCGATCGCAAGTGTTGTTGCTGGTGAGTATGAAGTAGAAGAACGGGCAATGCTTTCGGTGAAGCTAGTTCGTGATGATTATATGCTGTGGGAAGCATTATGTCTTAATGAAATGGTGATTCATCGGGAACCGTTGACGAGTATGTGCCATTTTGAGGTGGTGGTGGGTCGCCATGCGATGGTGGATATTGCGGCAGATGGGATAATTGTGTCAACGCCAACGGGTTCGACGGCTTATTCTTTGAGTGCTGGAGGTCCAGTTGTAGCGCCTGGTGTAGCTGCTTTACAGTTGGTTCCTATTTGTCCACATTCTTTGGCTTCTCGCGCTTTGGTGTTTGCGGATACTGAACCTGTCACTATTTATCCAGCGATTACTAATCGTTTGGTGATGGTGGTTGATGGGAATGCAGGGTGTTATGTGTTGCCAGAAGATCAGGTACATTTAGAGCGATCGCGCTATAATGCTCGGTTTATTAGGTTACAATCGCCGGAGTTTTTCAAGATTTTACGGGAAAAGTTGGGTTGGGGTTTGCCTCATATTGCCAAGCCTA
Source organism: Crinalium sp. (assembly GCA_049646245.1). Classification (GTDB taxonomy): domain Bacteria; phylum Cyanobacteriota; class Cyanobacteriia; order Cyanobacteriales; family PCC-9333; genus Crinalium. Next base: position 12,043 of record JBARVL010000112.1, on the reverse strand, counting down.
CTTCTGTAGAGTTGCCGTAGGAACCCCCCCCCGTCAAAGGGCGGCGTTGAAAAATGCTGACACCCTGAAGGGTGCAGCTATACAAGCAAAGCCCGCCTGCGCGGGCTTAATTTTCAATTAGACATCTCCAGAAATTAAAGGTGCTTGTCAAAGCCTCAGCTAAATATCTCGCCAAATTTTGATAGTGTAGTCAGCACTACCACTCACTAAAGTGTGTCCATCGGGGCTGAAAGCGACAGACAAAACCCAATTTGAATGTCCTTCAAGAGTGCGAACGACTTCCCCTGTTTTGAGATTCCATAATTTAATTGTTTTATCGTCACTGCCACTAGCTAACATCTTGCCGTCAGGACTGAAAGCAACAGATTCAACCCAATCCGAATGCCCTGCAATGGTGCGGATTAGTTCTCCTGTTTTCATGTCCCATAGTTTAATAGTTTTGTCTGGACTCCCACTGGCTAGTGTTTGTCCATCAGGACTAATAGCCACAGTAAAAATCGAATCGGAATGACCCTGAAGAGTACGAATAAGTTGTCCTATCTTGAGATTCCATAATTTAATTGTTTTATCGTCACTGCCACTAGCTAACATCGAGCCATCGGGACTAAAGGCAACAGCATAAATGTCATTTGAATGTCCACTCAAAGTCCGAATTAGCTGCCTCGTTTTCAGATTCCAGAGCTTAATAGTATCGTCGTAGCTGCCACTAGCAAGAATCTGTCCATCAGGACTTATTGCCAGAGACCAAACTGTTTCTGAATGTCCGTTCAAAGTTGAGGTTTTTAAATTCCAAAGTTTGATAGTCTTATCACCGCTTGCACTAGCAAGTGTCTGACTATCTGGAGTAAATATAACAGGTTTAACCCAATCTGAATGCCCACTGAGAGTCCTAATTAACTCTCCAGTTTTGAGATTCCAAAGTTTGATAGTCTTATCACCGCTTGCACTTGCTATTGTTTCTCCATCAGGGCTGATGGCAATACCATTAACATAATTATGATGCGCTTCAATGGTGCGTGTTAATTTCCATTTTTGAGCATTGGTTTTAATGGTTTCTTCCTCTTTAATTTCCCATGCTACTGCTTTTAATTCTTGTTCATAAACTTGCTGCTCTTGTTGCTGAATTCCCTGAAGCTGCACAAAGTAGGGCTTGATGGATTCTTGGGCAACGCCTTTCTGTGCTAAATCATTAGTCAACTCCTGCACTAAATCGGCACTCACGTTAGAAAATTGCAGTTGATAATAGGGATCGAGATTGAGATAGTAAGAATCTACTAAATAAGATGCTAGTAGTTGATTACTATTAACCATTGACTGACGAATACTTCGGAGAGATGCTACTTGATCAAGTCCTGAAGACATTAATTGTTCTTTTGTCCTTTCCCAATTCCATAAAGGACTAGAAACAATCGTAACATCTTGGCTCTGTATGCCCCAATAACCCACATTGAAGCGACAAGCATAGTCGGTGACATCCATGTAAAAAATCGCCGTAGGTATAGGAGCTAAAATTCCATGTAACTGCTCTACGATAATGTCACCAATAGGACGCTTGAAGTATCTACTATAAAACTTAACTGCGTATTGCTTGCTGCGCTCAGGATAATATTTCGCTAGGGTTGTTCCTACACTTTCTAGCTCGATCAGCAAATTATTACGAATGGAGAGAGGAGCATCAGAACTAATATTTGGTGGTGAAAATAAGACAAGCAGACAGTTTTTTTTATCTTTCAATAAATTTTCGGTTTCCTGACGGCTGAGAATTCCTGCCCAGTTTTCTAAATCCCAATTAGATTGAATTTCCGTCAGCTTCAAATCAATTGCCTTTGCTTGATATTCCCGTAGCGAATCGCGGATTAATTCAATGATTTCTCGTTGTTTTTGGGCATTTTGATCGACAGCGTACTCAAGAATTTTTTGTTTACCTTTTTCATTAGAAATCACATCTCTTAGCCTGACTCTCAACCCTTCGCCTACGCCACGAGCAACATCTCCTGATCCTTGTCCTACTCCTTCTCCAAATCCACGCACTATATTTCCCGCACCTTCTCCTACTCCACGATAAAATGAACCTACCCCTTCTCCTAATCCATTTAATACAGGACTGAGGTAGTCGTACACCAGACGGGGGAATAAATTTAACTGTGTAATATTCTCACTATTAGTAGACTCTGCTAAAGCTATTTTTCCGGCTGATAATTGTCCAAAGTCAAAGAGTTGTAGGGCAGTTGCACCCAGACTAGCTTTGAGGAGTTTTTGTAAGAAATAACGCCGATTAGACAAAATGAACCTCCTGTTAAGTTAGGATTAGTGGGTGCAATACTAAGCGATCGCTTGCCAATAGTGGAGGATGTTTATGGCAACTACGCTGATCCAAAATTCTAGCAAAGTTACGCTGAAAAATATCTCTTGGCAAACTTATGAAGCTTTGCTAAAAGATGTAGAGGAAGCACCAGGCATTCGCCTGACTTACGATCATGGACAATTAGAAATTATGACTCCATTAGACCAACATGAAAGTTATAAAAAGCTTATTGGTCGATTCGTGGAAACATTAACAGAAGAATTAAATATTGAAATTCGCAGTTTAGGTTCTCGTACTTGCAAACGGGAAGATTTAGTGCGGGGTTTAGAACCAGATCAGTGTTATTACATTCAAAACGAAAGAATAGTTAGAGAAATAGAACAAATTGATCTTCAGCTATATCCACCGCCAGATTTAGTGATTGAAATTGATATTACCAGTAGTTCGATTAACAGATTAGAACTATATGCAGATTTAGGTGTGTTTGAAGTTTGGCGCTATGATGGTAGCCGTTTAATAATTTATCAGTTACAAGATAAGAATTATCAAGAGTGCGATCGCTCTGCAAGTTTACCCCAAATAACCTCTGCTGATGTGATGAGATTTTTGGAGATGAAAAAGACTATGGGCGAAACAAGTTTAATTCGTTTATTTCGTGAGTGGATCAGAAATCAAGTAGGTAACTGATTAATGTTGGCGATCGCACGCCTTGCTAAAATCTTTAAGCAATAATACTTAGGTATACGCTTGAGTAGCTGCATTAGTTATAACTGATGGAAGTACTTGAGCAACCAAAAAAGCGATCGCTTACTCAATAGTTGAGGTAGATCTATGATTGTTCTTGACCAAAATCCCTGTATATTGCTGGTAGAAAATGATGAAGCTTTAGCTCAACGAGTCAGTCTAGACTTAACAGAAGCAGGTTTTACACCAGTTGTCGCGTCTGATGCTGTGATTGGTTTTCATCAAGTTAGTGAACTTCAACCTGCAATGATAGTTGTTGATCGCGCATTATCAGGGGAATCTGGCTTAAAATTGTGTACTCAAATTAGAAATACAGGCAGCAGAGTCCCTATGCTATTATTGATGGCTCGTGATTCAGTAGAAGATCGAGAAGCTTGTCTTAATGCTGGTGCTGATGATTATTTCCTGAAACCTTATCGGACAGAAGCTTTTTTACAACTAATCCGCCTCTACCTCAAGCCAGAAGAAGGAAGTACTGAACAATTACGCTTTGGGGAACTGATTTTAGATCTTAGTACCCGTAGAGCAATGCGTAATAACCGCATGATTGACCTAACAATGAAAGAGTATGAGTTGTTAAAATTCTTAATGTCTCATCCTCGTGAAGTTTTAACCCGCGAACAAATCTTAGAAAATGTTTGGGGATATGACTTTATCGGCGAGTCAAATGTGATCGAAGTATATATCCGCTACCTGCGCCTGAAAATTGAAGTGGAAGGTGAAAAGCGTTTAATTCAAACAGTGCGTGGTGTGGGCTACGTTTTGCGGGAGAGTTAGAGTCTATGTTTCATAGTTCTTTTAAAAGGTTTTAACCGCAGATAAACGCAGATAAACGCAGATATTTTCTGGGATTAATTATTTTGAAAGATAGCCTCTTAGTAAGTAGGAACTAATTTTTTGGGTAATAGTCAATGATTCGACGATCATAGGTTAGAATCAATACCCACTAGATTTGACACTCCACCGCCTTAGAACGTCGGGGATTCTTGAGCTAACCACTGCCCTTTTAGGTTGCCCTTACTTAGGTCTTACACGGTTATGTCCCATCCGAGCTTACTAGAATATCCATTGTCATCTAGATGCCCTGTTAGTGGATGGCTCTCCAAGCGTTTCGGTATTTCAACCGAGGTTTGGGTATGCCCTACCCTACCTGTCTTACGACAAAAACTTTTACTTATTCATTCACCAATGTTGATTGGTTACTGCACTATGTTTAGACAGGAACTCGTTACCCTGTTGGAACTTTTGTTTTCTACTCACTTAAGTGGTATCGTAACATTTCCCCTAGTCGAACCACAGTTATCGGGCTTAAGGTAGCGGTTTTTCAACCTGTGTTCCTTCTCTAATTTAGCAAAGCCTTAGTAGAATTAAGGGGTTTTCAACCCAGAAATTTTGATAAAGGAAACAAGCGTGAATCATCAGATCAAGGTCTTAGTAACAATATTGGGGATTATGCTGTTGGGATGTTCAGCACCAACTTCATCTCAACCAAATCAGACAACTACTGAACAGCTACCCTCACCTTCACCTGTGTCATCAACACCAAACCAAGGTCAAAAATTACCATTTTCAGCTACAGCAGTTATAGCAGGTAAAACAATTAAGTTAGAAGTTGCTCAAACGCAAGAGCAACAAGCAATTGGTTTAATGTATCGGACATCTTTACCAGATGACCAAGGTATGCTATTTAATTTTAATCCGCCACAACCTGTGGCTTTTTGGATGAAGAATACGCTGATCCCCTTAGATATGGTATTTTTGCGAAATGGAGTAGTGCAAGCGATCGCTATTAATGCGCTTCCTTGCAAAAGCGAGCCTTGTCTTAACTATCCTTCAAGTAAAACTATCGACCAAGTAATTGAACTGCGGGGAGGACTGGCTGGAGAATTAGGGTTGAAGGCGGGCGATCGCATTACTCTTCAAAAACTATCTACTAAGGAAGATCCATCTAATTAAGATCAGCAATCATTTGTTGTATTATTAAGTTTTTCCCAAAAAATTTAGTAGTCTTTCGTAAGACAGAGTTACTACAGAAATAGTTAATTTATTGTTAATCTTAATCGGATTTTGGTCTAAACAATCATATTGTTGATCAACACCGCTTTTGGGAAAATTTTCCCTAGTGTTAAGGAGTGTTAAGCTCGTTAGTTTTAGAAAGGGTTTAAATTGGCTGGGTGGAAAAATTAAATAAATCTTAACTTAATATAAATTGCCCAAGTTTAAGTAAGATAGATTAACCAAGCGCAGGGAAATGATCTGATTGACGGCTGAATGCCTGTAATAAGTATCTCAGAAAGCGCAAACTGGATTTTTTCACACAAAACAGCGATCGCGCCTCATTAACGGCTCGAAAAGCATCGTTATAAAGATCTCTTAAAGCGAGTGATTTCAAACACATCTGCCAGGGAGATTGAAGAGCGAAAATTAGATTAAGATTCGGTTAACAGTGGACAACTAACAAACTGGCTACTGAGGACTTAGTAGCTCTGGGTTTCATTACAAAATTAAGTTAATCAAAGGTGGTGACAAACATGATGCAATCTGCAAGCTATTCTAAATTGGTGCGATTTTTACAGGAAGATTTACATATATCTTCATCTTCGATGGCGATCGCGTTTAAATATGTAGAGCAAGATCCTGGACCTTTACCGATGATTCTTTGGCGGTATGGTTTAGTAACGCTGGAGCAATTAGACAGAATTTACGATTGGATGGAAACAGCTTAATAGTTAATCTATCTGCAAGGAGTAGCAAAATATGTCCGAGGGATGGGACGTTTTCAAGTTGACTAGCTGTGTAAGCAAAGACAAAGGAGGCGTTTTAGTTCAAAATTTCTTTAGGCATAGCAAGCGGGTTAGTCACTAACCCGCTTTTTTAATTGTTACAGAGCTTACCAAGTCACGCGATCGCTCAATTTTTGCATTAAACTTGAACCAACCCCTGGTACTTGGTCTAAATCTTCCAAGGAAGTAAAAGGTTTTTGTTGACGCGCTTCAATAATTCTTTCAGCCAGTTTCTTTCCAACTCCAGGCAAAGCTTCTAATTCTTCCAAACTAGCAGTATTTAAGTTAACTTTTTGAACGCTTACTGGCGTACTTGTAGCAGTAGGAGTGCTATAGTCTCCCCTGCTTTCAATACTTTCTTGGGGTTGGGGGTAAGGTTTCGCTGTTTTCTCGCTCTCCTGGGTTGTAGACTTTAAACTAGATGCGATCGCTAATTGTGGACATTGTTGTTGCTGCGCCTTAATTTTTTGCTGTACTGACACTGGTACACCTTTAACAGCAGTGCTATAAAGTCGCTCAAACTCACGCTCAAAATGAGCAGCAACAGTACCGCTATTAATTACTAACAAAGTTTCATCATTACCAGTGTTGGCAGCTTCAGACCAATTATGCGACCCCGTAATTACAATTTGCTTGTCTACAACTGCAAATTTATGATGGAGTAAGTCGCCTTGGGGTAACTGAGGTATACCGACTGTATTTATAGGAGATTGCCAAGGATAATTATTTGCTTCATACTGGCATTTATCACTTAAAGCCACACCCATCATATCTAGCCCTTCACTATAACTCCGATAGGCAAATTGTGGATCAATTAAGGCGCGGATTTTTACACCTCGTTTCTGATCAATTTCTAAAATATTGGCAATAAGCTGATCTGAAAAAACAAACAATGCCATATCTACTGTTTGCAGAGATTGACCCACAGTTTCACCAATTAAACCATTAGTGGTTTGGTTCCAAGGTATAGTTTTAGCAGCAGGGGAAAATCCCACAGTAACGGTAGTAGTTCCTACTTTAACTTGTTGGGCTGGGCGAAATAGCTTCTTAACGCCAAACGTACTATCTGGCTGACCTCCTACCCCGTCACCCCACATCAAGTTAAATTCTTGAGTAAACAGAGATGCTAATTTATCACTGTTTATTTTAACTAAATTGTTAGCATTACCTTGACTATTAGGGTTAGTAAAGTCGCCGTGAATGTCGCTAGTTGTAAAATTAGCTGAAGTGACAATCAAGGTTTGCCCATCTACAACTATAAACTTGTGGTGCATTAAGTTGCTACCTTTAGAACCATCAGCCGTATCATCAATTATGGGGATACCTGCATTTTGCAGCATCACCAAGGCATCGCCTTGATTAATTTCATCTGAGGTTAACTGATCATCATTGTTACGGTCTACAAGCTTTTTAAATTCTTGGTAACGCTGTTGTTCTCGCTGTGGAAGTTGTGCTAATTCATTTGTAATAAATGTACTCCAAGGACGGCTATAAGTATTTTCTAAAATTATCCGTACTTTTACGCCAGCTTTGTGTTTATCTACCAGTGCTTGAGCAATTTTAGGTAATCTTAACTCTTGAACCGCCACATCTATAGTAGACTTAGCATTGGCGATCGCATCAACGATTATTTGCTCTAAATTATCCCCAGTGCGTTGTTTCTGGCGGTAAGGTTCTGTATAATCTGATGCTTCTGAATGGTTAAAATAAACCTGAACTAAAAGATCTTGAGGTAATGGCTTGAGGCGGGAGTTTTGAGGCTGCACTGCTTTAAAAGCATTGAAAGCCAACCCCAGTAATAAAGCGCAACACAAGCAGATGATGACAGACTTAAAGAGAAATAGCGATTTTTTCGCCTGGGCGGTGGTTCTAGGTCGTTTTTTGGTCATTGGTCACTGGTCATACCCATATACTTATAAGGATTATCAAAAATCAGGTTTAATAGAAATACTATAAAACTGCAAGCAAATAGAGTTCCCGTCTCATCAATATTCTCACGTCAGGCGCGATCGCCCATGAAGTAAGAGTAGAGTATGCGTGCAGGTCTGAGCATAAATTTAGGTTTTATGTCAAGAAGAAAAAAGCTCTTTCCCTGTGGTCATAGAGGATATGGTCAGACCTGCCATCGCTGTCTTAAAGAAAGCTTAGTATTGCAACAAAAACAACAGCAAAAAAAGCAGTGGGAGCAAACTTTCGCGCAAGATCCGATTGATTTAACAAATCTACCCACTCATGTAGTATTAAAAGCACGTTCGATTATTAGTGCATTACAAGAACAAAAAAGCTATCGAGAATTTGGGGGGAAACGCTTACGCCATAACCGCTTGGTTGTTAGCATTCCTGTAACACGCAACTATCGAATGCTTTGCCGCGACTGCGGTGATTTCCTAGTACCCAAAGAAGTATTGTCACACGAAGACTACAACATTTGTAAACCAGGCAGTTAACAATTAACAATTAACAATTAACAATTAACAATTAACAATTAACAATTAACAATGATTACTCCCTTTCCACCCAAAGAATACCTATAGGAAAAACCGCCAAGACTCCAAGAACGCCAAGGAAGAAGAAGAATATGATCGGTAATCTTTTAGTGGGAAGGGAGTAAACTCAGAGCCACTATATATAAATGCAAATTGGTATAGTATAACTATGCAAGTTTACCTAGATTATAGCGCCACCACTCCACCTAGACCAGAGGTAGTTGCAGCAATGCAGCAAGCCCTAACTCAACAGTGGGGCAACCCATCGAGTTTACATGAGTGGGGGCAACGAGCATCAATATTAGTAGAACGGGCAAGACTACAAGTAGCCCAATTGCTCAACGCGCCCGATCCAGAATCAATTATTTTTACTTCTGGTGGTACAGAAGCCGACAACCTGGCAATTATGGGAATTGCCAGAAAGTACGTCGTACCCCAACATTTAATTATTTCTACTGTTGAACACTCAGCCGTATCAGAATCAGTGCGGTTGCTGGAAGAAACGGGTTGGGAAGTAACTCGTTTACCTGTGGATGTTTGGGGAAGGGTGAGCGAAACAGATTTCAAGAATGCTTTGCAACCAAATACAGCATTGGTTTCAATCATTTACGGTCAAAGTGAAGTTGGAACATTACAACCCATTGCAAGTTTAGGTAAAATTGCCCGCGATCGTGGGGTATTATTTCACACCGATGCTGTGCAGGTAGCAGGAAAAATGCCGATAGATGTGCAACAGTTACCTGTAGATCTGCTCTCTATTTCTAGCCACAAATTTTATGGCGCTCAAGGTGCTGGGGCGCTGTATGTGCGACCTGGATTAAAGTTAGTACCGTTGTTAGCTGGCGGTGGACAAGAAAAGCTAACCCGATCTGGTACTCAAGCTGTCCCAGCGATCGCTGGATTTGGAGTAGCTGCCCAATTAGCTGCCCAAGAAATGGAATTAGAGATGCACCGTTTAATTAAATTGCGCGATCGCTTATTTGATCAACTAGCTAACAACCCTAATTTAAAGCCAACTGGACACCCAATCCAGAGATTACCCCATCATGTTAGTTTCTGTATTACTGATGCTGGTGAACAACTGACGGGCAAAACCTTAGTACGACAACTAAACCTTGCTGGCATTGCTATTAGTGCTGGTGCTGCTTGCAACAGTGGTAAACTTAGCCCTAGTAAAGTTTTATTAGAAATGGGCTATAGCGATCGCGAAGCTTTGGGAGCAATTCGTCTCACACTAGGGCGTGACACTACTGAAGCAGATATAGATTGGGTAACAATGGTTATTCAGCAAATCTTGATAAGATTACTACCAGCTTTAGCTTTGCGCTGAATATAATGCTTACTAAGTATTCATTTGTTATCCCTATATATAACGAAGAAGAAACAATTTTAGAACTGTACCGTCGAGTTAGTGCTGTAATGGATCGCCTTGACGGTACAGTTGAATTAGTTTTAATCAATGATGGTAGTCGTGACAAATCTTTAAAATTAATTCGGGAAATACATCAACAGGATCAGCGAGTTTGTTATTTAAGTTTTGCGCGTAACTTTGGTCATCAAATAGCAGTCACGGCTGGTTTAAATTTTGCTCGTGGTCAAATAGTAATTGTATTAGATGCAGATTTACAAGATCCGCCAGAGTTAATCCCAGATATGGTGGAAAAATGGCGACAAGGTTATCAAGTAGTGTACGCTCAAAGAACTCAACGCCATCAAGAAAGTTGGTTTAAACGCTTCATGGCTTATACTTTTTATCGCATTCTCAAAAATTTAGCAGATGTTGAGATTCCCACCGATACTGGGGATTTTTGTTTAATGGATCGCCAAGTGGTTGATGTGTTAAATTCCATGCCAGAGCGCAATCGCTATATTAGAGGACTACGAGCATGGGTTGGCTTTCAACAAACCGCCATTGGTTTTGAGCGAGATCCGCGTTTTGCTGGCGATGTTAAATATAGTTTTCGTAAATCTTTAGGTTTAGGAGTTAATGGTATTGTATCTTTCTCAAGAGTACCATTAAGGCTTTCAACTTATGTCGGTTTGCTATCAGCAATTATAGCAATAATTATGGCTTTATTAGTCATATATTGGCGTTTTTTTGCTGGTAGTTCGACTTTAACTGGATATGCAGCACTGATTGTGGCAGTATTTTTTATTGGAGCAGTGCAGTTAGTCAGTATTGGCATTTTAGGTGAGTATATCGGGCGCATTTATGAAGAAATAAAAGGCAGACCTTTATATACGCTTGCTGAGGTAGCAGGGTTTGACAAGAAAAGTCAGCCGTCAGCCGTCAGCCGTCAGCCGTCAGCATCTAATGATTCCTGAATGCCTTTATTACTGATAATTGATAATTGATAATTGATAATTGAAACAATGGCAGAACTACCTAAAACTCTAGAAGAAGCGATCGCCCAAGCCCGTGTTGCTACCAAAACCGCGATCGCAGATGGTAACACCCGCCTGATGGTTGAATTGGTGTTTCCAGAACTCAAAACCATGCCTGTAGCATCGCAATTTATCCCAGAATTGGAAGAATACGGTTCAAAACTGAAAGTATTCTTTACTGATGCGGGCGCTGCTGCTCTGGCTCGTCGTGACTGGGGAGAAGTACCCTTTAAAATATCCGACTTAGGCAGCAGCAGAAGTTCAGTACAGAATAAAATTGAGGAAGAAGATCAGATTTTCTTACTAATTGAGCCTTCGGCGGTAGAAATTGCCCAAGTAGAACAATTATGTAATGCCGCAGGCGATCGCCCAGTAATATTATTCGTTCCTCGCTTAGAAGATGCGGCAGTTGTTGGTATTGGTTACGCTGCACGTCAATTGCGCGATCGCTTTATCAGTACTCTTTACTCCAGTTATTACATTAGACCACTAGAAGGCGCAGCCTTATTTCGCTCTCATCCCTCCCCCTGGCAAGTTTGGCTTGAAACTAACGACGACTATAATTTAATTGCCGAAGAAACTCAAAAACCTGTCGGAGAAACACTAGATCAAATTCTGATCAAAGCCACTACCCCAACTACTAGCAGCAACACTGAAACAGCCGAGCAAATAAAACCTAAAAAACCAGGAGTATTCACCAATATGCAAAGGTTTTTAAAAGCTTTGACTCGATAGATTTAGGCTCTATCGTATTTTTGGCGATCGCCTAAATCTGATTGTAGGGGCGGGTTGATATACATCTAAGTATCGTACAAAAATCTCAATTAAACCCGCCCTACAAAATGTAATTCATCAGCGTTTAAAAGATGTGACACAATTTACCAAATTTTAAATTTTATCTCATACAAATGTCAATATTTGTGGGGGAATAGCTAAAAACTTTATAATGCAAATATAGTCAAGCTTAACAAGGAATAAATCTATGAACAAACCAACAGCAGAACGCATTAGACGCAGAGGGCGCGTATTTCCAGAAATTCAATGGACAGAAGAACAAAAAGCCCAACATAGAGCAAGACAACAAGCCTTCTACGAACGTTGCTGGGCAATTTACGAGCAACTAAAACCCAAACTGCTTGATAAATATTATGGCTGGTACATTGCGATTGAGCCGGATAGTGGAGATTATTTTATCGATCCAGATCAAGAAGTAGCGAGTCGAAAAGCTCGTGAAAAGTACCCTAATGTCATTCATCATATTTTTGGAATTAATGAAACTGGGGTAAGTGGCAGAATATGATCCAAGGAAGATTTGGAGATAAAGCACAGGTATATTTTGA
>JBARVL010000111.1:0-5078 GCA_049646245.1 Crinalium sp. | reverse complement strand
ACCTTCTTTAAGAGTATTCCAACCATTAGTAGCACCTGCGATCGCATCTTCACTAAAATCAATCGGCTTACGATACTGTGCCGTTAACACAAACAACCGCATTGCCATTGGCTCAGTTGGACGATCTAATAACTCGCGAATAGTAATAAAATTGCCTAAAGACTTAGACATTTTCTCCCCATTCACCGTTACCATCCCGTTATGTAACCAGAAAGCCGCTAAAGGTTTACCTGTCACCGCTTCTGATTGGGCAATTTCATTTTCGTGATGAGGGAAAATTAAATCAGCACCACCAGCATGAATATCAATTGTTACACCTAAGCGTTGGTCGCCTTGCGACCCGCCGAAGGCTTCGCGTATCATCGCCGAACATTCAATATGCCAACCTGGACGACCTGAACCCCAACTAGATTCCCAAGCAGGTTCCCCTTCTTTTGCACCCTTCCACAAAGCAAAATCAAATGGGTCTTGTTTCTTAGTGTCTTCCTCTTCAACCTCAACCCGACCACTCGCCCCAGCTTGTAAATCCTCTAACTTGCGACCAGAAAGCTTGCCATATTCGGGGAACTTTCGCACCGCATAATAAACATCACCTTCTGCGGGATAAGCAAAACCTTTATTTTCCAAATCGTGAATTAAACGCTTAATTCCATCCAAAGTATGAGTAGCGCGGGGATACTCATCAGCATCCTTGACATTTAACCGCTTCATGTCCTCAAAATAAGCTTGGATATAGCGTTCCGCTACCTCTTCCATTGAAGAACCTTCTTCCCTAGCGCGGTTAAGAATTTTGTCATCAATATCAGTAAAATTCTGCACAAACCGCACATCATACCCCCGCCACTGCAAATAGCGGCGTACTACATCCCAAACAATGCAAGCGCGTGCATGACCCAAATGGCAGTAGTCATAAACCGTCACGCCGCAGTAATACATCCGCACCTTACCAGGTTCTAGCGGCTCAAAAGGTTCTTTGCTACGAGAGAGAGTGTTGTAAAGGTTTAACGTCATAATTGCAATGTGTGAAATTATTTAAGGATATAGGTGACATCTCCCATCACTGATTTGGAGTACCAAGTACAGTGTGGGCTTCCAAGACAATCCGGCTATTGCGTAAGGAGGCTCTTGGCTTTAAGAACCGGATGACCCTCGGCTCTGTTTTTTATATTTATCGCTGCATTATAATCGCGGTCTAGACTGCATCCACAGTGTGGACAATCATGCCAGCGTTCATGCAGCTTTTTAGGTACTTTCTCACCACAATTAGAACAATCTTGCGAAGTGTTATGGGCGCTAACTGGGACAACTAACAAACCAGCATTTTCGGCTTTGTTTGTCAGTATATTTAGAAAGCTTGACCACCCAGCGTCCAACACAGATTTAGCTAATCTAGTACGAGCAAGTCCTTTCACATTCAAATCTTCAACCGCAATAACATCGTATTTTTTCAATAAGTTGTTAGCCGTTTTAAAATGAAAATCTCGGCGTTTATCAGCAACTTTTTTATGTTGTTTTCCTAGTTGCTTTATTGTTTTTAATCTTCTGTTACTTCCTTTGTTACGGCGAGACAACCGTTTCTGAATTACCTTTAACCGTTTTTGAGCTTTACGGTAATGTTGAGGAATAGCAACAGTTTCACCCTGGGAAGTTGTTAAAAAGTCCTTTAAACCTACATCAATTCCACCAATTTTATTAGGGTTGAAATCTGGTTTGATTTCCGGGACAGTGGCATCTTCCAAGGAAAGTGTGATGTAGAACCCATCAGCCTTTTTAGTGACAGATGCAGTTTTGATTTTGAATCCGTCAGGGATAGCACGGTGCAGGACAATTTTAACCTTGCCGAACATTGGCAAGTTAATTAAATTACCTTGCAAACACCCATCTTTCATCTGGGGATAAGTGAATGTGCGGTAGCGGTTACGGGCTTTAAATCGAGGTTTTCCACTACGTTTACCGTTACTGTCACCTTTAAGGAATCTATCAAATGTTACCTTAACTCGTTTAACTACATCTTGCAAAACCTGAGAATAGATTTCACCGTAATGAGGATGTGTCTTTTTAAGTTCAGGTAATGTTTTCTTTTGGAAGTAATAGTCTGGATTGTCCCTGAGTTCTGGTAAGTAGCAAATAAGAGAACAAGCATTAATAGGACTCCGGTTTTGTTCATACCAATTAAATCTATCCGCCAACAAATAGTTATATTGGGCGCAAAGCATAGATAACCATCTGTCTATTTCTTGCGCTTGTTGTTTCGTTGGTCGTAGTTTGTATTGATATGCTGTCCTCATTTGTTTTCCTCCTGGTACACTTATGTTAGCGCAAATGTATAACCATTGTGTAACCAAAATGAAAAACAAACAATTAAGGTTGAGGATGTCCGAGCGACGTTTTCATAAGTTACAGTTATGTGCTGTTCAAGCCGATAAGACTATGACCCAAGTGATTGAAGAGCTTATTGACTCGTTACCAACTCCAGAGATTGACAAAAACTCGGACACCCCGCTAAGAGCGTTAACCGACGGTTAATCTAGGTCTAGGTCGGGGGTGTACCTCGTTTTTGTCCCGCCATTCATTCCACGCCTCACTTCGTTTATGACGTGGGGCTTCTGTCGGTTCAAGCTAAATAATATCCGCAATAATGAAGAGAGAACCGTATAAATAGACGTTTTTGACAGCCACGCTATGCAATCAGCAGTTAAACCTGACCAATCCCCAGTAATGGATGCCCCTAAACTAGGTCTACCAGTTACGATTATTACTGGTTTTCTCGGTAGCGGTAAAACCACGCTTCTTAACCATATTCTCAGCAACCAAGAAGGTGTAAAAACAGCAGTTTTAGTCAACGAGTTTGGCGAAATTGGTATTGATAATGAGTTGATAGTCACCACCGGAGAAGATATGGTGGAACTCAGCAACGGTTGTATCTGCTGCACCATTAATAATGATTTGGTTGAAGCAGTATACAAAGTGCTGGAACGTGAAGATCAGATCGATTATTTGGTAGTAGAAACAACAGGTTTGGCTGATCCTTTGCCAGTTGCACTGACTTTTTTAGGTACGGAATTGCGAGAAATGACTCGCCTAGATTCCATCATTACTGTTGTAGATGCAGCTAATTTTAGTGTGGATCTATTTAACAGCGAAGCAGCAAATAGCCAGATTGCCTACGGTGATATTATTCTGCTCAACAAAACTGACTTAGTGGATGAAGCAGACTTAGATTTGTTAGAAGTCAGAATTCGCGATCTCAAAGCTGATGCTAGAATTTTACGCACTACTAAGGCGCAAGTAAATCTGCCCTTAATTCTCAGCGTTGGTTTGTTTGAATCTGAGCAATATTTTGAACCTGAACAGTCAGATCATGGTGATGAACATCACGATCACCACGATCATAGTAGCTGCGATCACGATCACGGGCATTGTACTCACGATCACGAGCATGAGCATCACCATCACTCGCATCACTTGGAAAATGACGGGTTTACCTCGATTTCTTTCCAAAGCGATAAACCCTTATCAATTAGGAAATTTCAGTATTTCTTAGATAATCAATTGCCGGAAAATGTTTTCCGCGCTAAAGGTATTTTGTGGTTTGATGAAAGTCCCAAGCGCCATGTATTTCATTTATGCGGTAAGCGGTTTTCAATTGATGATGAAGAGTGGAAAGGTCAACCTAAAACCCAACTTGTGTTGATTGGTCAAAATTTGGATCATGATAAGTTGCGATCGCAAATCCAAGCTTGCGTCTGTCTCCCTTCTACCACTCGTGGTAAAGGCTTCGGTAAATAGCTAGATTCAAGCTGATTTAACAGCAATTGCAGCACATCAACTTATCTAAATAGTTGATGTGCTTTTTCTAGCGGTTCCTCTGTCAGCTATCCCTCTGTCAGCTTTTTTAAAGGTTTTGTTGCAAATGGTTTCAAAATTAGGATTTACTTCTAGATCCCCCTAAATCCCCCTTAGAAAGGGGGACTTTGAAGTTCCCCCCTATAGACTTTTGGATATTTAACCACAGATAAACACAGATGCACACAGATGGTATAACTGATTTTTGCCAAAAGTATAATAATCTTCCTAAATACATCTAATGGTAAGAATTAATGCGAGTTGTGATCCAGCGAGTTAAATCATCCCAAGTAACAATTACAGGTAATGTCGTCGGTAAAATTGGACAAGGGTTAAATTTACTGGTAGGTATTGCTGATACTGATACAGAGGCAGAACTTGAGTGGATGGCGCGTAAATGCTTAGAATTACGCTTATTTCCAGGTAATCCAAATAGCAATCAACGTTGGGAAAAATCAGTACAAGAAATTGGTGGAGAATTACTGGTAGTTAGCCAATTTACCCTCTACGGCGACTGTCGCAAAGGTCGTCGTCCCTCCTTTGACCGTTCAGCAGCCCCAGAAAAAGCGCGATCGCTGTATGAAAATTTTGTTGAAAAGTTGCGTAAAAGTGGCTTGCGGGTCGAAACAGGGGAATTTGGCGCAATGATGGAAGTATCAATTGAGAATGATGGTCCAGTGACATTACTGCTAGAACGCGAAGCTGATTAAAAATCTTAGTCTACATCTGCCTTTATAAAAAACAACCAATCACCAAACACCCTCTTTCATAAAGCCTTGTGGTTCTATATGATGAGAAAATAGTAAAAATTTCCCATATAAACCTTAGTCACATTATGGCTGAAATCCAGTTTTCTATAGGTGTCACTGAAGAAGTAGTACCTGATGTGCGCTTAACCCGTTCTCGCGATGGCAGTCAAGGCACGGCAACATTTTATTTTCAAAATCCCAAAGCACTCGACAACGATAGCACTGATGACGTAACTGGGATGTACATGATTGATGAAGAAGGCGAGTGCGATTCGTTGAAGTGTGAATCACGGTGAAAGCCCGTACATAGCACTTCCAGCCTGACAGCAGATTACTGTCAATTAAAGGCTGAACTTTCGGTCTGATAAGGGTGCAAGTCCCTTCTGCCAGACTCAGGCATGACTCCCTATCTGCCCACACCGACCAAGCTCGATTCTTGGAGAGTGAAGCTGGGAACAGGGCGCAACCAGACATCTGTTATGA
>JBARVL010000110.1:0-59116 GCA_049646245.1 Crinalium sp. | reverse complement strand
ATCGCAGGTAAAATGGGCAGCCGCACTAAAGATGGTTTTGTGCTAGAGAATGCCAGCATTACTACATTTGAGCGTAAACCCAAAGAATCTAATCAAGAATCTGTAGCCACAAAAGTTTAAAGCAGGGCAGCGAAGCTGCAAGGGCGCTCCTTCGTTCGCTGCCATTAAAAACGCTCACATCAACTACCCCACCCACTCATAGGATGGGGTTTTATCGTCAACGTAAATATAAGGGTTACAGACGCTCAAATTTTACAACTTTTTATATTTCTTACTAAAATCAATCCACAATTTTGACCTTTTATCACACAATTTAATTCCCTAGGAAAATAGTACAAATGTATTACCAATAAAATTACTACTTTAATTCCTTAGAAAAACAGTACATACCTACTATCAGTCAATTAACAGATTTAATTTCCTAGGAAAATAGTAAACTCTACTGCTTTCCTAGGGAATTAAATTGAGGAAGTAGTTAGCGGTACAGTTGTACTATTAATTGATTCATTTAACAACTGGATAACGTTTAACCAAACATTTATAAACCAACCACCGTGTAACACAATAACGGTGGTTTTTTAGGCATATCAAATTAAAAATAATTGTACAATAATTCTATAGCTTAAATACTACCGCTATCGCTATTTGTTGTGGATATTCGGGTAACAAAGGAATTCATTAATTGACCAAAAATGGAAATACTAAAATTAAAAGTTCCACAGATGAACCAGCAGCAAATCTGCTCATTCATTAATGGAAGGTTTGCCGAAGAAAGTTGGTTTACCCCGATCAGTGCTTACGAAGAAGCAGAAGTAATCATAGATAAGTTCCAAAAACCTAGAACTTTTGATAAGGTTTTCCCTGACACATACACCTTTGTCGGCAACCAATACTACGATTGCGATTATTTAGCAGAGGAATCAGGATTTACCCCAGTCAAAAATGATCTGGTGCTATTGGGATCTGCCTCAATATACAAAGAGCTAGAAAGGATAGTGTATATTGATCCCTGTATATATGCAGAAGATAGCGATATACCACCAGTACCACATCCAAAAACTATGAGAATATCATTTAGACAGTACAGAAAAATGCTTGATAATCTCAAGAAGGAGATTGAAAAAGCAGAAAGCCTAGTCAATTAATATGCTCAATTTAAAACAATAAATTAACACCTAACGGTGTTTTTTTTTGACCTTTCATTCCTTGAAAACCATGCTAAAAATGATCGGCAGACTCAACAGCGAAAGCCAAGAAATTTTAATAAATAGAAGCACCGAGCTTATTGGCTCAATGGAAAAAGACGTATCTCGATACGCACCCAACAGGCATCGACTATGGCTTTTTCATCAAGCCAACCTACAATCGCCTCCAGAAACTAGCGAGGCATATTTTGACGAGTTTTTCTGGAAAATTGCACAAAAGATCTATCCGGGCTGCCAAATAGCATTGCTAACATTTGGCGGAAAAACTAATGAGATAAATTCTGATGCCAGAATTGATTGGCATCGCGATCACACATATGCTGAAGAAACAGCTTTTGGAATCAACTTCGGCGCAAGAGCCGAGTTTGGCTATGATTTCCATCGGCAAGCTGGCGACAGAAGAACCATTACGCTTCAGCCTGGTGACATCTACAAATTCAACTGCAAGCATACGCACGCGCTCCTCTCTCACGAAGCTCAACGATTTAGCTTAATTCTCTGGAAAATCAGAAAAGATAGCCGATACCCTGGATTGAAGATATGCGAAGCTCTGCGAGCGCGCTGGCGCTATCGCATATCTGAATTACTGGCTAAATAACGAGCAGAACATAAACCCTATAACTGCCAACGCGCAGTTATTATTTTTTGCTGTTCCTGATTTTACTCAACGTCGATCGCGACAAGTGCGACAAGTGCATTGTTAATACATTTATCCTTCTTAACCACTCAATAAATTAACTACTGAATGTGAAGCGCGAAGCTATCCGTTCGCGTTGGCGAAGCCTGCGCGAAGCGCATAGACTTACAAGTACGGAACATGGTCAAAAATCATAAGTTAGCCAAGTCAATTAGTGATGCAAGCTGGTCAATGTTTCGTGACTGGATTGAGTATTTTGGTGAAGTGTTTGGGAAGGTAACAGTTGCAGTCCCACCTCAATATACAAGTCAAAATTGCTCAACCTGCGGAACAGTAGTTAAAAAAACTCTAAGCACTAGAACCCATATTTGTAAATGTGGTTGTGTGTTAGATCGGGATCATAACGCCGCGCTCAACATTTTGACACTTGGTTTAAGTAGGGTAGGGCATACCCCAACTCATTACGCCTGTGGAGAGTTCGACCTCTGCCAGATAGATGTAAATCTACTTGGTAAGTTGTCTCGGTGAAGCAGGAATCTCCGTCGCCTGACTCGCGGAGAATGTCAATATGGCTAATGCACTCACTAATTGCTCAAATGAACACAGCTATGTAAAATTCTTGTTACATAAATGGAAATACCTCTGTGGTAAGATATGATATATTGTAGTCTAGTATATGTAACTGAGACTAAACCAAAAGCAAACTGCACAGAGTACTAAACCAATAAAAGAGGCATAAAATGATACTAAGAAAGGCACAAAGTGACCCAAAGTCGAAAGATACCACCATGACGCTGCGCGAGTTGCAAATGGAAGAGATAGAAAGAATAAGAGGGGGACAAACGAGACCTATCTGTGCTAACAGAATGTTTGCAGCGTCAGCTTGTACTGCAACTCCTTATGGTTCTAACTTCTTATGTCCTCGTGGCTATAGGTGTGAACCCATACCCACAAACGGCACAATATTTTATGGTTGTTGCAAGGTATAGCCTTGACATCCATCCGTTAGGGTCGAGGGAATTTATTACTAAACTCCCTCTCCCATCCGAAACCGAGAAGAGCGACTTTCACCGCACACGGCTACTCAATAGTGTTTCCCTTTGTCACTGAGGGACTTCCTGACCGTTTCTTTTCCTTAACCATTGGGATATCGTTCACCCACTCCCATTCATACTTATCCCATTGCTGGCATAACTTTTTAAAATTATGGGCGTGTTGTTTCTTCCGTATTTCTATCAGGTCAATAGCGGTCTTTTCCGGAGTGACAATGCCGATGCAATAGTTGTAGATTTTTGTATTCATCCTTACCGCCTAGAGCTTTAGGAATGGTATGGTCTACTTCCAATACATCCCAATTTTGGAAACTTAATCCGCACCAGTGACACTTTCCCTTTTGTTGTTTTAACAACTTAGCCGTTCGACTCGACAGTTCAGGGTGTGTCCCTAGTCTTGAACTCCAATAAACCAGGTCGCCGTCGAATGGGCTTTTATCACCTTTAACATTTCACATACGGGCGTGCTACTACTGCCAAATTCGGTATGTGTTAGTAACCGTCGGTGGGTTCGCGTTCCCTTCCCTGGTTGCGAATACCCAGTTGTTGTTGCCGATAGTGCGTAGTATTACAGAAAAGGCAAGTCCATTCTCTAATATTGAGTTCCTTTTTCCCACCTTTTTTACCACAACACGAGCATCTTTGAGATGTTGGCTCCCATCGGTTAATTACCCGTAAATCTCTACCATACTTCTCAGCTTTGGCTGTTAACATTTCTCGAAATGTTTGCCAACCTAAATCTGAAATAGCACGTGACAATTTACGATTCCTAACCATTCCACTGACATTTAGATCATACCTGGTTGAATCAGAGTATAGTAAGGTTCTGCATTTTTCAACCAATCAATTAGTTCTAATGTTCATATCCTAATTTTTTTCACTTTTCTGGGCATTTGATAGCTATGACACAAGCAATATATTCATGCTTTTAGCTTGAAATTGTCAAGAAAATCGTTGCACGATCGCACTGAAATTATTTTTTGTCTAGGCTCTAAGTCAACTAGCTCCTGTCGCTACTATTTATGGCTACGAAACGGCTCTTTTAAGGAATTAACTCGGATTGAGTAAAACAAAAAAGAAGTCAAAAGTTGAGTATAATACTCATACTACCCATTTCTCTAATGAAAATTTTGATATAAATGTTTAATGATATTGTAAATCTATCCTCAGTACTGGTAGGGATCGTCTTTGTTCTCACTGGTGTTGCCAAAGTTATAGAACCTTGGAAATTTTTTGAGCACATTGCCACACTCAGACTTTTGCATGAATTTCAGTCAATTAGATTGACAACCCTAACGTTTACTGGCATTGAATGTGCTTTAGGAGTAGCTCTCATTTTAGGGGTGTTTCCATCACAGTTAATTCCCGTCAGCATTCTGTTATTGATTGGACTAACGGTGCTCACCTACTGGAGTACTTTTACTGGGCGCACAGAGGACTGTGGATGTTATAACGGTTGGCTGAAGGTGACTCCCATTCAAAGTATAATTCTCAATCTTGTTTATATTACTCTATTAGTATTTGCTGCTTTTTTTGGCAACTATCAATCTACAGTTTTGTGGCAGTGGATAGTGGTATTAGTTACTCTAATTACTAGCGGTGCTTTAGCTTCTGGTTCACTAGAATATTACGGGAAGAACGGTCGCCCCTATATTGATTTAACCCCAATTAAAGCAAACCGGACTTGGAAACCAGAATGGTTCGGAGAAGACTCTGATGCAACATTATTTATGTCTGGTTCTAAACTCGTGGTTTTTTTAGGGATTCAATGCCCAGCTTGTAAGAACTGGTTGAATATTCTCAATTTAGTTCACTATCGAGATGATTTACCGTTCGTGATCGGGATGATCGCATTAAACACAATTGAAGAAGGACAAGATTTTGTAGACAGCTATGGATTAAATTATCCCATAGTACCAACTGAACAAAAGCAACAGCAAAAGTTAGGAATCAATGCCGTACCTACTGCTGTTCTCTTGGAAAATGGAGTCATAAAGGAAAAGTGGACCGGAACAATGCCAGAGTACTTTATTGAGCAAATTCACCAGGGGGATTTGAGTTATCCTGCATAAATTAAAATTGTAGAGTTCTATGACCGAAGAAACGCAACGGGGAAATGAAAACCAGCCCGATTCACCAGATGAAAACATTGCCCCGGAGGAGTTACCCAGGCAGATATTCCGTCAAGAAGCCATAGACTACTTATCTTCTCCAGAGCAACTGGATCGGCCTATACGTTTATTGCGTACGATGGATTGGCTGACATTGACAGGATTTGGCACGATGGCGATTTTAAGCCTTCTTTGGGGTATTTTTGGCAAAATTCCCATTACCGTTTCCGGTCGAGGCGTATTGGTGCGTCCTGCCGTAATGACAAAAACCGCAACCCTGAAAGCGGTGACTTTTCTGGATATGTTAGATGGTCAGCGAGTTAAACCGGGAATGAAAATTCAGATAACACCAGACATTGTCAAGCGGGAGAGGTTTGGCTCTATTGTGGGCAAGATTATTTACGTTTCCCCGTTTCCCGTTTCCAAAGAAAGTGCAAGTGAGGTAGTGGGAAATCCAGAAATCGCTCAGAATATTATGGGTCAAGATGGGGAAAAAATAGAAGTTATTGCTCAACTGCAAACCGATGGCAATACTCCTTCAGGTTTGAAATGGTCTGCTTCTACCGGGCCGGACTTGCATCTAATCGCAGGAACCACAACAATGGCAACAATCACTGTGGAAGAGCCTCCGCCCCTATCGTTTGTGCTGCCATTCATCTACGAGTGGAAGAAAAATTAAGTTATAGATGTTAAATGCCATTGCTAGAATTTTTGCCATCAAACTCCAGGCGAGTCAAAACTCCCACTGTTTTACAAATGGAGGCGACTGAATGTGGCGCAGCCGCTCTCGGTATTATTCTCGCCTACTACGATTGTATTGTTCCTCTAGCTGAACTACGAGTAGAATGTGGCGTATCTCGTAATGGCAGTTATGCCACTAATCTCGTGCTAGCTGCTAGACGCTACGGTATGATAGCTAATGGCTATACTATCGAACTAGAAGATCTCCCCAAGGTTACATTACCTTTTATTGCTTTTTGGAATTTCAATCACTTTTTAGTGGTAGAAGGGTACAATCGGTCTAGGGTTTTTCTCAACGATCCGGAGGGCGGAAAGCGACAGGTTTCTTGGAAAGCATTCGCTCGCAGTTTTACTGGTGTCATCTTACAAATAGAACCCAGTCCAGAATTCACTAAAAGTGGACACCAATCCAACGTATTTTTATCACTAATAGACCGTTTGCGTGGTTCTTTTGGAGAAATATTATATTTAATTGTCGCTGGTTTTCTGCTTGTCGTTCCCAGATTAGTTCTTCCCGTTTTCAGTCAAATATTTGTGGATCGCATCCTTATAGAAAATCATTTTGATTGGTTGCAATGGTTACTTTTAGGTATGGCTTTTGCTACCCTTTTAGAGGGTGCATTAATTTTGCTGCAACTGCGCTTGTTACGTAAATTAAAAGTGAAATTAGCAGTAGTCATGTCAGCTCGCTTTTATCATCACGTGCTGAAATTACCCGTTCGATTTTACGCCCAACGGTATGCAGGGGAAATTGCTAATCGTGTCGATATTAATACCAAAGTTGCCGAAATTCTGTCAGGTCAATTGGCAACAACCGCAATTGATGCAGTAATGATGGTATGTTATGGGGCGATCATGTTTGCCTACGATCCGATCTTAACATTGATTGGTATTGGCTCTGCGATCGCTAATATCCTCGTATTACGATGGATGTCACAAAAACAAGTAGATGCAAATATGCGCTTACTTCAAGAACAAGGGAGAATGACCGGAGTTGGCATCTCTGCAATTCAAAGCATTGAAACTATTAAATCTTCTGGTTTGGAGTCAGAATTCTTCACTCGCTGGTCTGGCTCCTATGCTAATATGACAAATGTCCAACAGGAACTTGAAGTTTACAACCAGATACTACAAACTGTACCAACTTTGTTAACCGCTCTCACAACAACCATCATCTTAATAGTGGGTGGGTGGAGAGTGGTGTCAGGTCAATTGACTATCGGTATGTTATTCGCCTTTCAAGCCTTGATGGGTCAATTCCAAGCACCTGTCAATACTTTAGTCCAGTTTGCTAGCCTTTTGCAGGAGTTAAAGGGAGACTTAAACCGTTTAGATGATGTGTTGGATAATCCCATCGATGTGGAGTTAGAGCAACGGAAATCAACTGCAAGCCAAACGGTCGCCCAACTTACAGGTCGAGTAGATGTTAAAAATATTACTTTTGGTTATTCTCCCGTCGATCCGCCATTAATCGAAGATTTTAGTTTATCTTTAGAACCGGGACAAAGAAAAGCACTGGTAGGGGCAACTGGTTCGGGGAAGTCAACAATAGCTAAGTTGATTTGCGGTTTATATCAACCTTGGCAAGGTGAGATTTTGTTTGATGGCACTCCTCGGATGCAGATTCCTCGTCCGGTACTAGCGCGCTCGCTCTCTTTCGTGGAACAAGAAATATTACAGTTTGAGGGAACAGTACGGGAAAATCTCACCCTTTGGGATACTAGCATTCCAGAGGAACAATTAATTAAAGCTGGCAAAGATGCCCTGATCCATGACGTAGTGATGGAGATATTGGGTGGATATGATGCTAAACTGCGGGAACGCAGCACCAACCTCAGTGGCGGTCAGCGTCAGCGATTAGAGATTGCCCGTGCTTTAGTGAATAATCCAACTATTTTAGTTATGGATGAGGCCACTAGCGCTTTAGATTCTGAGACCGAGAGGCGGCTTATAGCGAATCTGCACCAACGTCAATGTAGCTGTATAGTTGTCGCTCATCGATTGAGTACAATAGCTGATTGCGATGAAATTATTGTCTTCGATTGCGGACGAGTGGTACAGCGCGGTACCCACGAGCAGTTATGCGCCGTTGAGGGAGTTTATCGAGAATTGTTGGGTGCGGAGGCAAAACTAGGATTGAGTTAGCAGAATGAAGGAAGCATTAAGAAAACTAGCAGCTATTCTAAATTCTGAGATCGAGCCTTACCCAACCGAAAATTCCCTATTAATTGCTATGGTGGCAGTGGGCAAAGTATTAGATATCACCATTATTCCTCCCAAAGGTAACAGGAGCCAAGTAAACTCAGTAGAAGCGGTTGCGCGGAATTCAGGGTTTCGGGTACGACGAATTACTTTAGATGATGTCTGGTGGCAGCAGGATTACGGCCCCCTGCTGGGATTTATTGCCACAGAAACAGAAGAACGCCCAGTGGCTCTGCTACCTAAGAAGGGTCGAGGATATGAAATTTTTGACCCCGTAAATTTCAAGCGCATTCCTGTTGGCTTTGCTACTGCCAAGCATCTCTCCCCTAAAGCCTATATCTTTTATCGACCATTCCCCGATCGACCACTTTCTCTTCTCAATCTTGTGCAATTTGTCTTTCGGGGTCGTTATAGCGACATCATCAATACAATCTTATTTGGAGTTTTAGCCTCCTTGGCGGGTATGCTAGTTCCCCAGGCTACGGCAGTACTGGTTGATTCTGTTATTCCCGATGGTCATCGGGGACTGTTGCTGCAAATCGGTATCGGTCTGTTAGCAGCAAGCTTTGCTATGACCATACTACAACTGACTAGAAACATCCTCACCCTGCGGTGGCAAACAGCTATGAGTGCGGATATGCAAGCAGCAGTTTGGCAGAGGTTGCTGCGACTACAGACATCGTTTTTTCGCCAATACAGCACCGGAGATATCCAAAATCGGGTATCGGCAATTTCTCAAATCCACAGTAGCCTCAACAGCACCCTGATGACTACCCTGCTGAGTAGCTTTTTCTCGTTGTTGAATCTGGTTTTATTATTTTACTACAGCATTTCCTTGGCAATGGTAGCAATTGTTGTGGCTGCAATCACCAGTGTGGTAACTATCATTGTCGGAATAATTACTCAGCGAAAGTTCCGACCTTTGCAAGAATTGAACGGTAAAATTTTGGGATTGATGGTGCAAACCTTAGATGGAATAGCTAAGTTGCGGGTTGCTGCCGCAGAAGACAGGGCTTTTACCTGTTGGGCAAAGAAGTATAGCCAAAAGATAAAGCTGACACTGTCTGCTCAACAGGCGGAGGATTTTCTGAGCCTGTTTAATACAGCCATACCTGGAATGACTGCGATCGCCTTATTTTCTTTCGCTGTCGCCAGCCTCAGCAAAACTCCAGGAGATGGGGGTTTGTCAGCAGGGCAGTTTTTAGCATTTAACGCCGCTTTTGGTGCTTTTATTGGTGGAACTACCAGTCTCAGCAGTACTATAGTTAGCGTGTTGGAGATTTCGGTGCTATGGGATCAGGCACAACCAATTTTGCACGCCGTTCCGGAAACTACCAACCAAGGAGCCGATCCAGGAGAGTTGTCTGGGGCGATCGAACTGGATCGCGTCTGGTTTCGTTACGGTCAGAATCAACCTTGGGTGTTATCTGACTTGACTTTGGAGGCGAAACCGGGAGAGTTTATCGGTATTACTGGACTCAGTGGTAGTGGTAAATCGACAATCGTCCGGTTATTGTTGGGATTTGAAACGCCAGTGCAGGGGGTAGTGATGTATGATGGACGAGATTTAACGACTTTGGATATATCAGAGGTACGCAGTCAGTTAGGAGTGGTATTACAGAATAGTCGGTTGATGGGAGGTTCAATCTGGGAGATAATTGCAGGAGGAGTGCCGATAACTCTCGATCAGGCTTGGGAAGCAGCAAAAATGGCGGGGTTGGATCGCGATATTCACCAAATGCCGATGCAGATGCATACAAGAGTTTCCGAGGGAGGGGGGGATTTTTCCGGCGGACAGCGACAGAGGTTGTTAATCGCCCGGTCTTTGGTTCGCCAGCCGAGAATCCTGATTTTTGATGAGGCTACTTCTGCTTTGGATAATCAAACTCAAGAGTTGGTGACTCAGAGCTTGGAAAAATTAGGGGTGACGCGGATTGTTGTAGCTCACCGTCAGAGTACAATTCGGGGGTGCGATCGGGTTTATCGACTTTGAATAGTAAAAATCCAGGATCGGGGGTCAAATGAGCAACCGTTGTCCATTAAAGAATTAATGTCCAACAGAAGGCTGTTGAAGTATTGTACCGTCAAAGTAATACTCTAGGAAGATAAACTTCAATTCTAACCCTGTGCAAGTCACTCTAGGCAGATGAAAATAGTAAATCAGGGTTAAGCTGAGTAAAAATATTGAAGGAGTTAGGTGATCGATCGGATGTTGAAGCTGATAAAATCCCCAAAATAATTAGACATCTCCAAAAAACTGCTCTTTACGACAACTTGCCATTTTTAGTAATAATTGCCCCTTGTACTTTATATTGCCACAGCGTAGGCGTAGCCCGCCGAAGGCATCGATCAATTGACAACTTCTTCCTTGAAGAGCGAAAAAACGGCGGTCTTGAGCAAAAATTTGATGCGTTTGCCCTGTTTCCCTCCCCTGTCCTTGTAATGCCGTAATGTGAGTGCGATCGCAGACTTATTCAGCAAGCCCTAGCTACTCTCAAACATCCACGCATTAAAAGCAGCACTACAGATATTGCTAAAGCCAAAACTTGAGAACTATGAACAAAAATACCAGGCTCTGATACTCAAAACCCTTCAGAAAAAAGCCGACTTCCTTGGTTTTGAACTTGTTCCTAAATCAATACTTCCAACTTGTGTGTCTTGAAAGAGGTTATTCACAATACTCGGAAAGTGACAGAAGAAGGGTAAGTCCCGTTACCACGATAGTGACACTAGGGGCTAACTAGCTACACTTACTTTGTCCCTGGTGGTACGTTCGCGTTAATTTACCTTTATTTGAGCCATTTGCTAAGAGTAATTCCTAAAAACTGTTCCATTTGAGTAACACTGTTGAGATGGTTAATAACAGCATTAAGTTCTTGATTTTTAGCATCAACTAAACTTTTTTCAAAATTAATAATATCCGTCATAGAAATATTACTACTTAATCTCATCCTTTCTTTAGCATTAGTAACTTTGGTTTCAGCTAACTGTCGGGCTTGTTGTGCTAATTTAATCTGTCGAAAAGTATCTTCAATATTGCGGATTTTGGTTTTTAATTCTTCCTCAAGATTCTTTCGATTATTTTCTAAAGCTAACTGAGAACTTTGCAAACTAATTTGGCTTTTATCTACAGAATTATCTTTACTAGGATTTCCGAATTCACGGCTTAAGGTAAAAGATGAATTCAAATTACTTGTATCTTGAGAGTTAGTAGCACTATTCAACCCAGAACTCAAGTTAAAATTTAAATCCCACTGTTGTTGATTTCTTGCTTCTATTACACCAAAGTTGGCATTTTCTACAGAATTTAAAGCGTTCAAATAAGCAGTATTGTTAGCCAAAGTTAAGTCTAACATTTCTGCATAACTAGGTAAATTAAAAGAGGCTGGAGGAGCAGGAGTTTCAATAGCAATTAGCTTTTTCGGTACAGGTAAGTCTAAAACTTTATTTAAATCAGTTATTGCCTGTTCTAAAGCACTTTGAGTGTTAACTAAATTGACTTCTTGTTGGGCAATGTCTGCTTGACGCTCAACAAGATCATTTTTAGATATTCTACCAAATTCAAAAAGTGCTTGCAGCCTTTCCAAGTCTTTTTTAGAATTCCCTACAGAGATTTGCTCAATTTTTAACCTTTCTTGTGCTAACAACAAATTTCTATAACTTAATATCGTATTGGTAATAATTTGAGATTTCGTACTGACAAAATTTAAAAGGTTAGCTTTCTCTGCTAGTCGTGTTTTTTTGATATTAAGTGTATTAATCTGTGTGCCAAAACCTCTTAACAAAGGTTGGGTAAAATTAATACTTTGATTCAGACTATTAGCATCAGAGCGGTTAGATAGTGAATTGTTTTCTGATAGCTGGTTTTGCCCTTGCAATGTTAAACTTATGTTACCACCTGTGGGCATTTTCCAATTAATACTAGCGCCTAAACTAGCATTTCTATTATTACTGAGGCTGCTACCATCTTGAGCATTACTAGAACTCACAGAAATTTGTGGTGTAAATGTGGGATTAAATTGAGATTCCGTTTCAGCTAATTGCTTTTTATCTAAAATACGTTGAAGATAAGCTATTTTTAATTCTCGATTATTTTCTAAAGCGAAATAAACCGCCTCAGTTATGGTCAATGGTAATTCTTTACTATTACTATCTAATAATCGTAAATTGGAACTAGAATTATTTGAGACATATTGACATTCTGCTAAACTAGGAAATAACAAAACTAAGACTATCACTAAAAACTGGACTTGCCAAAAGGAATAATTCATAAACGTTTAATGCTCCTGAACCTTGAATTAACGCTTAGTTGTTAAGAGCGTAGAGCTTCAACTGGATCTAGTTTACTCGCTCTATAAGCAGGCAGGAAACTAGAAATAAGACCTACTACAACAGCAGAGCTTAAAGAAATTAGAGGGGTTTGATAATTAAATTGATAAGGTAAAGTTAACATATTTACTGCTAAAATAGTAATTCCTTGGACAGTAGCGATCGCTAAAATTCCTCCTGTCATGCTAATAATTGTTGCTTCTAATAAGAATTGGATTAAAATATCTTTCTGAGTTGCGCCAATAGCCCTTCTTAAGCCAATTTCAGAAGTACGTTCTACTATTGATGCTATGGTAATATTAGCAATTCCTACTCCTCCAACCACTAGAGCAATTCCTCCAATTAGTAAAAGAATAATAGTTACGACATTTAAAACCTGCTCAAACATTTTGATGCTTTCAATATTACTATAAACATAAATATCTTGATTTGTAAATCTTTTTTTTAGCAATTCAACAGTTTGAGATTGAAGTTTTTCTAGATCTTCTAATCTAACTGGTGTAATAATAATTTGTTCAAAATCAGGATTAGAATTCAAAGATTGATAGAGCGACAAAGGAATTAAAATTAATCCTTGTTTTTCACCATCTGGGTTAGTTTTTTTATATTGAATAACAGCTTTCACATAATAAGGCTTATTTTTAAAATAAATCATTTTTCCAATAGGATTGCTACCTCTAAACAGACTTTGAGATACTAATTGATCTATCACAGCGACTGGATAATTTTGTCTTAAATCGTTATTTGTTAAAAAACTACCTAAAATTAACTTTCTGCCAGAAGCTGATAAAAACTCTGGTGCTACAGCTTGAGCTTGTACGTTTATCTTTTGATTTTTGTACAAAATATAGTCCTTACCAGCATTAGCGATAGGAGTAATATATTTCCAACTAGATAAACTTTTTTTTAACCATTCTAAGTCTTCCATTTGATAATTTTTGGTTTTGGCTGCCGCTAAACTACGAGGTGCATAAACAAAGATTTGTGGCGATTCCATTGTTTGTAATTGGCTTTTGAGAAAAGTTTTACCAACATCACTTGTTTGTAATGTTCCGCTAATAGCAAATACTCCCATAAATACACCTAAGCTACTCAAGAATGAGCGCAAAGGATTACTACGTAAAGAGTGAAAAGTCAAAAACAATAAATCATTAATTTTCATAAAAGCAAAATTAAACTCACTTAATATTATTTAACAAAAACAGACTGCCCCTCATTTATTGGATTTTCTACAGAGGGAATCAATACTTCATCACCGACCTTTAAACCTGATGTAATTTCAACGTTATCTAATCCTTGTAAACCAATTTTAATACGTTTTTTAAATGCTTTATTTTGTGTATCTCTCATCCAAACAAAAGTTTCTGACTCAGTTTGTTGAATTGCTTCATTTGGAAGAACTAGAACTTGAGCGCGTCGAGATACAATTAAAGCAACCGTGACTGGGGTACCAGGAACAATATTTTGATTAACTTGATCTAAGCGTACAATTGCCGTTACTTTTACACCCTCTGAACTTTGAGTATTATTTTGTTCTCCCGTTGCTAGTAGAGAGATTTGCTGAACTTTTCCTGTTAGTTTTGTTGACTCTAACCCAACTACAGTAACTTCAGCTTGTTGCCTTAGTTTAACTTTAGTTGCGTCTAAAGGAGATAATTTTAATTCAACAATTTGTTGAGAAGGATTGCCAATGAGCAAAATATCTCCTTTTGGTTCAATCACATCACCTAATTTTAATTTTATATCTAGAATAACACCATTATCAGGAGAAGTAATTACTGTTCTTCTCAAGTCTTCAACAACTTGTTGACGTTTAATTTTTAATTTATCTAGTTCTCTAATAACTTGATTTAATGCTAATTTAGCTTGATTTACATCTTGTTGAGATTGTTCAACTTTAGATTTAGCTTCTTTAAGCTTTTGCTGAGGTTCAGAGCTATTTTCTTTAACGCTTTGAATAAAATTTTGCCAATCTAATACTTGCTTTTCTAAGTCCATTCTACTCACATATAATTCGGATTGAGCATTGTTTAAATTTATTTCTGCTTGACTAAGTTTCTTTTCTCGTTCTTTTAACTCATCCTCAGAGATAAAGCCTTTAGCAAATAGTTGTTTATCCTCTTCTAATTTTACTTTTACTTCTGCTAAATCACTTGTGGCTTGGCTGACGGCTTGTTGTTTTTTATTGATTTCTATTTTCTGCTTTTCAACTTTCCAGTATTCTTCTTTTTTTTTTGTTTCGATATCTTTCAGAGAATCTGTTTGAACATTTTGATATTCTTGATTAAGGTCAAATAGTTTTTTTTCGGTTTGTTGTAGAGTAGATATTTTATCGCTAATTTGCTGTTTTTTATCTGCTAATTCCGATTCACTTTCCTGTAACTTAATTTGAGAATCTCGATTTTGAAGGCGAATTAGTATTTGACCTTGTTTTACTACGTCTCCAATTTTTACTAATATCTGCTCTACTGTTCCTGTTGCTAAAGATTTAATATTTCTTTGATTATCTAGTTTTAATACACCACTTTCTCCAGTGATTTTATCTTCTACTTGACCTTGAGTTACTGTTACCAGATTAACATTTATATTTTGAGTATTACTTCTCAAAAAAAATCCGTAAATTATCAAAACTCCCAAAGTTAATCCTGTTAAACTGCTAGAAACAATTAACCATTTAAATCTTTGTTTTAATTTAAAAATTTTCATTTATTAACATGGAAAATAGGATGAAAAATACCATGTGTACAAACAGGATATGTGCCTAATATGACACAATGTAAATATTTGTAACAATATCTGGTTAAACTATTAATTAATTCACAAAGGTTATGGACTTTTGTTAGTTTTATGATATTTCTCTTCTGTCGCTCTCCGAAAAAATTGGCTCTTCCGTAGTTAGTATGCTGAATTTTTAGGAAAATGTCAAAATGCTTTGGTTCTTTCTCCAGCTATATTCCCTACTCAATAGACTTCTTGCAAAAGTCATGCGATCGCCATTGGGCAGGGAGGTATAGGCTAGGCTTAGGGAGGTAGGAAGTGCATTCATAAATGACATACCAGCAGGTAAAAACACTCTTTGCCAGAAGAGTTCAAACGCTTGTGCGGAGTGCGACCAGAGACGGTATTTTAGGCGCTCGTTGTAGGCGATCATAGTTCCCAAACCTTTGAACCACTATGGGGCATGGTTAGTCAATGGAAATGCCATTTTTATGTGACAGATGGGTGGAAAGTTTACCCAATGTTTATTCCCGATGAAGATCAGATTATTAGCAAAACCTATACGATCAGAGTTGAGGGTGAAAATACTAGATTAAGACATTATTTAGCTCGGTTGAAACGAAAAACTCTTTGTTATTTTAAGTCTCTACAAATGTTAAAACATTCAATTCGATTACTAATTCATTATCTCAAATTTGGAGATGTTCCAATTCCTTATCAAAATCGCAGAAATTATTTTCTGTGTAAGCGATCGCATTCTTCCTTAATCATACCTTAATTCAGCAACGCCGGAAAATTATTCAAGTTTAGATAAACTCAAAGAACAGGTAAATACAATTATCAAATCTCTCACGAATGAAGAAGTTTTATCTCTCTGTGGTTGGGACTATATCCTTGAAGCTAGATTAAGTGCAACTTCATAGTAAATTGGTATTAACAGCAAACTGAACATTGCAACTTCCTTCAATTAATTCTACCGCCAACTCTAGCGCAGTGAAAGGATTGTTACTCTTGACAGCCTGTTGCATATCCTGAGATAACTGAACCATATTCAACACACCCAAGCTAGCATCTAGCCAATGGTTGTCTTTAAGTTCACATTTAGCGTATTCTAAAACATCACCGATTGTAGGTTCTCGCAAGACCACAAATTTGTGCTGAGCATTTGCTTTAAATCCAAAATGCAGCGCTTCAGGCTTTTGGTTGATCGTGATGGAGGTCACAACTCCTGCGAAAAGACAGATCATCACATTGTTGGATAGCCGTTCCAGCCTCAGAAGTTTAAGTACCTTTTCCTGATGATCTATTCCTTTGATTTCCAGGCTAGGATAATGTTCAATTACTTGCGATCGCAACAAGAAACCCGTAACTTCTTTTAAATTTTGCATACAAGGCAAAATCTGTTCCTTACATTGCTGATAATGTGCTTCCTGAGTTAGAACGTCACCAATTCCAAAAGCACCATCAATCACGCACTCTAGCCAGGTAGGATCTACCTGAAAAAAACGCAGAGACTCTAAGGGAAGTAAGCCTGGATCTGGCACTAAATAATTAAAAGGGATACTATCCAATCGAATCAGATTTTGAAACCAATCAAGAATGCTTTGAGGCACATTGCCAGTTGTAGTATTCGTTTGCTGAGGCTGAAATAGGAGCTGAATGGAGTTTTGGCCAATCTCTGTAGACTGACCAGAAGGCTTCTTCTCATCTGGGCCACCCGGGGTATTCCTAAGCGTTCCTGTCATCATCTGCTGTTGAAGATATTGCCGCTTCCAATTAAACAGATTTACAGACAGGGATTTATCTTGTAGCGCCAGCAGCCTGCCGAGCTGCCATGCAGCAGCGTAGGAACTGTCGAAAATCCCAATTTCTCGATCATAAACTAGAAGTTGATCAGCAGATCTAACGGGAAACTTAAATGAAAACGGTTGTTGATTTTTGCCCGGTAAGAGAGGGCTATGATACCAGGACACAGTGGTTTGAAAGTTGCGGAGGTGGTGCTTAAGGGGGACATAGCCTTTGTTGAGATAAGGAGCGACAGTTTTATCTTTGCTAGCCAGCTTCAAAGTCCCTACATCTAAACTAGTTAACAGGTTTCTAAAATGATCTTGAACATTTGTTACTTCACAAACAAAGTCCCAACTATGTAGTGAAACAATAGCCGTAAAAGTGCCATTATCCTTGTCTACTTTCTGTTGCTGTTCCTCCTGCTTTTTAGCAGTCTCCGACTCTGCTTTCAAGTCAAAGAAGTGTTCTAAAGAAACCAAATGAACGGTATTAATCCCAGGTTTAGGTACTCGACTGCCAATGACGACAGATAGTTCAATTTTGCTACCATCTTCGTGGGTACCTTTTCGCACATGGGACAGTAGTTTCAAATCAGCGTGCGAGGGAAGTAGCTTTTTCAGAAGTTCTGTAGGAATTTTCAGCAGAGAAACAGGATCTTCTTTACTTTGGGTAAGGGATGCTTGAGGAGGAGGTGAGAGTTCACCCACGGTAACCACTTCAGGTTGACCCACTTCGCCTTCATAAAACAGCAGCAAGGCTAACCAGGGTGCTTGTGAATTCTGGGACTTTGCAGAAGCATCTGCTGAAGCCTGTTCTTTCCAGGGTGGTTGTGTAGCGTTGCGTTCCCAAGGCAGAGTGCTGCGCTTCAGGATTATACTGGGGAGTATATTGGTGTAGCTTCCTCTACTACTAGCAGCAGGAAAAACTGAGTAAACCGTTTGTGGGTTAAGAGAAAACCGATCTCCCTCCACATGAAAGGTGCGGGTACTCGAAAACGTTGTATCAGCTCCAATTTCAGAGTGACTAAGGGTTTGGCTGACAGTAACGGTATACGCACCTGACTGTAACGAGGGCTGGTCATTCTCAATAAATTGCACCACTTGAGGTGTCATGGTCATCTCTGTCATAACCATCAAGCTCCGATTATTTGGGATTGTTAGATAAATTGATTAAGTGAGGCTCACCCAGCAATTCCTCCATAAAAGAGCCATCGATTGTAACGTCTCGATCCGGTAAGAATCCAAGGTTTTGCAAGAGTATATTGCGCTTGTTCCGAATAGTCTCTGCATTTATTTTCTGTTTCAAATTTTCCGTATCTGATGCACTTCCAGCCTCTAAACTGGGCAAATCAATAGCTTCCCATTGATAGCTCTCGCCAGCATCAAGAGCACCTAACAATAGTTTCTCGTATGCAATTTTTTGGCTTTTCTGGGTTTCCTTTGGTGGTTTAGGGATGATATTGAACCCACATAAGGCATTCTCCATAAACCGTGGAGCATTGGGATCGCTGGGAATAAAGCCCTCACCCCAGAGTGCGGTTGGGACTTTCTTGAAGATAGGCTGCCAGGAAAATTCGTGATTAACCAGCTTATCCTGACGTTTAATTTCAATATTCTGCGTACTGTTCAAGCTGGATTTCAAGTCCATCGGTCGGATTGAAATTTTCTGTTCCCAATCTTTGTACTGAGTGGGGTCGGCCATATTACTGGCAGTAGATGGAATCGCAGAATCGGTAGAAATCGCAAATTCCTTAGGATTGATAATCCACTCTTCTACATTGTCACGCTTAGCTTTCCCGATTAGACCATCAGCGACAGCCATGTTGCAAATTTCGGTATTAGCAGGTAGCAGGGAAGCTTTAAATTCTTGCCAGGTGAGAGCTTTCGGTCTGGGAGAAAAGGAACTGCCAAATCTGAGTTCAACGGATACAGGGCCAACTTTCAGGAATGCTCTGCCAGAAAAAGGAGGGCCCCAGATTTGCAGACTTGCCCGGATATCCAGCGAGATGGTTCCAAAGCAAATTTTTACAGAGGCTCTAATTTCTAGAGCAATAGTGGCTTCGTAAGAGAACGGCTTCCAAGCAATCAGGAAGTGAGCTTCAATTTTGAAACTGGCTTTGATATCTCCTTGTTCAAAGCTAGCCTCCAGACAGATCCCTGCCATTAATGCAGAAGCGGTGAGAGCAAAGTACCCTTCTCCCTTAATAGAAAGGTTTTCATTCAATTGCCACTCCAGCTTGAGTCGGGGCACTTGGGGATAGTGGCTGGGAACTTTAAACTTAGGATGGTATCCGCCCAATGTAAGGACAAAATCTCCTTCATGCTCGCCAGAAAACCAACTGTAAAAAGCAAAACCTCCACTGAGATGACATTTCTTAGATAGGATGTAAGACCCTTCTTGCAGGTGTGCTTCAACCCCCAAAATCCCTTCATCCGGAATAAAAACAGCTTTGAGGGCAAGTTTCGCTTCTGCAACGGGTTCAATGCCCAAATCCTCTGCACCAGGGGGCGCAACTAGGGAAGCTAGCCCTAAAATATGAAATTCTGTACGTTTACCCAGTTTTACGATAAGGAGAATAAAGGCATTTACAATCTTGAAGGAGGTAAACTTAATGCCAATGGCAAAAAACATCTCCCCTGATGCAGGCTGAATGTAAGGCCCTAAACTATCAAGTATTTTTAGCAGATCTTTACCTTTGTCCTCGCCCCCCATTGCAAGCTTCACAAAGGGAAAATCTTCCACAGCTTCAACGGTTTCAGGCGGATTTAATCGACGGTTGTAGCCAAAGCCTGCGGCTAAACCCGTTACAAAGAAGGCTGGGGGGCCGCCAAGAGGATAATCCAACAAGGCAAAGATAAACAGCGATGCCTCGCCGTTGACTTCTGCGTAAGAGCCAATAGCTGAGAGGGTAATTTTTTTACCTTTAATAGTGGTGCCAATAATGACAGCACCGCTGTATTCGTCATAAGTGACAGAATTCCCGTTATCATCTAGTTTAATTGCACCCTGTTTGTCTTTAAGGGTCATGGTTTTGCGGAGCAAAGCACCACCAATCTCTAGACAGTCTCCACCGGAGTAGTGAATGCCCAATCCGTTCAGCCGGACTTTGGGTTTGAACTTGGTGAGAGATGAGCCAACGCCTAAGCCATTGCAAGAAAGAGTAATGCCGCTAAAAGACAGGGAGGCATTCAGAAAAAACCACAATTCTGAGTTCTGGAACTGCATCCCTACCTGTTGCAGGGTAAGGGGACCAAGCTTTTTGTTGATGTCAATCCAGGTAATAGTGTCATCTACGTTAGGAGGAGCCTGGGCTAATGCCTTGAATTTTTCGTTTTTAGGATTTTGCTCGGTTTTCGAGATTGATGTTTCAGGCTTCCGTGAGGTAGCGTCAGCTTTTACAGTATTGGTAATTCGAGCCGTTTGAGAGGCAGCACTAGAGCGGTTTTTTTTGTTACGAGAGAGTGGCAAAGTTACCCATTGCGGGTTATTTTCCAGAGTGAGGCAGGCACTCAGATATAGTCCTGACTGTAAGGCAGGAGGCTTTTCTGTTTTTTCTGATTTATCTGATTTATTGGAAGAGACGGATGGTAATGAAAGACCTTGCGGTAATTTCAGGGTGTTGACTAACTCTAGGGCAATGTCCTGATAGGCATAAAGAATTTGGACGCCATTGATGCGAGGGGTAAAATCCGTAGGTAGTTTGTCGCCGATGAGGGGCAAATCAGCAAGGTTAATATCAAGCCCCAATGTAGCGCCGACTAAAAAAGTAGAAGATGCTTGAGGTTTGTTTTTAGGTGAATCGGGAGCTTCTTGATAAGCCAGAAAAACTTGGTGAAGAGATAATACTAACCCAGTGGGCAGTTGCTCGGCAATACTGGGAATAAGATCGCCGATCAGTTCTGCAATATCGACAGAATAACCAGTTTCATTGCTGTAGGCAGCGGTAAAACCCGCAAATGAGTCGGTAGAAGTAGAAAGGATGGCAAATTCAAATCGGCGCTGCTGAAGGATGAGGTAGACTTTTTTCTGTTGAGAAGCAGGGTCAGTTTCAACAACTAGGAGAAGGGAAGTTGGTTGATCGCCCAAGGCGAATTCTGCTTGAAAACCAAGCGTCAGTGAAGGTGATTTGCTCATAACTACTTCTGCCAGTTTTTAGCTGCCTCAGTGGTCTTTTTAGCTCCATCTGTAGTTTCGGTTTGAAACAATATTTCGCCTTTTTGAGAATATACAACTAAGTTACCGTTTTCCTTCTGAACTAAGCGATTGTTTCCACTGGTTTTGGTAGACCATATCGGCTCGTTCTTGGAATTAAAGAGAACAAAATTTCCATCTTTTAAAGCTGTAAATTTTTCTGCAATCCCGTTTGTACCCGTTGCCCAAACTACTTCCTTACTAGAAGTTTTAATGTTATAGAGAACCAGATTCCCATCTTTTTGAAAGACCAGCGTGTATCCTGTTGCTGTATACCAGCCCATGTCTTTATTCTCATCTCTTTTAAGGATTAAATCCTCAGATCCAGTTGCCAATATATCTATATCTCCCATCCGAATCTTCATAATGAAGCATAAAACATAATAAGGTGGCATCTGATCGCTTTCTTGAGGCTTTATAGTTGCTTCGTGATTATGGCTATTGTTATTACCTACACTTAAGGTACTATCACTGTTCTGTGCGATATTACCCCAGTCGACCTTGAAGCCAGAAGCATCCATCCAATAGTAGCCACCTCCTCCATGATCTCTTCCCCCATCAGGTCGTCCGTCAAATCGATTTGCTATTCGATAACGATGACTATGTGAAGGGATTTCTGCCTCAGTTAATTGATGTCCAAGAACTTCAACTTTGTAATTATGAGATTTGTTACCTCCGCTTTGATTTAAAGCATATCCATTTCCAGCAGATAGAATAAATTTTCCCGTTAGATCGGGGGTTCCTTTGGTTCCATCACAAAGTGCCCATCCATAGGGAAGAGCATCTGCGGCTCCGCTCCACATCATAATCATGCCTGTCACAAAGGCACCTTCACCCTCAAACTTTCTTGCGCTTACGGTATTGTTAACCTTGAGGGAATTTGCCACCGCCTCCCCCTTCACTTCTAAGCAATCTGCTGCTATTTTCCCCTTTACATCTAGATGAGTTTCAGGATCGGGATACTTGTTAATTCCAATTCGTCCATCACCAGCCCCACTCTCTTTCCGTTCAGTAATACAGGTTTTCGTCACATCTAGTATTCTTTTTCCATCCATATATCCTGGCAAATTGTAATAAGCTACATATAAATTACCAATACCTGGACGAAGTGAAGATTTAAGGTTGCTTATTGTAACGAAGAAATCTTCGTTCTGCTTAAAGGTAAATTGCTTTACTCTATCCTGTTCTCCATCCTCTTGATTTGATGCGAAATTTGGTCTAACGATCCAGGTCGGATCTTCTAAGTCTTGCTTTGGTTCTTCTATAAGCCAGTATTTTTGATTTGGGTTATTTTTAAGAAAAACTTTAAATTTTATTGCCTCATCTTTTTTGGCAAGTGCCCAAGGTTCTTCCCGGTCCCCTTGTGCATCAATTGTGATTTCAAACCTCGAATTTTCGTTTAAAGTAATTGCATCTGAGCCTGTATTGACAATTTGAAGTACGAGGGGTTCGCTATCCGAACCATTGTTGAGAATGGTCGGTGCATAGGCAAACGTAACGGTCAAACTGGCTTCTCTTTTCCCCGAAAAATTGAGAATTGTGAGAATGACAATCTGTGTTTGAGGGTCAATATATTTTCGTTGTGCATTAGCATTTTCATCAGAGTTATCCTGTGCAAAGTAGAAATCTTTGTAATTAATTTCTAATTGAGTAACTCTTGCTCCCTCAATGTAATTCGCGCCAAGACCCACCAATGTAATAAATTGAGTTCCTTGTTTTTCTATGACCAAATCTTCCTTTCGCTTGAGGAGAAAAAGCGAAACCGTGCGATCGCGATTTTCGCAAGGCCGACTTATACTCCAGTTCTCTTTACTCACTTCACTCAAATCAATCTTTTCGCGGGATCTCTGTGAGAGTTGGTTGGGTCTGAATTTCAGCTCTATATGATAATTATTGGGGCTAGGAGCTTCTATATTTGATTGGGTAGATTTCCCAAGAGTAATTGCCTCGGTGGAGAGATTTTTGATTTCTAAATTGAATCGCAGGTCATCAGGATTATCGTTTATGTAAAGAAGATTGTAATCATTGCGTTCATAGTAATTATAGAGACCAAATGAAAGGGGGTTTTGCTGGAGAAAATATTCATGGGTTTTGTCAGCCACGGTAGGACTCCTAATCTTTTAATATTTGATAGGGACTATTCAGCCAAGTATTAATTTATGAGAGATGCAATTTGAAATGAGTTCAGGAACTGCTGCTTTGGCGTTCGCTCTTTTTCAATTTGAGCCAGCCTTCTCGTAACTCCTGCTTGGCAAAAACAGCTTCCATCTGCACCGGACGAATTTTTACTGCCCAGATATCCAACGCCATTTCAATATGTTTTTGCCATCTTTGATAAGGTTGTTCTAGCTGGCGTTGCGATCGCTTGTCATAGGGCGTGACTAGCACTTTATAGTTTTCTTCTGCCAGCCAACCCACATCAGGTTTTAGTAGATGTTCCCAAATTGTTTCTGCGCTCAAATTATTTTCTTTATCTTGATTCAGGAGTTGGAGATGTTTGACAAATAGTTCTCGCTGAATCTCTCCAATCATGGAAATTTCTGACCAGTTCCGATCTTCATCCTGCTCCAACCAAGACCATGCGTAGCCCTGTTCTTCAGGCAGGGGTAAATGTATTCTGCGAGGCGTCAGAATAGGAGCTGTTAAGAATGAAATGGAAATTGTCTTCAGGGCATCCACATAATGTTCTTTGGGAATGGAAATGTCTTTTGTCGGCACGATTCCCGTTACTGCATGGACTTTCGCTCTAGGATCGATCAGTGCCGTCACGACCTGGGGAGCAGCTTGTACTGTTTGGTAAAACAGATGAGGTGTGGTGACAATTCGCTCGTGATTTACATCTTGTGCTTGGGCTATATACACCTGCTGGCTCAGATTGCCAGCGTCGTCTTCTAGCCAGTAGCCCACCAGTCCATCACTGAGCTTGCGATAATCACCCAAGCGAATGGGAAATCGTACCTGTTCAAATTGATTGGTTTCCCGCTCTGTGCGTTCTAAATCTTGTCGAAAAACCGACCAATCCTGGTTGATGGCAGGTTGTCCTTGTAATTGGAGATTCAGCACTGCCCGTACTACTGCAATGGGTTGCCCCATAATCAGCGCGATCGCAGGGTCACGGTCTACATCCTCCGGTTCAATATTATCCCATGCCGTCCGCAGTGCTTGTATAAATTGCTCTAAAAACGTATCTGTTGCATCTGTACTAGCCCCTCCGCACAGCGTCTGCAATACTCGCTTTAAATAGAGGTTCTCAATGCTGTCAAGGGTGTGGGCAGTTTGGGGCGCACTGCGCCAACGCTCCTCTCCAGCTTGATGTATTTCTATTTCCCCTAATGAGTGACCTGCTGCATCGTAAATTTCCAGGGTGTTGTCAATAAAATCGGGCAGAATCCACCCGCAGATGGGGTTTAAGCAGGGATGAGACGAGGCTTCTCCTTCATAGTTAGGATTGCCAGAAAGCCAACGGAAATTAAGTCGGGTTCCCTGCACTAGGCGTGGCGGCAGGGCAATGGTTTCTATAGTTGCAATAGACTGGTTGGTTGCGTTGTGGTCTTTTGTACGGATAAGAGTGGGTTTGAGATGGTCTGGAGTGAGGGTGCGTTGCCATTGTAAGGTTTGGGTCTGCCCGAAGGTATCCACCAGCCGCAGCCGCAACACCTTCAGACTTCCGGCTCGAATCGGGTTGAAAAAATTCAGCGGTTGTGGTGCGCTGATGATACGGCTGGCTACAGCACTGCTGACCAGATCGGCAAAGCTTTGATACTCTGGAAAACCAATGGGATCGGCGATATCGAGTTGTAGGGTTTGCCGACGGCCTAACAATGCCTGGTTCAATCCACTCAAACATTGGGAGAGGCAAACAGTCTGCCGCAGTTCTTGATAAGCACGCAATAGCGATATGTAGATTGCATACTGTGCCTTCTGTGGCTCAGAATCCTGGCTATCTGAAGCCAGCAATTGAGTTTGCAACCATTCAATAAAATTGTCTACCTGTGCTGGAAAGAAATTCCCTTGTAAAAGTTGTTTTTGTTGGCAGTAGAGTTCAAAAATAGGCTGCTTGCTGAAGTAATCAGTAATTCGTTCTTCGTGGTGCAGTGTCGCATGGGTACTTAGGAAACTCCGACCACTATAGATATCTTGAACAATCGTGCTGTCAGTAAAGTGGTTTTCTAGCTCCTGGTGTTTTAGATCGATGGCGTTGGAGTCGAGATCATAGTGACGGGTCAGAAAATTAGTTGGATAATTGCGATTGAATGAAAGGTTACTACTTTGTCCTTTGGTGGGGTAGAACGCAACTTCCCACTCCAGCATAAAAGGATTCCAGGGCTGTTCTTGCCAGATGGTCAGCCCTGGGTGGTCTGTTGATTCGGTTCCGATGAATTGGGTTATTTGTCGATCTAATGCGTTTAAGAGTTCATCGGCACTTTCAGGATTGATTTGAAGCTGACCACGCCAAAAAGATGTGAGATCCTGGGCAAAGCTGGATGGTTCTGGGTTCCAGAGGTTACAAGTCAGGAACTGATCCGCAGAAATAGGGGGGGTAGTAAACCTTGCCACTTCTCCAACCACCATGACGACTGGTTCATTGGGCTGCCAATAACGAGGTGCAGGAAGAGGTTGCAGTTGATAGGCGATCTGTGATGCAGTTCTGGTGTCACGTTCAGTTGGGAATAAGTTATCTAATTGCTGGACGAGAAAATTGATCTGATCAGCAATTCTTTGCGCTAACGAATTCGGATTGTTTGCAGAAGTCTCTGGTGAAGCAGCAGCCCTGATTACTTTTCCTTTATCGTCGGTTTCTAAAGTTAAGATGCCTGTTTCAGACTTCAGACGATCTAAGGCAGCAATGCTTTGGGTCTCGATAAAGTGCTTGACTTGATCGGGTCTGGGATACTCAGTCAGACTGCCAATTGGCGGATAGGCACAAACGATGTACTTATACCAATCCGCAAAGAGTTGGTCTTGTCGGGACTCTATTTCGCGAAGCGCTCGATTGTATTTTTCTTGCAACTCATTGAGGTGCAAAAGTGCGCTGGCAAGCTCATCAGGAATCAAGGGTTCGGAGGCATTTTTGGCAGTTGATAAAGGATTGCCAGACGCTTCATTCTCGGATGGAATATCCCAATCCTTTTTAGGGTCTACTTTTTCGATACGCCAGAGGATACCTGCCGCTAATGCGGTGAATCCTTTTTCATGGCGGGCTTCCTTGAGTCGAGCGTCTAAGTCTAAGTGATGCCCCTCCAAGGTGGCGGACAGTTGTAGCGCTTCTAAATAGTTCTCCAGTGCCTGTTTGGATGCCCCTGGGGTTGCCTGTTTTGTGGTGACTTGCTCGGCTAGATACGCAGATAAAGCTTCTGTCCCGGTATTCGCCAGCGCAATTGTGACCGATGTATCACCCTCAGATTGTGCTTTGTTGGATAACGCTTTCCCGAAGGTCAGGCGACCATAGCAGAGCATCTGAGTGGGTTGTTCATCTCCCTTGACAATCCATTTCTGTTCATCTTCTAAAGCCGCTTTAAATGATTTCCCTAATTTTGAAATATTCTGCAAGAACTGCTTGAGATAATCTTGATCTGGATCGCTGTACCATCCCCAAACATCATAGTTGAGATTCTCAATTGCTTCCTGAACTTCGGCATCATAGCAGCCAAAAACGCTATAGGCGTTGGGATAAAATGCAGCAAACGCAGGATCACC
This sequence comes from Crinalium sp., assembly GCA_049646245.1. Taxonomy (GTDB): domain Bacteria; phylum Cyanobacteriota; class Cyanobacteriia; order Cyanobacteriales; family PCC-9333; genus Crinalium. Next base: position 32,445 of record JBARVL010000110.1, on the reverse strand, counting down.
ATAGCCAATGGCAGTTAATTGACTACCCCAGTATTCTGCTAGTAGATCATCTAGCGGCCAATCCTTCAAGAGTACCTGGCGACCTAAATAGCGAAAGGGTTGATGTTTCCCTTCGTTAGGATTCGGGGGAAACGGGATACAGACATTTTTAGCGGTACTTTTCTCAGGCCACAGATAGTCACTCTCCACAACCCAGGCTTTAGGATTGAGTGTCCCTCCCCAGCGGGTAATTAACCAGCGATTGGGAACTGCTGGAAATTGGGGGCTTTTTCCCTCTTCTTGCTTGCCTTTACACAGTGCTTTCGGTAATCGCCAATGTAAATGAGTACCCGCAGGGGCTAGAAAGTTGCAACTTTGAAAAGGAGCAGTAACGATGGACTCACTGATGTTGGTGACGTGAGTATTGACATCTCGTTGTCCATCAAAATATGGCAACCGACTAAAGTCTGCCATTGCCCCTGCGAGTAACTCACTCTTGGATAGACAGAGGGCATTGACTTCAATGGGAACCATTAAGTAGCGATCGCCCATAGTAATAAACTGATAAGACAAGTGGATTCTCTAGAGAATGCTAGAGACTTTGATTTCTAGAGATAGACGCTAGCCATCACATTGAAGTTAAGCTTTTTCAGCTAATACCAGCTAACAGATGTAGCGATTCATCCTGATTACGTCCTTGAGGCTGTAAGTTGAGCAGAATCTCAGCCTACAGCAGATTCAGGATGGCAGATTGAGCGCAAGACACAATCCAAAATCTTACAATTTTAGAGAGCTTGCTAATCAATAAAAGCGGAGTCCTGAGCGTTGTCTTTTTTATGGTTCTGATTTTTCTTCGTTAGTGTTGTCGGAAGAACCAGAATCTTTGCCTGCTGGAAGAGCAGCTTGGACTCCCTTAATGGACTCTTCTATGACTTTTGTCACTCTCTTCTCTTCAATCCCTTTAGCAATCACAACAAACAATCCATTGAATTTGAAAAAATCACCTTCTTTATCCGGAGGTGTTGGACACTTAGCACTGGCTGCAAACAAATACTCGCTTTGCCCAGCTTTGTCTTTTTGGTCGTCATGCTCTTTGAAGTACTGTGCCGTTGTTTCTTTTGGATACTGCTTGTAATACAAAGCTCTAATTGTCAATTCAGCAGTGATGACCTTTTGAATTAGATTATCAAAGGGTTTGATTCCTGTAGGTTCCTTATCGTCCAAGAATTTCAAGGAGTCTTCACTCATTCCCAAATCCTGAACCGCAATGGATCTTAGAGCCTCTCCCAGCTTACCGATTTCCAAAGGTTGGGGAAGCGCAAACTCAATACCATAGTCTTTAGTCTTGTTGATGGGAATTTTGGGCATGAGATCAACTGTTTGCTTGTTGATCTCAATTTGAGCGCCAACATAAATGCGAGCTTTATCCTCATCTGTGCTATCTACTTTTTGATCTGCAGCCATTGTGATATTTACTCCTAATGATTGAACTGAAGAAAGTTTTCCAGAAAAGAACGGAGGGTAACGCCAAGACCTCCGTTTTCTTAGGGCTACTGCAAACGTTGGGTCATAATGCAATTGCTCGCGCTCGTTGAGATATTCATACCCCTGCACTAACCCATAAACTTGTTATGAAGGTAAGTGATAGATATTTGAGTTTTTCCTAAAACTTTACCTTTTTCTCAACGAGCTACACTTTTAAGACGAATCCCAAAAGTAGTTTCTGAATGTTTCGAGGGACAAGTTTTTTCCCTAACTCTAATGCACTCCACGAACCCCTCATAAGAAGCAGCAAAGGAGATGATTGCACTCTCCCAAACTCTACCAGCCGCGATCGCACCAGAAGGCGATATACCTATAAACGAGACAGCTTCGGCTGGGAGAACCTCAACCCATCTATTCCTGACTCCCCTCTTTCCATTCATTGCTGTCGCCAAACATTTCTTGGGCTTCAGCAATACTACTGAGAAGGTAAACTTAATTGACTTCTCCTTTAGCTGCTGTTCCAACAATGACAATTATCCGGGAGGCAATGCTGCCAGCACTAATTCAAACATTCATCTCGGACAGAGACATAAGTACTGGGTAAAATCGCTTCTGCCATACTATTTCCTAAATTCCTGATGTTGCGATCCTTCTTTTTTAGGTGATTCTATACTAAGTCAAATACTGACTAAGACAGCACAAACAGGTAAATTATTGTTTTTTCACGCCTCCGCTCACTAGGGATGCTACCTCCTCTGTACCATCCCTAGCTTTTTCTGCATTCTCCTTATGAACTCCTTGGCTTTTTTGCCAATTCTAAGGCTTGGGTATTATTGTTGAATTTAGCACCTCGATTGCGCTAGAATACTCATTCGGTTTGCTCTCTTTCCCGCTAAATTCCTTGAACTGATAAAGGAAATAATCTTTAAGGTTTTCTGTTACATAAGTTTGTACTACAGCCCATGGTGTTTGTCCATCCTGTACATTCTTTTGATTAATTACTTTCAAAGTGACATCATATCTCTCATTCCTAGAATTAGTTAACACAATAAACTCTTCATCAGGTTGTGTAATATCGTTTCCGCAATAAAGTGATTCAGGCCCGTGTTGTGTAACGTGAGAAGAAAGAGGAATGTTTTGAGCACCCAGGCATTTGAAAAGCCACTGGGGAAGAATATTATGCATCCCCCGGTTATCCGGTTGATCAACCACGTTAAAAATCTTAATCTGATCGGGTTTTATGGTTCCCTTGGTAACCCCCACCAGAACAAGATCCCAATCCGCCAGGTACGGGTTAGAGGTGTCCCCAAGGAAAGTACATAATGTTTTCCCGGTAGGATTCATCGTCTTTTCCCATGAAAGTTGACGATCTGTGTTCCCACAACATAAGTATGATTTCACATTTCCTACTTGTTCTTTTTTTACAATTCTGTACGCTCGCTGTTGATCTGTTAAAGAAATGACTGAATCATCAGTAGGGCTTCCTTTTTTTCCAAGTTTTATTTGAATAGGAACCAATCCTGTTAAACGTTCTAAATATGGATCGGGTTGTGAACTCTGATTGTATTTAATTATGCCAGGATCAATGCTTTTGTATTTTACAGTAAGAGGCTTGGATGCAAATCCACCTAAATTGCGCTGCAATCCGCCAATCGCCACTCCCCGGTAAATAAAGAAAACACCAGGTATCACCTTTGGCTTCACTTCTGTATTTATGTAACTGGCACACTTTTTAACAAGGCTCATTGCATCCTCCAATCGAGCATTTCCCGCTGTAATACCTGAAAAAGTTGGAGCAGTAACATCTCCACCAATAGGTAGCAATTGTACCCCTTCAGGATGAAAGTCTTGGTTTAGCTCAATGGTTATTATATCGTCACTCATGTTAAGTCTCCGATTACTCACTTCGGTGGATTCTACTATTTAGACGATTCTCGCCGTCTCTTTATGAATTTTTTTAGGAAGAAGATTTTTGACAAACTTGTGTACCTTTCATCGCAATCGCGCAGTTCGAGAGATTACACAGTATTGAACGAGTCACCAGCGATCACGTTCTCGATCAAACTTATGAAAGGCTCGTGCGATCGCTTTCTGAATCCTCCAAGCTAGAGATTTTTTTCAGCTTGGATGCCCCGCCCGACTCAATAACAAGACTCGGATTTTTCACGAGAGGGAAATCCAGTTCATTTCTTTTCGCCTTTATCTCTCTAGACGTTTTCTTGCTTACCTTTTGGAATTCTTCGATAAAATTCCCCCTTGGAATAAAGCAGCTTGGAGGAAGTTTGACTCAAAAAAAACTTTCCCTCATTTCCATCCCCCACAGACTCTTGACTTGGGATTGAGAATTGGAAAGACGAGAGAAACAATAAGTGTGGAACTGTAGCAGAATTTCCCTCCCATTCCTCCTCGTCATGCTGTTCAAGCCTCCTCTGCGCCGCCGGATAGAAATTCCCCCAACGTCCAGTTTTTTCCTCAAATTGTGCCAACGCCAAAATCGGTGCACACTGCCTTTCACCCAACGCCGGTTCAACGCATCGACACCCATCACTTCTTACTTCTAACCTCCCCTCAGAAGTCGCCGCAACCATCGTCGAATCAGACTGCTGCACATCACGCACTACCTTGATCGCTTCTTCACCTCCAACACTCTCCACTTCCTCCACCGCTTTAGATAACGTCACCGTATCGCCCACAGTCGCTTCAACTCCCGCATTCCTCTGGAACATTTCCCCTATTGCCGACTCCATTGCTGTCGGTGGAACAGATTTATCCATAACCGTCCCCTCCTCGTCGATAAAATATCCCTTTAACTCCTCTTGCAAAATCTTTCGCGCCTGTGAAATGCGCTTGCAGACATTCTGATAAGAAATCTCTTGCTGTTGGGCAATCTCTGGATAAGACAATTCCTGATAAAAATGCAGGATAAATGTCTCGCGCAGCCTTGTCGGTAAATTATCAATGGCACGGCGAATCACAATCTTTTCCTCGCCAGTTTCCATCACACAATAAGGCGTAACCTCATTCTGTACCAGTCCTTGCTCCTCATAAGAAGCGTAACCTTCTATATCCTCGACTCTATTGGCGCTTCGACTGTGTTCTCGATGAATATCAATGCAGTGATTATAAGTTAGTCTTATTAGCCAAGCTTTAAAGTTAGCAATTTTATATCCACTTTTTTGGGTCTTTTCCCATGCTTTGAGCATTGATTGACTGAGCGCATCTTCAGCATCTGTTGGGTTGCCCATCCACTTGACGCAGCAACGATAAAGATAATCTCGATACTGTTGCCATTGCTCCCAAAAAACCGAGCTAATATCGGAAGTACAAGCGTAGCTGTGCTTCAGTGAAATGCTGCCATCCCATTGAATGGATACTTGAGCATCTAATCTCATATTCAATTGCCTAAAAATTTGTGTGATTTGACTGGTGGAGAACTACTTACCCTGAATGTAGTCATCCGCTTGTAGAGCACCTGTCAATTCTTAATTTCCCTATATATAGCAACCGCCTTGGCGGTTTGGACACAATAGAGCGTGAAACCATTGCTAATAAAGGCTTTCAAGAAAGCTGATAGCTGATAGCTGACTGCTGACCGCTATATCTAAAACTTATACATTTTTAGATAGATGTGTGTCAAGCTGTTTTAGATTATTAAACACATACTTTAAAGATTCTGTAAAGATTCTTTAAAGGGAGAATTACTTTCACGCTGGCCAATGACCAGTTTATTGGATATTTTGAAAGAAACTGATTTACGAGTAGGGTTGACAGAACAGTTTCACAGCGTAGCTTCCTGCGAGACTTTGGATAGAAAGATTTTACAAAAACGGCTATTGCTGTGTTTGTTTGGATTAGGAACTAATACTTGTCTAAAGCGAATTAGTAGTGGCACAACTGGAGAGAATTACTCCGATTTACTAACAGATGGTTCAGGTTGTCAGAATAACATCAACTTGCAGGGAACTTTGCTAGCAGGTCTTTGCCGTCAATGATGGTACTAGTGAAGACAAACTTGCGGTTCGCTTGGTAGCGTTGGTCTGACTTAATAATAGCCATGAAATCGCGATGTCCCTGTTTTGTCCTACCTACTTGACAGCCAGCGCTCCATCTTCCTACATCGGACTTAGGGTTGTCACCTCCCCAATGTTGGTTAATGCCAAAATAACCTGAGTCCATAGAGTCGCCTTGATCACGTGTGCCTGAACGATTTGCATCGCGATAGACAGTGACTGGGCCACCAGTTTGCACAAGAGCTTCATGGGGACAAGCCTGTCCATGAGTTCCTACCTGCCATGCGGTGTATTGCCCGAAGGCAATAATCGCCGCACCTTTGGGATTTATAGGATTGTACGTATAGTACTTACCTGGGTTGGTGGTGGCTTCCCAACAGTCAATCATTTTAGGCTTGCCGTTTTTAAACTCAATTACGATGCGGAGGTCGTTCCAGACATTAAGGGCGTTGTTATTGAGCGTTCCGTCCGGGTTCATGCCTTCAATGTAGATAATATTCTTGTATCCAGGTTCTTTGTCAATTTTGTAGCCCTTCTTCTCGCAATAGGCAACAATTTTCTCTTCTAGAGTTTTGGGCTTGGTCGTGACTGTTGCAATTTTGCAGCCATCAATCTGGACATGTCCACCATAGATAAACCAAATGCGCTGCTCCTGAACTGGAGCCTTGAGCATGACTCGGAGATGCTGATCGTCTGCGATCGCCACCTCGGTAATTTCCAACTCTCTCCCCGCTTTGACAGTGACTTTTTCCGATGCCTCAAGCTTGTTGGAGGGCAATGAGCAGCTTTTAAACACCGTGTCAGAAATCACTTTGAGATTAAACTGCCCCTGCTCGGTCTGGCCATCTTTGAGTCCTATCGCTTGCAGAAAGTACAAGATTGCCCCACAACCAGCAGCCGAATCAATAGTCTGGGTGTGATTAGTTCCAGCCCAAACAAATGGCGTAATTCCTTGGATATCTTTGTTCTGGAAGTCGTTGTACGCATCGAAGGCGAGTAAACGAGCTGAGGGCCTTGCTGGTATCTGTTCGCCCTGAATCTTCTTCAGCTTGTGCGTGAGTTGAGCGAAAAATTGCGTAGGATTCTGAAAATCCGCCTTAGCGTGTAAGATTCCTGCCCAATACCAAGGTAAGTTGGGATAGTACCACTCGATTTTTTCGTAAAAGCCGCGATCGTAATCCAGCTTCTCAGCAATTTTTTCTAACTCTGGCAAGAGATTTGATTGCACCTTGCAACCTTGCCATAGTTCTGTATATTTTTTTTCAAGAGATACAGTATTAGTCATTTTAGTGATATTTACTTGTAACTGTTCATAAATAAGTAAGGAACGGCAAATTTTTGTTATATTAAAAACGGCTTGGAGCTTGACTTTTCAATAATTGTCAAAATTTTAAATGTCCAACACTTGCATCCGCTTTTAAAAAGTTCAGCTATAAGTCGTTTGAAGTATAATTTGTTGCGTACAAATTCCCGTCTTGATTTGTTGGCTCTTGATTGTTCAGGTCTTCATGGTTCGTTTCTTTATATCTATTGTCTTGATTTTTAACCTGTTCTATGAGTTGGCAGAGGCTATAGATAATTGCCGGGTCGCGGATGATTTCAGCCAGGATACGGGTTTCATTAAAGTCTCTGGCATCGCTTCTTAGGTCACGCAATATTAGATCGATTAGCTCAGGACTCATTCCTATTTCCACAGAAATGCTAATCGCAATATCTGTTCCTATTTGGTCTACATTGATCGAATACTTTTTACTGTTACGGAGCATAGTTATATCCTGTGGTGAGTGCCTTCATTTTCTGTCTACTTAAGCAAATTAATTGTGGTTCACAGCCTGTTTGCAGGGATTTAGCCTAACTTAATTCCTCAAACTTTAAATGCTAGACCACTAGGGGTAAGGTTTGAGGAAGAGGTCAGCTTCTGCTTCTCTTCGTCTCCTAAGTCCTTTCTCAACATTTGATCCCGGATTGCGATACTTGATGAAAGTTTCGCGGATATTAGCCCAATCACGATTCTTTAAGACTCTAGTCATTGACTCAAAATTAGAGGCACCGTAAAATTTACTCCCCAAGTTGTAGCCAAAGCTGAGTAAGGCACCTTGTTGGTGAGAGTTGAGTTCGCTCCAGCAAGGTATTTTCATTAAATCGGGTAAGTAGCTTGTTTCCAATTGATGAATCAACAGGGCATCAGCTTCTTGTTGGGATATACTTTCTCCAAGACACCACGGACTACCGTCACGTTTCCTAGTCGAACCCCAGCCAATTGTGATTGGTTTCCCACCAGTCAAAGGATCGGGGTATGCTTTAAGATAGCAACCTTCAAACTGTTTAATTAGCTCAACTCCACACATAGGTAAACTTGTAGAGACTTTTTTAGTTTCGGTGAGCTGGTTTGTTGTTGTAACATTCTTACTTATAGGACTGCTCTTAATCTTAGCCAGAATCTCGTTAGCACTGAGATACTCTACTGAATTAGCGTTTAGGCTGGTGCTGTCACGATCCTCTTCGTCATCTTGCCATAAATTATTAACAGGACTTAAGTCTGGTTGCTTATCTGAGTCCTCTTTGAGTGCCACAAGTGCTGGTTTTTCGTCATCGCTCTCTTGTGGAGCAGAGCGTTGTTCCAACTGCTGCCTTTCAGCTTGGACACGCTGCTTCTCAGCTTCTAGTTCCTTAAGTTGGGCTTCGTACTGTGCCCGTAACTGCAACTGCTCGTTGAGCTTTTCTAGGGCAAGTTCAGCATTCTTTGTGGTTGTTTCTTGTGTCTGCTTATTGCTTACATCTTGTCTTTCTGCTAACTGGGAAATAAAGCCCTGTAAGTCTTGCTGAATATACTGTTCGACACGTTCAGCAAAAATGGTGTAGGCATCAGAGTGGGTATTAAATTGGTGATAAGGGCCCGCCATTTGGAAAAACTGCCACCCCTCAATTTTCAAGCCCTCGGCAGTATTACGATAGTTGCGGTACTTGTCACCATGACCAAAAAACTCTTCAACCGCAGCAGAAACGGCTACTACCTGACTTAAACCGAAAGCCGTCCAGCCAACGATTTCTTGCCACTTCTGCTCCCCTTTCTGAAAACCAATTAGTGCTGGGACAATTACCCCGCCAATGATAGTAATCATTCTGAGGTTGTGATGAGCATTGCGTTCTTTGGTGGCGCGTGCCTCCAGCCACATGAGTTGGTCGAGCCAGCGATTTTTCAGAAAGTCTTTTCGCAAGTCTGACAAGTCGAGTCGGTCAATCAGTCCAGAAAAGTTCTTCTTAAGGTATTGACCATAGTCTTCTTTCTTAGCCATAGTATTAAATTTCTCTAAATCTTCTAACTATAATTACATAAAAATATTGATTTTTCATCATTATTTTTCCCAATTAAAACTCTTTTCTTTAATTGCAAATGTAGATTTTTTTGGCAATAACATCAAATTTCAAGTATAGACTAAATCGTAATTTTTGAGTTGTCATCTAGGAAGACAATAACTCTACTACGACAGCCATACCTCTTAGTAATTTTATTTTGTAGCGGTATTATTTATTAGAAAGTAAATGTATAATTGTGTGAGTTACTTTTTCTAAATCCGCTTCTAAATCAATAGTTTGCAACTTACCAGAAGCAGCTAATTTTTCAGCACGTTCATCTGTAGCTTCTCCATTTAATGCACAGACAAGTTTATCGGCTGTTCTACCACTACCTGCTATTACCATTACCCTACGTCCAACGATAATGCTGTTAGCAGCGTCAAGAAAGGTAATTTCTCCACCATTGATCAGCACTGTTACCGAAGGTGCGCTGCCAGCTAGCATAGTTGCTACTTGTACTATCCAAGGAGATTCATCACCCCAATTATTGCCAGGAACTAGGATAAAGTGAGTATGATGCGGTTCTAAAAGTGCAGCATCATCAGTAGATTCAGTCTGATTGGGTAAAATGACTTTTCTTGTAGGTGCTACCCCAATCAACGGAAATTGAGCATTGATTTGATGACGAGCATTACCTATCAATCGCATTACTCCCACATCTGTACCACCATCGACAATATATGCTCCTAAACGTTGCGCTACTGGGGCTAATACCTCCACAAACAGGTTTTGGATAAGCCTAAAGTCCGCTTCGCTCATCTGACTTGCACCACCAACGATGACTAATATTGGATGGGAACCAAGCAGCCCCATTTGCTCAAGCACATCAAACAATTCTTCTACTTCGGATACTGTAGCGGCTGTTGCTGTCTGCCCGTCATTGAAACTTAAGCTGAAAAATTTTTCCATGATATTAATTTGTATATTGTTGCTCAAATGAGCTTAGTTATTACTTTTTCATCTTGAGTTCATAAACAGGGAAATTAGCAAATTCTTCAAGCTGAAAAAGTGATAGTAAATTAGACCAATCTTGCTGATAAACAGTCGAATTAATGGCTAATTGACTAACAGTTTCATACCAAAGATTATGCTCTGCATAAGGAATGTAGTGCTGTTTACTTCTTGGTTGTTGTATATTTTTTACTATGTCAGAACTAGCTTCAACTCGCTCAAGCCAGCCATTAACACTGATATTTGTATTACTTCCTTGAGGGTTAACACAACTAATATTGAAGTACCAATAGTATTTTTTACCTACTAATAATGGTTTTTCGGTAGAGGGTAAATTAATACTAACAATGCCTTTTTTTTCTGGTAAAGAGAACAGCAATGGCTTTGTCAAAACTGACTGTTTCTGCTCATCCAATAATCTAAATTTGGCCGGAGGTGACTGGGAATTACCGCCAAAGGGTAAATAAAACCAAAATTGGGGGTACTCTTGAGTAGTCAAACCCCCATTGTTCTGAGGAACTAAGGCCAGCAAATTGTCTTTACCTATTTCAGAGCATTGCGATCGCGTCGCTCCTCCTCGTGAACGTCCAGAAGCATTTCCCTCACCTCTAGAGCTATTAAACATCTGGCTAATACGCTCAAAAACATTCTGTGCTTGGGCTTTAGGAACAAAAATAGGCGCTAAAAAATTCACATAAGCAGCAGTTGTCACAGAGCAGAGCAAAACAGTTGACTGTCGAATCGATAAGTGGGGACGGAACATTTTGTAATTAACTCCTATTTTGCTGATTTGTTGATTTAACTTTTACGGAGCTTATCAGTCAAATACAATACTGTTGCTCCAGTTACTAGTAATGTCAAAACTGGTGGGATAAAAGGTATCCAACCGCTTTGGCTCACCAATATTACAGAACATATAATGTATAAAGTGCCAGCAGAACCTACAACAGCTATACCGATATAAAGATTGCGGTTCAATCGCCAACAGACAAGACCACCTACTAAAGCCCAACCAAACATCCAGGTTATTTCATAACTAAGAGGCCACCACCAGATGAGCGAGCGATTATCTAAGGTTGCACTCAGGATCTGGCTGATCATTTGCCCATGCAAGGTTACTCCAGCAACGTCACCATAGGGTGTACTCCAGTAATCTGCTTGTCTGTTTTGCCTGTCAGTAAAGCCAATCAGTACAATTCGATTTTTAATTTGTTCAGCAGCAACTTTGTTGTCTAAAACCTCCAAAATCTTGACTCTAGGTGCGAAATTACTGGGATCGCCGCCAAAGGTACGATATTTAAGCATCGTTTGATAACCTTGAAGCTGATTATCCCTGTTTTGGTAGCCACCTCCCAGTCCCACTAGTTGGGGAATCACAGTTTTACCAAACTGCATAGACTGGTCATATTGTTTGGTTTGGAGATTGAGAGGAGAGGTGAAAGACTGACCTTTAGCTTCTAGGTAGCGACGAGCAATTACTAAACTCAGAGCTTCCCTTGTTTGGCAATATTTCTCGTCTGGTTTTTGCATTAAGTATTGTCGGCGCACATAACGACCACCTTTAGCATCATCATCAACCAAGTCACTAAAGCCTACTTGCTCTAGTAGGACTTCTGGCGCTGGTTTAAAGCCTAGAATTTTTTCACCCCGACTATTTTCATAGCTGTTTTTACAGACTGATATGAAGTTTTTTGTTTGCTGCAAACGTTGTTTTAGGCTACCCTCAGCCGGAAAATCACGTATAAAATCTAACCCAATCATACTAGGTTGATGTTGGGAAAGATTTTTGAGTAAATCGTCTAGAGCCGCATCAGGAATAGAACCTCTACCACCCGGATATCTCCCACTTTCATTCAACTTTTCCAGGCTTTCTGGGTCAACATCGACCATTAAAAATCGTTCGTCCTTTGGTTCATCAGGACGTAAGGACATCATCTGATCATAAGCTGCTAGTTCTAAAGGCTGGGTGAGTCCGAGAAATCTAGCAATAAACATGAGCGTTGTCACAGCCAAACTAGCCAGCAGTACAGTGCGGGGTTTGATTTTGCGATAGGGAAGAGCGCGACTGGCTGCAAGATATTCTAGTTGTAAATTGGTAGGTGCTGGTTGTTTGTCAACAGACTGCTTCAACCATTCCTCAGAGGCTACTAAATCTTTACCCCGTAGCAAAAAACTATCGTCACGTTTAGCATCTTCCCACTCTTTAGCTTTTAGGAAAAGACGAGTGTGTGATCGCACGTAATCTGGATCTGCATCTAATGTTCTGGTTAATTCTCCAAATTTGGTCAAGAAGTCTGCACTATGCTGGCAAAAATCAATCCACTGCACCTTAGCCAATTCTGGAAAAAGCTCCCCAGTATTAATTTGCCGATACAAAACAGTAACAATTCGCTTATGCAAACTCATCGCATACTCTACCTCAGCCTTGCAGTCAGGTGAATTGATAGAGTCTGGCGAAATAATAAATAAGAAGTTGTTCGCGCTTTCTATCCCTTTATAAATCTCTTGCTCAAAGTCAGTACCAGAGGCAACACTTTCTTGGTCAAACCAAGTAGTCTTGTTTTGAATTTGTAATGTATTGTTGAGCTTGCGGGCGAAATCAGAATCAGCCAGAGAGTAGGAAATAAATACATCTAGTGCTACTAGAGGCGGTTGTTTGAGGCTTTCGCTGATGAACTCTACTTGCAAAGGTACAGGCAGATGTTGGTTTTTTTTTTGAGCTATCTTTAACCAAGCTTCTGCCTGTCGAAGATTATAACCCCGCAACAGAATACTAGAATTATGTTTTTGTCGTTCCCACTTCAGAGCTTTGACTAATAAGATTTTATGCTGTTCGTAGTAAGCCGCATCTTGAGTCAGCACATTAATTAGCTTGTCAATATTGACTTGGTGCTGTTGTGGCTCTGTCAAGTCGATGAAATGTAGGGTACGTAGTTCAACGGGAATCTGCTCTATGTCTACTTGTTCAATTAACAGAGGAATGATGCGTTTTTTAAGAGAGAAAGCATGAGACACTTCCATTTGGCAATATTCTGATTGCAAAGAGGCTGGTGACATCAGAAACACCAAGTTGTCTGCTTCTTCAATACCTCGATAAATAGACTCGACAAAATCCGTACCAGACTGAATATCTGTTTTGTTTGTCCAAACCGTAAAGCTTTCACGCATCAAGAGTTTAGCAATTTTTTCCATAAATGCCCTCTCTTTTTCTGAGTAAGAGAGGAAGACTTGAGTCATCAGGTTGTTAGCATTTTTTGTACTCTGAGATATAAAAGCACCATGTAAATCTGTTGGTTCACATGGTGGTTGCTCATCTTTAAAGCGAACTTTTAACCAGTTTTCAGCCTGTACCCTCTCGTCACCCGTTAATAGGTATTGTGAGTTTTGTTGCTGTTCCTCCCACTCTAAGGCTTTGGCTAATAAGTAGCTATGTTGATGCACATAATCTTGATGGCGGGAAAATAGCTCTAGCAGTCCTGCAAAGGATTTCTCAAAGTCATCTATACCTTCACGGAAGTATACCCAGTTAATCTTGCCAATAGCTGGGTGCATATTAGGAAAACTAGAGTGTAATCCCTTGGCTTTATATTGTTCCCACTCACTAGGGCCCCGTCCAGAATTGCGTTCTTGCCAAATTTCCTGAGTAATTTGTTCTACGTGCAGCAAGGGAATAATACGTTTATTACGGCGGAGTGCTAACTCTATTTCTTTACCGCAATAGGGGGAGTTAATTGAGTGGGGCGCAATGATAAACAGAAAATTGTCACCTTTCTCAATTCCATCATCTATTTGATTTTGAAAGTCAACGCCTAGAGGGATATCATTTTGGTCGAACCAAATGTCTAACCCTGCTTCTATCAGTCGCTGATGCAGCTTAGTCGCAAAGGCTTTACTATCCGCTCTTCCATAAGAAATAAAGGCATTTTTAAAATTATTCATCTTAAATCTTAATAATTCTTTTCATAAATTGTTTGACATCAAGTTCAAAATCAAAATTATTAACTTTTGCCGATAACGAGTGCCAGTATAACTGCTATCTACTTAATACAGGCATCACCGTGCCAAAACCGGAAAATTTTACGCTAAGGCTGAAAGCGTTATGGAGCAGGTATTTGATATCAGGTTCGGATAACAATACTGCTCGGTTAAGGGGAAAGGAAAGCAGTTGGCGTAACTTCAACGCGAACTAAGGATGAAGGATAAATTCCGATAGTTGGCCTAGGAGTATCAAAGCCAACTACCAACTAAAACATAGGGGGCCCAATAACGAGGGTGGTCATATTTGTCGCTTTTCAGTAGAGATTGTTGTGCTAAACGCAAAGCTTCGGCTCTGCTAATATTGGGTTGCCCCAAATGTTCATACAATTCTTTAATAAAGGGAACGCTGGCTTCATCATCTAGATCCCACAAACTAGCGATCGCACTACTAGCACCAGCTTGGACAATAGTTCCCGCAATACCCATCACTTCTTGGTCGTTACCTGTAGCTGTTTGGCAAGCACTGAGGATGAGTAAGTCTATTTTCTGGTTGCGATTTTGTTTTTGCTTACTAAACAATTGATCGAAGTCATCTATCTTCAACTTTCCATCTGCTGTCACCACAAAAGTATTTTCTCGATTTTCACCAAATAGACCGTGAGTGGCTAAATGTACTACTTCAAAATTAGAAGTATTCAGCTTTTTGTTAAAGTTTTTTGTAGTAAATTCTTGGTCAGCAATCCAACTCACTGCTAATCCTGTCTTGATGATTTCCTTCACTTCGGCGGAAACATTCGCTAATCGAGAAAAGCCAGAAACTTCTTGATTATTTGGTGGTTCAGTTAAGCTGGCAGCTAAAACTTTCATAGTTTCTCTATGTAAAGGCTTTGGTTCCCGTACTTGTAACCCCAAAGCTAAGGAGACAGCATATTTTTCTACTAGATACTGCTGGCCATCATAGAGACTTGCCATGGGAATTTTGCGTAAAGGGCCATCCAAGACAAAAATCAAATTTTTGATTTTGCTATCCTTTAGCTCTTTTTCTATTGGTCGAATCAGCCAGTTATAAACTTGTTGACCATCCTGTTGTGCTTCTTCATAACTACCCTCTTCTTGCAGATTTTTATACAGTCGGTCTACCACTTCCCCTATTTGCTGTTGAGGTGGGATAGCATAATGACTAAGTTTTTGATTAGGTCGCTTCAGGATAACTTCTAAACGGTCATTCAAAATAATTGCATAGATAACGGCTGATGTTTGGTCTTGAGAGTCAATCACCTTGTCGAGTGCTAATTTTGTATCTTCACAAGCTTGCTGTAAATAGTTTTGTAATTTTGCCACTTGTAGTGCTTCAATGACATTACGAGCCTGGATTAGATTTTCTTGGCTTGGTGCTGATGATTGAAGTAATAAATCTACTAAACGACGATATACAGGTTCTACCGTTTCTCGAAAAGAAAACTGCACATTTTTATTCGTAGCAATCAAATCGCTACGGATATTTTGGAGAGTATTAAATGCTTGTTGATAGGCAGCAGTAGCTTCTGTAATATCTCCCTGCCGATCGCATTGGGGTTTACCTTGGCAAAGAATACGTCCCAGTTGCCACTGCCAACGATAGGCGATATCTGACGCTTGAATTGACTGTGACAAATTTAGCGCCTGTTTAGTCAAATCCTGGGCTATAGACCATTGTTGAGATAATTCATATAGATGTCCCAGATTACCTAATACAAAAGACTCTGAGCGGACATCTTGCAATTGTTGCGCCTGCTGACGTGCCACAGCTAGGATTTTAGCAATTGTTTCTGGGTTGGGATCTGGGAATTTCTGTCTCATTTCTAGAAGGCGTTGAGCCAAATTTACTTGAGCGTAAATCGCTGAACGCCCAAGGGGTAGGTTAGCAATTTGACTTTGAATTTCGGGATATAATGCTTGGGCTGCCGACCATTTTTCCAACTCAATTAACAGGCGTAAACGGTTAAGTTGGGCGGGGATTTTGGTAGTTGCAGTAGTTGAGGAAATAACTGCTTTTTCGTAATCAGCCAAAGCAGTATTTTTTTGTTTTGTGCTGCTACCGGGAATATAAGCGAGATTACCCAAACTCAGGTAAGCTGTAGCAATAGTTTCTGGCAATCGCAGTTTTTGGGCAATCTCTAAACTCTCTTGTAAATGTTTTTTTGCCTGCTGGAGATCCCCAGATAGTGCCAGCGCTTCACCTAAGTTACGAAAACTAGCTGCCTTAGCGAGAGAGTCTGGTTGTTTTTGTAGATCCGTTGTCAAACTCTGGAGTAGCGAAATCTCTCTCCTATATAGTCCTAAAGCCTGCAATGCTTGTGCTTGATTAATTTGGGCAAGGATAGCTTTATTGTTATCTTTTAATTGTTGGTAGAGCGATGCGGCTGCTTCCCAGGATGACAAAGCCGCTTCGGCTTTACCTTGTGATAGTTCCAGATTACCTTTGATATCCCAAACTTGCGCCCAAACTGATAGGCGTTGTGATGATTTGGGAATATTTTGTAAGATAGCGATCGCATCCTCAATTGCCCTAGTTGCTTCATCAATACGACCTAATTGGTGCAAGTTGAGAGCCAGATTACTCTGAATCACCGCCTTTTCTACTGGATCGCCATTTGTTTGATAGGCTTGCTGTAATAACTTGACTGCTTCTGCAAATCGCCCTGCTAGATAAAGATTTTTAGCTGCTTGCTCTTGAGAAACCACAGATGCAGTCAACTCCAGAGTTTGCACATCATGAGCCACCACAGGCGAAACGAATATACATAGCAAAGTAGTCAGACAAACCAAAATTTTATACCAGAGTTTTCGGCGTTGTTTTCCCACCATTTTCTTCACTCTTACCATCCATCCCCAAGTTAAAAAGGTGTATAGATAACAGAGAAATACAAACCGTTTTCTTGCCATGTTTTACCCTTTTGAGAATTATCTGACGTTAGTGGAATACCCCAATCTAAACGGGCAGTAAAATTATTACCCTGTCGCCACAACAAGCCCATTCCTGTACCGATTAAAGTGTTAGTATTGGAATTTGATCCGCCCTTATTCCAGCCTGTACCTATATCTATAAAAGGCGTAAGTTGCAAGACTCCTTGAGAAACTCGTGCAATTGGTAAACGAACTTCTGCCGTTGCTTGCACACCATTATCTGTTAACAATTGATCCTGACGGTATCCGCGCACAGTTGTTTGTCCACCGATACCAAATTGTTCCAGCCCTAACAGTTTTCTGTTGGCTAACTGCATATCAGCTTGCAGCAGCACTAAGGTATCGGGCGCTAGTTGGCGCAGCCATTGAGCTTGTCCTCGCCAGGTTAAAAAGCGGCTATCCGGTTCATCTCGATTGATTGTCGCCCCTAAAATGCCCAAGCCGAAACTAAATTGCGATCGCGTTGCTATTACTTGTTGGCTACTGCGTTGAGTCCATTCTTGAAAAAATCGGATCGCAGAAACCCTTGTGTATCCTTTGTCATCAGCACCAACTGCTAGCGGAAACGGTCCAATATCGTTAAAACCTAAAAATGTTTGGCTTGCTTGGTGGCTGGCAGTAATTCCTAAATTGAACTGTTGGCTGGGAGTTTGGATAAGAGGTTGACTAAAGGTTAACTCGTAGTATCTGGATTTGGAATTAATATCTAAAGAGTTAAAAGGACGCTCTATAACATTACTATTAGTATTGCCATAGCTAAAAATCAGCTTACCGTTGTGCGGATTGACTGGTAGGCTATAGGTAACATCAAAACCATTACTACCGTCAGTATTGGTATAACCAACCCCTAAACGATCTCCTAGCCCTAACAAATTGGCTTCGCTAAGATTGATGCGGCGGCGAAAACTTCCTACACTTGGACTGCGTTGGTTATCTAAAACTAGTTGAGTGTCGAAAGTATCGGCTTCAGTAACTTTAACTTCTAATATATTCGTACCCGGACGAATGCCAGCTTGTAAATCTGTAGATATGCTTTTAATTAAAGGATCTAGTTGCAATAGTTGCAATCCTGCAAGTAGGCGATCGCGCGATAGTGGTTTACCAGCAGCAATCGCGAGGCGATCGCGTATATAGTTGGGTTTGAGGCGGCGCGTACCTGTAACATTGATCTTTTCTAAACTTCCTTCTACCGCCTGCATTACCACTACCCCCCGTTTCACAGTTTGGGGAGGAATAATTACTCCAGAGGTAATATAGCCTCTATCTATATATAACTGCGTCAGTTGTGAACGTAGTTGGAGTAAATCATTAAAAGTGATTGGGCGTTTGAGATAAGCATCTGTCACACTCGCCAGTTCTTTGTCGCTAAAAACTGTATTTCCCACAAACTCAAACCGTTCTACAATCAACGTTTCTGCTAATGTCTGCGGATTAACATCTGGTTGATTTGGTGACTGGGGTGCAGTAGGTAGTAGCTGTTCTGGAGGCGGTAGTTCTGGTAGAGGTTGTGGTTGGGGTAGTGGTTGTATTGAAGGCGGTTTTACCTCTGTGGGAACCTCTTGAGCCGCTAACCGTTGTGGATAAATGCTGATATTTAACCCTAGGCATAGCAGGAATACATAACTCCAAGTCGTTAACAGAATCCGACTGATAGATTTTGTCAGAGTGCAAGGTCTTGCTTTTTTACAGATGATGGATGTATTGCTAGTCTGGCTCAGGTTTTGCGGTTGATTCGTGACCCGATTTGAATAGTATTGATATAGACTGAGCGATCGCCTACCCAGCCAGTCGTTTTTCATCGGACATTCCCTTGAGTAACATTACAAGCTTGAGTAGATGATGCCGACTGCAACAAAGTAGCCGTTGTTGGTTGAGCAGTGAAAACAATATCTCCATTCGTACTGCGTACCATACCCACTGCTTCTACTAATGTATCGCCAGTATTTGATGATAATTGCTTTGAATTCGTCTCAGTCGTATTTACAGAATTATTACTATTACTAACAGTATTATTTACTACCCATTCCGGTAAGATAGCCCCAGGCTTAAGAGTATCATCAGGATTAGGTGGTAGTCCGCCACGTCCAGTAATCACAAACTCACTTTGTCCTTTAGCAACGTTACTGTTGCTACCACAGCCTTGGGCAATTAATCCAGAGGGGTCTACTAAATTTGTCGGCAGTGTAACAAGTCCCTGACTAGGATCAATACTGAGAGTATTAAGCGATACATCTCCATTTTGACCCACATCGGAACTAGCACTGATATCACTGATGCCGTTGTTTTCAAGCTTCCTCAATTGTTCTGAACTCAACTTTTCCTGGTTTTGAAGTCCTAGAATGCGGTTGGCATTAATCTCAATCCTGCCACCCTTACCGCCAAAGGCATTGGCAATAATATCGCTGTCTTCTGATGGCACTGCTACAACAAATCCATTCTCGGTATTAATCTTGATGCTACCGCCATTCCCAGGCTTACTTGTCGAACCTGCGGTAGCAGTAATTTTGCTTTGGCGACGAAGTAGTAAATTCTGTGTTTTAATAGCAATGTTGCCACCATCTCCTTGACCTTGATTTTGAGATTCTATTATTCCTCCGTCAGCAGTCAAGAAGTTGGTTTGAATATTAATATTTCCACCTTTACCTGTTGCTGTGCTTCTGACACTACTAGAAATCCGACCCTTTCGTTCTAGTGACACTGAGTTGGCAGCATTAATGGTGAGATTACCAGCATTACCTGTGCCTTGATTGCTCACAGAGATGCGTGCATCATCTGCGATCAAAAGAGTACGACTGTTCAGTTTAACACTACCGCTATTACCCTCAGCATTCTCTCTAACAACACTAATAATTCTTCCTTGATTTTTTAAGTCAATCTGTTGTGCCTCAACTGTGATATCGCCTGCATCACCTTTTCCATAAGTATCTGCCGACAAGCGAGCGCCATCATTGATAATTAGCTTATTTGTGTTTAAGGTAATGTTTCCTTTGCCCTCGGAGGAAAGTAATTTACCTTCTGACTGAATTTCAGTGAAAATACCAGTTTGATTAGTATTGGTGTTCCCTAGTGTTGGATTGCCTTGAAGTAAAACACTATCCTTTGCCTCAATATAAATAGTGCCAACTCTGTATCCCTCAGCAGTCAGACTGGAGTTAATCTGAGAGCCATTAATCAGAGACAAGTTGCCTGTGTTGATATTAATAAAGCCATTATTACCCTGGCTAAATATCTTACTGCCGTTGAGAAGAGATACTTGGTCACTAGCATTAATTTTTATATATCCTGCATCTTCTGAACCTTTATTATTATTAATATTTATTTCAGATTTATCAATAATAATACTCTTAGGGTTATCTATAATACCGCTCAATTGTAATCCAATATAATTAACAGCATTACTACCAATCAATAGTAATCCGCTATTTCCCTGACTAAATATCTTGCTCTCATTAAGAAGGGATATATTGTCACTAGCGTTAATGATGATGCCTCCTGCTTCCTTTGAACCATTACTATTCGTATTTATTTCTGATTTATTATCAATCAAAACGTTTTGAGTCGTATATATCTTATTAGGATCAATATCAAGAATTGCTCCTCCATCATTATCAGTCGATATTATTAGATTAATACCAATCAATAGTAATCCATTATTTCCCTTACTAAATACCTCGCTGCCGTTGAGAATAGATATTTTGTCACTAGCATTAGCTATGATATATCCTGCATAGCCAGAACCATTGTTAGTAGTATTTAATTTAGAATTATTTAAATCAACTGAACCTTCTGTAGAATTAATTGTGATGTTATTATTATATTTTTTGCTCTCATTATTACTGATCGCTGTTATACTGCTATGGGAAAAAGAGATATTTTCTAACGCTTGAATAGTGATACTTCCAGCAATTCCGTTAGTAGATTCAGAGCTAATCTCTCCATTTATATCAATTTTTCCGTTCTGACTGTTCAGGTAAATATCGCCGCCCTTGCCATTAATATTGCCTCCCGTATAAGAAAACAGTTTACTGTTTTTATCAATTAAAATATCTTGATTTGCTAACAGCCTAATGTTACCGGCGGTTGTGTTTTTTTTAAGATAGTCAGTATAAATAATAGTATCAATTACCCTGTTAGTTGTAATATCGCTCCGTGAATCAACAGTGACATTACCATAA
This sequence comes from Crinalium sp., assembly GCA_049646245.1. Classification (GTDB taxonomy): domain Bacteria; phylum Cyanobacteriota; class Cyanobacteriia; order Cyanobacteriales; family PCC-9333; genus Crinalium. The sequence goes on along the minus strand of JBARVL010000110.1, from coordinate 11,564 downwards.
GTAGAGATTTTTCCTGTTGTAATATTACCCGCCAATCCATTAGGCTTGTACTGATTAGTTACAAGTATCTCTCCACTGTTAGATTGAGAGCCTGAAAGATTAGAAATAATACCTTGAATGTTAATATTTGCATTTGTTGGTTCGGTGCTTGTATTAGGAATTTGTCCATTGAATTCAATAAGTAGATTAGGTGTAAATTTTGGAGTCCCAATATAGTTGGAATCAACCCCTGCTCTAATGTCTAACGTTGGTTTTTTACTACCATCAATATCTATTGTTGTTCCATCCGATAGCGTGACGGTTTCTTGAAGAGAATTGCTTGTGCTGTCTACGCCAGTAATTGTAACATTACCCGAAATATTGACACTCCCACCTGCCAGAATGTGCAAGGATGCACCTTCGTAGCTATCAAAACTCACATCCCCAGTAGCGCGAATTACCGGATCGTCAGGACTCAACAGATTACCTAAATCGCCGTTCAACTTTTCTATCCTAAAATTACCCCCAGCCCAGTAATGTGCATCGCTGCTAATGGTGTTTTCAGACTGTAACACCATATCGCCACTAGAGAAAAAGCCACTATCTAGGTGATTTAAGGCATAAATATCGACTTTCTGATTACCTTGCGCCTGCAAATTTCCACCCGCAGTCGCAATAAAAGGATTAGTTGCGCTATCTCTAACTTTTAAAGTGTCCTGCGCCTGTAATGTTAAATTACCACCAGCTTGCAGCATTCCCTGTAAATCCAGATTTCCTGCACTCAGTGTCAAATCTTTTCCTGTTACTAAATGCCCTTGAGTGGTAATACTTGCTGCTGGCTGTGAACCCAACTGCACACCCACAGGTACACTCATTGTTAACAGTGGCGGCGCTTGGGGATTAGTAGCACTAAATTCACTACCATCAGGAAACTGAAAACTGTTAGCTGTGGTAGCCAGGAATGAACCTTGAATATCTAACTGGGCATTTGGCCCAAAAATAATGCCCTTGGGATTGAGCAAAAATAAATTAGCTGCACCATTTACACCTAGAGTACCCAAAATCTGAGAAAGGTTACTGCCAGTAACTCGGCTCAAAATATTAGCAATGCCTGTAGGGTTGGCAAAATATACCCTCTGCCCATTGTTGACATTAAATTCTGTAAAACTATGATATAGGTTGCTTCCGCTTTGAACACCACCTTCAATTAAGTCAGCACCATTTCCTTTAATGTTGACACCAGTCATAACGCGGGAGTTTTGATTTCCCAATGTGGTATCAGGTATAATTTGCGCTAGGGAAGCATTGCTGGTCAATATCGATACTATAGCGATCAAGATTATATTTCTCGATGCTCGGAACAATCTAGGCTTGCAGTAAGTAAACTTCCTGCCGTTATTCATGGTTAGATATTTTCTTTCAATGTTCAAAAGAAGTCAGCCAATTAATGAGATTAAAACCTAATAAACGCTTAAATTTTTACCGAGATCTAAAAGCTGCATCCCTCATTCAGTCCAGTATCTGACGGGGTTGTCACCCGGTCAGCATTATTTAGGAGATAGAATTTCTCAGGAAGAATTTAAGTAAGAATTACTGTTAAAAGTCAGGCAATTGCAACACCAATATCTGCAAGTGTGATCGCTGAGATATTCATACTTCTGCACTAACCCAAAAACTTGGTATAAGGGTACATTGATGGATATTTGAGTTTTTCCTAAAAGTTTACGGCTTTTTCAACGAGTGTACACTTTTAAGACGAATCCCAAGAGCAATTTGTGAATTTTTCGAGTGAGAATTTTTTTCTTTAACTCTGATGCGATACATGAACCCATCACGATAAGCAGCAAACGAGGCGATCGCGCTCCCCAAAACTCCATCGACTGCGATCGCACCAGAAGGCGATATACCTAGAAACAGGACAGCTTCGGCACGGAGTTCGTCAACCCATCTATGGGTCTCCCGTACTTAGTCTGCTAATTTTTCAAGCTTTTAACGCCCAATCCAAAGCCCCTAGAGGATTATAGCCTCAAGGTAGCCTTGCAAGGCTACCTTTTTAACTAATGATTTTTTATAATTCTCCCAACGGCTGCTCTAGAGGGCTTTGACAATATTTTGAGATTTAAATTGGCATACTAAGTACGGAAGACCCGTTTTTTATTTTGATGAAGACGACGGCTAATTTGACCACATCTTGGGCAAACTGGTATTTTACTGCTGGCTCTTACTGATAAAATTATTGTTGATTCTGTCTCGATGCTATCCTCTACTATCACGCCAGGTAAACCCAGCAACTTCGTCATTAATCGTTTCATTTTTAATCAAAACAATTATAATAAAAATAATATTTTAGCATACTAACTACGGGAGACCCAAAAACGTATTATATTCCTCCCGAACTAGAATGACCTAAAACAAATTCTACGGCTTTGGCATTATCAGCTATATTCAATAACGGCTATTTAAAATTTCAAATTGTTTCATTAAGTTCATCAGCTAATTTTGCCATGAAATAGAAATATTTCGTACTTATTTTTATTAACGATAAATTTTAGACAATAAACCGAAAATAACTCAATTAATTAGTTGAGAACCATTAGTATTTTTTCAAATGTCTTTACTTCTCCATTGGTTTGTTTATAACTAGCAGTTTGAAACAATTCAAGTGGTTGGAAGCCTAATTTCTTATAAAGCGCGATCGCGCCTTCTCTCACCAGTGAGACTCTTAATATAACAGGTTTTCTACCACTGATCGCAGATTTTATCAATTCAGTAGCTAATCCTTGACGACGATACTTAGCATCAACTATTAAGTCAGCAATATACTAAGCATTATAAGCATCTATCCCAAATCTCTCTTGTAGCAAATTTTGATTTAAAACCTGAGTCAATTTACCATCACTTACTTGGCTACCCCAAACTTTAGTTTTAATGAAGGGAATAATAGCACAAAACCCAATAGGATTATTATCTAAATCAAATGCTACAAATAGATGACCATTATGCAAATAAGAATCGAAAAATTCCTGAAGTTTTTCACTACTCCAAACTTGATATTCTGGGGGTTCAGAAAAAACCTTCTTGTAAAGCTCAATTAACTGCGGCAGATATTTTAACAGTTGAGAAGCAGAATTTATTTCAACAATATTAGATCTTAATTGCATGAGCTAAAAAAACTCAGAGTGCAATTACTGAACAAGTACAGTAGAATTTTAGAGCTTCAAAAATAGTAGCAAATACTATTGAATTATTTAAATATTTAAGTAGATAACTTAAAATTAGTAGTGTTTATGCAGAAAAACTGGTTCTGTTTCCCTTAAAAGTTGCCAATCTTGTGGACGGCTGACTCCAATTCTTACTTCGTCTCCCAAATAATCACTACAGAGAAAATATGTAGTGTTATAACTACACAAAGCTCCATCAGGACGATAAAGGGTGTATTGATAATTGGGGATGTATTTATCCTTGGCTAACAATTCTTTGAGCCTGTCGTATTGAGGATTTAAATGATTAAAATCATTAATATCTGCACGCCAACTGAGGCGATAATTATAGCCTGTGAATTGTCTAGCTGACCAAAATGCTCTGGTAGGCAAAAGTGTATCGCTAGTGTGATGGCAAATATCACGTCCAGCTTGGGGTGATGATGTAGAAATTGGATTACCATTATCATCACGGGTAATGTTGCTGGTGATGATTACAATATTTCCAGCTTGCCGTTGCTCAATAAGAAACTCATGAATACGAATATAATCCGCACCGAGTAGGTCAAAATTTAAACCATTAGGCAAATCAATATCATTATTGCTAACCATACTTGCTAGTACTCTCAAAGGTTGCTTACACCCAGGATAAGAAATTCTCGCATCAAATTTTTCTAATTTACGAGCAGATGCCGCTATCGCATTAACTTGTGAGCTTACTAAATCTTTGGCTTCATCAAATGAGGGCATTTTGATCCACAGACTATGTGGTGTAAGACTCATTTCTCCAGGGAAGGTTCTATATTGCTCCATTGGGATGCTTTCCCCTCTGCTGTTTAATATTTTCTAAAAAATCCCGCTTATAGACAGCGTATAGTTCTTCAAGACTGACACCAAGTGTTGGTTCCAACAACGATAACTCGTGCATCAATGGTTCTGCTCCATGTGTGAGTTCTTCTAATCGTTGCTGAGATATACCTGATTTTTCCGCTAATTGAGGAATGTACTTTCCATTAATTCTTTGGGCAATACTAGGAGCCGTTATTTTGTCTTGAGTTTTAGGTACTTCTTCTGCTTCTAATACTTCAAGCCCTTTTAGCAAAACCATTCTGACAATAGAGCCTATTGGCTGACCAGGCTCAGTAGCTTGTCTTTCCAATCTGGCTCTGAGACCTTTAAGGTCAACCGTAAGTCTTTCTTTATTTTTATCCTTGTTATTTACCATTTTTCTAGCATACGGCAAAATATACTATCTCGTGCAATTTTCACCAAAAGTATAATTTTTATGAAAAGTGTGCTTTCTGGTGATAAATGGTGATAATTTAAATGTATGCCTTTAAAAAGGCAAGCCCCCTTCCCAGTGCGATCTTGCCGGAGCGCCTGGGAAAGGGGCATATCTCCAAAAAACAAGGAGACTTTCTTCATCTATGGTAACAAGTACAATTCCTCTCTACCGACAACAGTCAAAATACGCAAACTGCGTAATAGCTTACCCTGTAGCAGTTTTCCATTATCTATCCAAGGTGCATCATATGATCGATGCACTCAAAAAACGACAATTGGAACCTAGTGATTTTTGCCGAAAGTGGATTAAGTCAATTGCTCCCGACGAACGAGGCTACTACAAAGCTTGCGTAAAAGCCATAGCCGAAGCAACAGGACTATCCGAACGAACCATCGAAGGTTGGGGGACTGATTTTAAAGGTCGCCCAGACTCAGTTTTAGTCACGCTTAGCAAGGAGGACACCATTAATCAAATTCGAGTTTTGGTGAAAGTAGATAATTTACCAGATTATCTAAAATCTTAATTTTTTATACGTGAATTGCGTATAATTAAAACTAAAGAAAAACCTCGGCTACCAACCGAGGAAACAACAAAAAGCGATCTTTTATAATGACACATCTAGCCTCTACCATCATTGCCAAACAACCTTTAGCAGAAAAACCGTCTGCTAAAAATGAGGCTTTGAGTTCTGTAGCTGGATGTGTTTTTACACTTGAACCCCCATCTTGGGCAACCGCAGTAAGACCAACACTGCCACCAGATGCCCCTACTGCTGGGTATCTGTGCGGTGGTGCTGGCATTATGTCGGCTGGTTTTGAAGCTGCTGGCATTCGTAGTTTATGGAATATCGATCATGACCCAAGTGACCCTAAGTTGAGTAAAGCGATCGCACAAATCTACGAACGCAACTTTAGTTCACCAGTTATCCGCCGCACCTTACAGGAGGTTGCTCAAACAGGTTTTGCAGGGTTAGAAACTCCAAACATCCTAGTACTAACTCAATCATGCAAAAACCTTTCTAAAAGCAACCCTAAGCAAAAAGAGACAGAAACTGACATAGCTGTAGCCACTTCCGCATCTCTTGCTATTCGACACTTTCTACCACAAATATTTGTAGCTGAAAATGTCCCAGAATACGTTGGCTCACAGTCCTGGGGGATTATCGGGAATACCTTAGAACAGTTGGGCTACAGCATCACTTCAGGAGTTATTAATGCTGCGGAGTATGGTGTTGCCCAAGACAGAAGACGATTTATCGCTATCGCGATCCTAAATGCGCCTGCAATCCCATTACCTACACCTGTTGGTGTTAGAACTGGTTGGCTAGAAGCTGTAAGCGACTTACTCGTCGATGCTGAAACTGTTTATCCAACTGAAAAACAGTTAGAAAAAGTTCAAAGATTAGGCGAAAGTTTTCTAAGCGAACCGATATTGATTGAGCGTGTTGCCCCCTGGAATTTACCTAATGCTAAATCACCTGTTGCTCCATGTTGGACTATTCGCAAAAGCATTTGGCTAGACCAACGACATTGCAGCCGCAATAACGCTATCAATATCCGTTTTCCTGATGGTAACTGGAAAAATTTGGGAGTACACGGTGCTGCTAGATTGTGTTCTGTTCCTGATTGGTTCTGGTTGCCAGAAGAAGCATGGAGTGCTGGTAGTGCTATAGGAAATGGTGTTCCTTGTCTACTAGCTTCTGCGATCGCAGAAACAATCAAACCGTTTCTTGTTCAAGTTTCAGAACTTGATTTAACAACTTTAAATTTACAAAAAAAACTAAATCACCTTACTACAGAGGATAGAACCATGACTGTTAACACCACTGCTGCTACCACCGAAAATTTAACTGCTAATACAGTTGAAATTGAAACCGTTATTACCACTGTTGCGCCAGTAACCAGCCGGAAAGTTAAACAGCCTAAAATCCGTAACCAGCATTTATTAGAAAATCCTGAAATAGAAGCCAGCGCAGCATCAGTTATTACTTCTTCCTTTGCGACTATTAAAAATAGTTTGCTCGGCATGGTGGAAGAAGGACGCAAGTTAATAGATATCAAAATCTCTATGTATTCATTGCATGGTGAAAATAGGGGCGAAAGGAGATTCAGAAAGTGGTTGAACAGTAGTGATTGGGGCGGTTTTGGTAGAAGTTGGGCAGCATCGGCATTAGCACTTGCTGAATGGTGGATGACTTTGCCAAAGCAGGTTCAAGATTGGCTACCCAACAATGTCCAAGGTTGGAGTCAAAAAGCTATTACTAAATTACCTGTAGCCAATGCTATTGGTAAAAACTTCATGATGGCGCTTGTAGCTCGCGGTAAAAAATCAAGTAAAGATTGCGAACGCGCTCTCAACTCCAACAAGCTAGAAATTGATTCCTACGCTGTTGTAATTGAGAAAGGCGATTGGAAAGGAGAAATCGGTAAAATTGTTGATAAAGCAGAAGACGGAATAATCACTTTAGAATTTCCTACAGGTGAAACACAACTATTCGCACCTGAAAAAATTGAAGAGTGGCAAGATAAAGTTCCCAATATTGCTGTTGGTGACAGAATCGTTGTAACAGGCGATCGCGACTGGAATAACTATATAGGTACAGTCGTAGAAAAACGGAATCCAACTGGCTGGTGGGTAGAACTTGATTACGTCAAAAGCAAAAACTTAACAACTAAACACTTCTTCAAAACCAATCAATTAAAAGAATTAGTATCAATCTTTGACGATCCATCGTTACTAGCCCAAGAAAGTCACTGGGAAGAAGTCAATAAATCATACAACTTGTCAGAATCTGACAAAGACAGTGTTAGAGAGCAAGCTCAACTACTAGCATCAACAGAAGCAGGTGAGGGTAGTGAGCCATCTGTTACCGTTGGGCATATCAAATCAGTTCTAGACAATTTTGGGTTCCAACCTCAACAACAATTCACGTCTAATGCCAACCCTACCCCTGTATCTGACAACAGTGAAGAAAAAGTTTACACAATCGCTGAACTAGAAGCATTGAAAGCTGAATGGGAGCAACAAATTCGCACTGAACTGTTAATCGGATTAAAAAGTGAATTACGTTCCCAAGTTGAGAGCGAGGTAAAATTTGAATTGACCGCCGCTAAAACTCACGCTGAACAATTAACCAACAAGTATCAAGAAGCACTGAAAACCTTAGAAACAAGCAAAGTAAAGATTCAGCAAGTCGAACAGTTAGAAAGCGAGTTGCAAACAATCAAGGCAGAGAATGAACGCCTAAAACAGTTCATGGCGGATGTTGCTGCTAATCCAAGTCGTTGGGAAAAAACTTTCACCCAAGAAGCAGAGAAAGTTATCACTACTGATTTGGAATCTAAGTACTCACCATTAGTTGAGAAGCTGGAAAAAATGACCCAAACAGTTGAACAGCAAAATATTGAACTACAGCAGTATCGCCAAAGTGTTGATGAAAACAAGCAACTCAAACAAAGTGTAGAAGTGCTGCAAGAGCAACTTAACAGGCAGCAACAGCTTACTGAAAGGTTCAAGAAAGCATCAGTTAATGCACCTGCCCCCCAAGAAGTTGAAGCATTAACTTTAGAACTGGGTGAAGTTGGAGAGCAAGCTGGTTGGACAGGTTGGACTGCACGGGGATACCGCAGCAGAAACGGCGAACGCTTTACAGGACTAGATGCAATCAAAGCTTTCATCAACGATATGCGTAGCGCGATCGCGCCATTAGAGGAAGACCTAGTTATGGAATTCTAAATAGTTCTGATAACTAGAAGTTTCAATCAAACCTAATTAACAAGAGGTTCGTGAAATGACAACTCAAACCGAGCCAGCTAAAAAAATGCTGGCTACTCTTCGAGCAGGCGATCACATTCAGTTCCCCCTGACTGAATTAGGACTATCCAGTTCACTTCTGACAGATAGCACTGTAGATCATGTTTGCAAAGTCATAGAAGGCTGGCATCAAGTACACACGCGGGACTTTGGTGCATTAAAAATGCACGACCCGACCTACAAATACTGGATTGTTCAATAGACAGCCGATCAATCATCCATGCAAAAAGTTGATGCCCCTGGATCAGTCTTCAACTTGGCAGACGACTACTGATCCAAGGGTGTCCTACCCCAAAAAGGAGGCATTCTTTATGGTAACGAAGTTTGGTTTAGCCTTGTCATTAATAGGGCTAGCGATGTCATTTAACTTGGTAGCTGCATTACCATCTACTGCTGCTACAAAAGTAAATGAGCAACCGCAAGTTAGTAATAGCCAGCAGAGAGATAAATCCCCTAATCGTGGGAATGGACGGCGCGAACTTTACATAAACCGCGCTCCTCTCACGATCCAGTAATCGCGTAAACACGAACTTGTTCCCAATGCCTAATTGGGAGCTTGGTTGAAATCAAAAATTCAATTACCAAAAATACCATGTTTCGTAAACTAAAACTTTTCTTAATACCAATCCTGATCGGACTAAATATTGCTCCAGCTACAGCAAAAACTGTTCAGATTCCTACTTGCAGGTTAGATAAATCAGAGTTAAGAACAGGCTGGTTTGTGCAAGTAGGAGATATTGACAAGGTAATGGAAGTGCAAAGTCGAATTCCCCCTGGAGCGACACTGACAATTTGTAAAACTTCGTACTTTAGGAGCAGTAAAAATCAGCAAAATGTGGTCATAGAAGTCGGCAAATTTAGTAAGGCTAAAAATGCTAAGAATTTTGGGCAGCGGCTCTTCATGGAAGTTAGCTCCAATGTTGTAGTTAATACCGGGCCACCATCAGGGGAATAACTATCAAACTCGCGCTTATTAGCAGAATCATAGTCGTAATCACCTTGATTGGGGGATGCGACTTTTATTAATACTTAACTATTTAACTTAATCAAATAGGAGTTTATGAGTGCAACTACAATCAACAAGGAGTGCTAATCAAAATAAAATTAGAATACCGAAGGTGCTAGTTAAATTCTTGCAGAAAGAAATTCAATGCCAGCCCGATAATAAACGGCTGTCATTAGTAATGTTTGAACCAATGGAAATTGAGGATTGGTGTCAGTTTTGGATTCCCATCATTCACCCTGATATTCCAGCACCAACAGAATCAGATACCAGAAGACCACGCGGGTATATGGCAGCTTGCAAAACTACAATTTCTGCACTAACTCAGAGTAGTGAAAGTGCCGTAGAAGATTGGATATACGGGTATAGAGAATGTCCTCACGTTGTCAAAATGTACCTACGTTGCCTTCACCTATTATGGCTAATGCGTCGTCAGTTTAGATTTCCCATCAATTTTCCCGATTGTTAATACAACAAAATATAACGCTATCGCTTTTTTAACAAAAATAATATTTACTTAAGTAAGTAAATGAAATTCGCAAAGCATTTCAGGAAAACGTCGCCGCGCCCTATCACGTAGAGGCGGCTAAACGCGCTTCTAGAAAAGACTTAATAAAGACACGTAGAAATTCCCACTATTAGCATCGTGGATAGCAGAATCTCAGCCAACGGCTGTTGAACGGCTTGAAAAATTCCAAGTGCAAGCGTCTGGAGCATACGCGCATTATGCGCCAGCTAACGACAAAAAGTTGGAAGGACTAACGCGCCCGATTGCGTACTTTATCACTCCTATCAACGCCGAACAATAATCCAAGAATGGGACAATTCAATACAACCAAAATTTACTGAATATTTTGCTAATTCCGTAACCAGCAAAATCCCAGGTGAGCGAGAAGGCCGCTCCCAAGAATTAATTGAACTAGCCCGACTAACCAAGCAGCAAAAACGCCGAATCATTGGAATTTAAACCCAAATTTTGAGTTCTATCCAAATAACTAATAGCACCAAAATTATAGCCCCGCGCGGGCTTTTTTTATGAGAATATACAGTCAAAAAAGAGAATTCCCCGCAAATAAGGACATACCATCCCAGATTTAAAATAGCTGTCCTATATTTAAAAAGTAGCAAGTGGATCGCCACTAGCAGTTAATCGGCAGTCAACTGGCAATACTTCCCCGCTTCTACAAGATGCGAAATAGCATTGCCACTAGCTATCTAGTTGATTCCCACTTGATAGCTAATTGATGTCTATTAGACTTCAATTAGTCATCCAATTGACCACTATTAGTAGTCCAAGAGTTAACTGATTGATATCAACTGAGTATCCACCAGTTATCTGTTTGTAGTCCAACTGACTGCCAATTACACGCAAGTAACACTTAATAAGTTAGCCGACGGCGTTCTAATGACACACCGCACGTAAAAATGTCCAATGTTATTAGTATTTTGGAACCGAGAAATGTCACCCATGTTGTTGTAGAAAGCCTACCCAACCGCAAAACCCTCCAAGCTAGATACAATCTACATCCAAGAACTTTTAACGAGTGGCACAAATTTCTAGAAATAGTCCCGCCAGCAAAAAATGGGTACTTCAAACTTGATGATGTCATCCTCTTAGATGAGTTTTGGATTGCTCAAAAAGTTTTTAGATTGAGTCAAGACGACTTTAAGAATGCAGTAGTTCTGACTCTTGATGGCACATTTGAAAAGTTAGTTGCTCAGTACACCAGGATTCCTCTAATTGATTACCTCAAAAAATCTAGTCAATTTAGTCAGCATCCAGTTGTACTTGACACCATAGCTCGACTAGAAGCCGATTCAGAAGACGAAGCTGTTTAACCATTACCCACTCAATTAATTTATTCAAAAAGGAAAAATTCATGGAATTTTTAGTTAAAGATTTAGCCAGTTCAATCAAATCCACAGAACAAGAATTACGTTCAGCCCTCAGCAAGTTAGGATTTCAAATCGTCAGTAAAAGACGACAAAATGTAGTGTCTGGCGCTGTCAAACACACACTCCTGAGTGATGGAGCCGAAATAACTGCGGATAAAGCTACCAAGGAATTAGCTGCGATCGCACTTGAATACTCAAAAACCATCATTGAAATAGCTACATTCATTGTTGAGTACAAACCCGACTCAAATGGCAATAAAACTATCCAAAAGTTACTATGTCGTCTTCTGGTTCTACCTGTTTCTGTCAAACGACAAACATATTTCTGTTGTCTTTGGAGTTGAGTTCTTTGCCCGTGAAGCCATGCGGAAGTCATGGAAGCGAGCTA
>JBARVL010000109.1:0-9854 GCA_049646245.1 Crinalium sp. | reverse complement strand
GCGGTACCACTCCGAATCCTTCTCGAACTCGGTTGTGAAACGCCTCAGCAGCTACGATACTTTGGGGGTCGCCCCACGGGACAATCGCTCTGTGCCAGGTTCTTTTTCAGAAAAAATCAAAAACCTCTTTACTATAAGCTAGTAAGGAGGTTTTTGGATTTAGCTCTTACACCTTAACAGAACTTTTCTTCCATAGCATTTTGTAAAAAATTTGTAAAAAAAAGGAGTGTCAAAGTTGGCTCAGGTTCGTGTACGCCAACACGTTAATCCTCTTAGTCAGAAGTATCAAACACCCGTTACTCCTCCAGAATGGGAGAAAGTTTATGCTGATTTAATACCGCTACATTTGGATATTGGTTGCGCTAGAGGAAATTTTCTTTTGAAAATGGCTGATTTAGAACCAGATTGGAATTTTCTGGGGGTGGAAATTCGAGAGCCATTGGTAAATGAGGCAAATTCCCAACGGGATCAATTAGGTTTAAGGAATTTGCATTTTCTATTTTGTAATGTCAATAACTCATTACCTGGGTTACTAAAATCCTTCCCACGGAAAACTTTGCAGCGTGTTACTATTCAGTTTCCTGACCCTTGGTTCAAGAATCGGCATAATAAAAGACGAGTGGTGCAGCCAGAACTGATAGAAACTTTGGCAACTTATCTCGCTTCTGGAGGCGAAGTGTTTCTCCAGTCAGATGTTGAGCAAGTTGCGCTGGAAATGTGTGATCGCTTTGATTCTCATTCAGCTTTTGAAAAATATGGTAATGATACCTGGTTAGCAACTAACCCTATGCCAGTTCCTACCGAAAGGGAATTATACACCCTTGATCGTGGCAAACCTGTCTATCGTGCTTTGTTTAAAAAAAGTTGATTTTGAGGGGCGGTATCTTTCCCGCCTGTTGAATATCAAGTTTAATTATTTGACCGGAATTAAATCCAAGATTGTAACCAAATCCTAATTTGATAAGCTTCTTGATCAAGAGGAAGACCTAAATAAATTGGCATCCAAAAGATAAAAGCCAAGAATACTAAAAACATTACTGTAATACCAGTTTTTTTAAGGATGGGCTTAGGGCTGTACAACCATCGATCAATTATCCAAGCAAGGGCGAAAGTAGCGAAAACGGAAGATCCCATGTAGTGATAAATAAATGTGCAGCGTGTTACGCGCACCCAAGGTAGCAAGTTAGCAGCATAGTTAATTATTAGATAAAGTCCAATCCAATTTGAAGGTTTTAGAGGATATTTCCAACCTCCTCCTTGCAGGAAAGTGTGAGCTAACTGCACCATAAGGATTAAAATTGCTGCTGTTGATAGCCACCACAGAATCGGGTTCCCCATTGCATGAACGTCAAAAATTACTTTGCCTGTACCTGGGGGTAAAGATGGTAAAAGTGGCGGCATTTCAGTGGCGCTGCCAGTTTTTTCGTAAAAGTAAGCAATTGGTCGCAGCATTAAGGGCCAAGTGTACCAATTAGAGCAATATGGATGGACTTTAGGGCCATTGCCAATCCGTTCGTGGTAGTGCAAAATTTCGTTTTGCATATCCCAAAAATTAGGAGTGGGATTCAGCTTTAAGTGGGGAATCCAGATGAGACTATAAATTAAAACTGGGATAATTGCTAAATTTACAATTATGTGTAGCAAGTTGAGTTGGGTGAGGTTTTGCCAGGGCATCTTTTTACTGCTTAAAGTGGCATTTTGTGCATCTTGATTGCTGGCGGCTGAATCCTGACCTTGAAAAGCTAATCTTGCCCAACGCATTAAGCAGGCTGATCCCCAAAGCATATAAGCACCGAGCAGAAACCACAAGCCATTCCATTTTATAGAAGCTGATGCGCCAAACCAAACACCTGCGAAAGCTAACCAGAGCCAACGCTGATATTTTTTATTGCTGAGTGCTATTAGGAAGTACCACTGCCCCAATAACCCTAGAATAACTAGATAGATATTATTCAGGGCATAACGAGATTCTACTAGGAATAAGCCGTCGGTGGCGGCAAATAAAGCTGCAATCAGTGCATAGCTACGTCGGTGAGTTAATTGGTAGGCAATCCCAGCAACTACTAAAGGTATAAAGGAACCTGTGAGGGCATTGAGCCAACGGTAACTAATAGGGGAACGCAGGGAACCTGTTAAGCCATTGACAGTATCGTTACCAAAGGGGAAGTGACTACCCAGCCAGATGCCGATCGCAATTATGTATTGGCTCAGAGGCGGATGGGCGTTGAAAAAGGGGGTTCGTGTTAAGTAGTTGTTGGCAAATTTAGCGTAGTAAACTTCATCAAATACTAGGGTGTTAAAGCGACCTAAGCCCCAAAAGCGTAAGCTAACGGAAAGTATAAAAATACCAATAATGGCAATAGTGAACCAGGGAATTGATTGCTTATTTATCTGTTGAAACATGAAATTTTAATAAATTTAGAGGATGAGCAGTTTAAAGAGGATGGCTATATCCTTGCAACCAATCCTAAAGTCTTCTCTGATAAAATTTTTATATAATGGTGGCATTATTGATCAGATGAGCGCAGTAATTACTGATATTTAAGGTGCGATCGCACCATCACTGTTATTTTCATGGCTCAGAACTTACGCAAAAATGGGTTATTTACACTATCTGCAAGGGCTAGGTTACCTAGCCCTTACTATATATAGAAGTTCTGCGTAAGTTTTATTGCTGTGGAAAAAATAGCTTTTTCCTGGGTGAGTATTTCCAAGCAATTCCTTCTGGATCTCGACTGCGACTCCATTCTGGAAAGTCTCGCTCGGATCTGCGTTTCAAGATTGTGCTGGAATGAACATCAAGCCGCTTGGCTAGTTCTGATTGAATCAAAGATTCAGGCGTGATCTGTGTTTCAATAGGTTTTGCTACTTGTTGCTGTTGATCGCTTTGGAATTGTGCAAATGGCTGTTTCTCTGTTTGAGATGGTGAAGCATAATCTTGAGATAGTTGGTTTGATTCTGGGTAATCCGGTTCGCTGTCGTCGAATATTTTACCTAGAGTGCTAGATCTAATAGGTTCGTTATTAGTTCTGACTGACGGTTTATTGCTTTCAATCTTAACTAAAGTGCTAGATGCGATCTGTTTGACTTGCTCTAGGGTGGGTGATTCAGTTTCCCCGATTTTTGTAATGGGAGTGCTAAGTTTGACGGGTTTGCGCTCCTCAAGGCTGGTTGGTTCACTCTGATCCAATAAACTACCTAGAGTACTAGCAGTTATAAAGTAATACACTATGCCTCGATCTGCATATTCAAAAGCACGAGCGCCAAATTCTTGTGCTTTTGAATTCAAGTAATGTTTTGCTACTGTGCCGGAGACATTGGCTTTCAGTGCTAAGTCGGTTACTGTAATCGCCCCTTGGTTCTCCTTGAGTAGCTGCTGGAAAAAGGGATTAACTTTTTGGATTGACTGTTGCCATTGATATTCTTGCCAAAGCCTTAAAGTGATGCCTAGCAATACTAGCGTCAATAGTACTGGCCAAGCGACGAATATAAAGGCAAGCAAAAACGCTATTGGGAAGATGAGAACTAGGCAGCCTGTGGCACTAATCTCTTTTGCTGTTCCATCCATGTTGCTTACTTTGTGAATTTTGTCTTGATATTGCCGTCATTTGCGATCGCGGAGCGACTCTGAAAGAGTATCGCACTCGGCAAACAATCTTATATTTGCAAAACTGGGGGTCAAAATTTGTGGTTTTATATAATTGCTAACTGATCAACTAGCTGATTAATTAGTTGTTGATTGTTGGCAACGATCTAATTCTTTCTGTAGGTATTTTGCCCATTTGGCTGCTAAATCAACTTCTGTAAAAGGAATTTTAGTAGAATTATTAGATTCTGAAAATATCAACTCCAAAAAAATATTATTACCTTTTTCAGGAATTGTGGCTTCCTTTACTACTTGATTATTTACTAAAAGCTGAATGGCTTGGACATTCTTCAGAGAAAAACTTTGTAAATCAATTATTCCTTTGCGGGTAGACTTACCCCAAGTTAATTCACTGCCTTTCTGACCTAAAACTGCATATATATCATACTTGGCTTGGTCAAATTGAGATGCCCAACTACGATAAACTTCAACTTTTTGATATTCATTCCAACCTGACCATGCTAACCCAATAAATGTGAACAACAGAGGTAGCCAGAGTAAACCGCGTTCCATTGCTTTTTCTGATTTTCTTTCCTTTAATATACTCTCATACTAATTATTTGAATGCTAATTAGCTTTCAAAATTTGAGAGATAGATGTACGGGTTTACTATTTTAGTATGCTTGCCAGCGCTGATTTATTAATTACTGCTGACTGCTGCAACTGTGGGTAAGTAACCTAACTCTTGCCATTGTTTATTATCCTTATGGTTCTAAATATCTTATATAGAAACAATCTGAACCTCTGGCAAGGTAAGTTGCGCTTTTTTGTTAAAGGTGAGAGTACCATCTGCACACTCTACCAAAATTGTATCCCCCTCTAGGAAGGTATTTTCGAGAATTTTGGTAGCAATGGGGTTTTGAAGTTCTCTTTGAATGGCTCGTTTTAAAGGTCTTGCTCCATAAACTGGATCGTAACCTGCTTCGGCTAGGTGGGCTTGGGCTGTTGGGGATAGTTCTATCTTAATTTTTTGGTCAGCTAAGAGTTGTTCGATGCGCTTGATTTGAATGTTAACGATTTGACTGAGTTCGTTACGGTTCAGGGTGTGGAAGATGATCAAGTCGTCAATGCGGTTGAGAAATTCGGGACGGAAGTGCGATCGCAACGCATCTGTTACTCGCTTTTGCATCTCATCATATTGAGAATCATCACCAGAAATATTCAGTATATGGTCACTGCCAATATTACTGGTCATTACTATTACGGTATTGCAAAAATCAACAGTTCTACCCTGAGAATCTGTAATTCTGCCATCGTCTAATACTTGCAACAAAATATTGAAGACATCAGGATGCGCTTTTTCAACTTCGTCTAAAAGTACCACCGAGTAAGGACGACGACGTATTGCTTCGGAAAGTTGACCGCCTTCTTCATATCCTACATACCCTGGAGGTGCGCCGACTAACCTAGAAACGGCGTGTTTCTCCATGTATTCAGACATATCAATTCGCACTAAAGCTTCCTCACTATCAAAGAGGAACTGCGCTAAGGCGCGGGCAAGTTCTGTTTTACCTACCCCTGTTGGTCCCATAAATAGGAAAGAACCAATAGGACGACCAGGATCTTTCATTCCAGCACGGGCGCGACGAATAGCCGCAGAGACGGCGGCAACGGCTTCTTGTTGACCGATTACCCGTTGATGTAGGTGGGATTCGAGTTTGAGAAGTTTTTGGCGTTCTGATTCTAGTAAACTGTTAACGGGGATACCTGTCCACTTAGCGACAATTTCCGCAATATCGGCTTCGGAGACTTGTTCGCGTAATAAAGCAGATCCGCCTGTTTGAATTTCTAAAAGTTGAGCTTCTTTGGCTTCGCGATCGCGCTGCACTCCTTCTAATCTTCCATACTTAAGTTGAGCAGCTTTATTTAAATCATAAGCACGTTCTGCTTGTTCAATTTGTACCTTAAGTTGATCTTCTTCCTCCTTCATGGCATTGATGGCATCTAAAAGTTGCTTTTCACCTTGCCATTTCGAGTTAAATTGTTCTTGTTTGTCCCGTAAAATCCCCATTTCCTGTTCAATACGTTCCAAACGTTCACGCGATGAACTATAAACTGTAGTAACAGCTTTGCGATCGCTTTCTCCTGCTAAAGATAATTTTTCCATCTCTAGCTGCATCAACCGCCGATCAATTGCTTCTAATTCCGCAGGTTTGGAAGTTATTTCCATTTTCAACTTAGCAGCAGCTTCATCTACTAAGTCAATTGCTTTATCTGGTAAAAATCGATCTGAAATGTAGCGATTAGAAAGAGTCGCAGCAGCAACTAAGGCAGAATCGGTAATTTTTACACCGTGATGAACTTCGTAGCGTTCTTTCAATCCTCGCAGTATAGAAATAGTATCTTCTACTGTTGGTTCCTTGACGTAAACTTGTTGAAATCTGCGTTCTAAAGCGGCATCTTTTTCAATATGTTTGCGGAACTCATCTAACGTGGTTGCGCCCATACAACGCAATTCACCCCGCGCTAACATGGGTTTGAGTAAGTTACTTGCATCCATTGCGCCTTGAGGCGCACCAGCACCAACGACGGTGTGTAATTCATCTATAAATAAGACAATTTGACCATCAGAGTGAGTAACTTCTCGTAATACTGCACGCAGTCTATCTTCAAATTCTCCGCGATATTTAGCACCAGCAATTAAACTGCCCATATCTAAGGCGATTAATTTGCGGTTTTTTAAGGATTCTGGCACATCGCCTTTAACAATACGTTGGGCTAATCCTTCGATAATTGCGGTTTTACCAACTCCAGGTTCCCCAATTAATACAGGGTTATTTTTTGAGCGACGGGATAATACTTGTACTACACGGCGAATTTCTTCATCTCGTCCAATTACAGGGTCAATTTTACCCGCTTTCGCTTGTTCTGTGAGGTCGCGTCCATACTTTTCTAAAGCTTCGTAGCGTCCTTCGGGATTTTGATCGGTAACTTTTTGGCTTCCCCGAACATCCTTAATAATAGTTTCTAGCTTTGGTAAGTCTAAGTTAAAGCTTTTGGCTAATTTGCGACCGACTCTTTCATCTTCTATTAAGCCGATTAATAAATGTTCAATCGCAATAAATTCATCCTGCCAACTAGATCTAGCTGTTTCAGCCCTATCTAACATTACATCCAATGAGCGACCCAAATATAGTTGGTCAAGTTGACCTACTTTGGGTTGTCGGGATGCGAATGTTTCTAGTTGGGTTTTGAGGCTGGATACGTCTACGTTAGCACGAGACAATAGGCGCGTTGCCAGTCCATCTTGTTCTAGAAGTGCGATCGCCAAATGCTCTACCTCTAGCTGCTGATTTTTGAAGCGACGAGCTACATCTTGCGATTTGACGATCGCATCCCAAGCTTTTTCAGTGAATTTGGTAGGGTCAGTTGGCTGCATTGTCTAAGAATCAAGGTTAATATAATACCGTCTCTCAGTGGTAAGTATAGCAAGCTGTTGAACCCAACCACCTGACCCTAATTTGGGATTTTTGGTTGGGTAGTACAATTTTATTTAGTTTTAGGAAGTGTTAGGAATTTTGAAGCTGAGTTAATAACCAAGCACCTACATGAGTTTGATCTGTTTGGCGACTGCGTTGTAGGGCGGATTCGATAGTTGCCATCGTTAATCCAGGTAACACTTGTGATTGGGTGATGCGCTTACTTCCACCATCGGCGATCGCAAATGCAATTACCTGATTTTTCTGCACATCCACTACCCAATACTCACTTACTCCGATATTTTCATAAATTAATCGCTTTGTACCTAAGTCATCAGCAAGGGAAGTATCTGCAACCTCGATCACCAAATCAGGCGGGGCAAATTGTTCTAAATCTACTACAGCAGAGCTTTGAGGTACAAGTTTAGCTCTTTCCCCGATGTAATAAGAAGCATCTGGTTGACATTCATAGAATTCTGTTTTTCTATAGCTACAGTTAATCAATAAATTCATTGGTAAGGCTTTGGCAATACCAAATAAATTGATGGCTACAACAATAATGCCGTGATCGCGGGAGTGTTCAGCACTAATAATCATTTCAATTCCCATTTGTCAATAATCGTCATAGCCTTTAGCATACCGAAGTAGGTCAACGCTAGTTAAACGTAAACCCCACCCCCCAACCCCCTCCCCGTCCACAGGGAGGGGGAGATTTTCGGTTTGATCTTTTTTAATATGGATCTATTTATCAAAGTAAGTGCTAGATTTTACCAAATCCCCCTCCCCCTGGAGTTTCTATCACAAAAACATCTCCTGGTTGCATCTCTACGGTTGCTGTACTGTTTAAATTTTCTTGGGTTCCATCTTGACGTTGTATCCAGTTGCGTCCTATTTGTCCGGCTTCTCCGCCATCTAACCCAAAGGGCGGGGTTATCCGATGGTTAGAGAGGATATTAGCTGTCATCGGTTCTAGAAACCGGATGCGGCGAATCACACCGTTACCGCCTGAATGTTTGCCTTTACCGCCACTATTGGGGCGAAGACTAAAGCTTTCTACTTGTACAGGATAGCGGGTTTCTAAAACTTCTGGATCAGTCAATCGGGAGTTAGTCATGTGGGTATGAACTCCATTACTACCATCAAAGTTATCCCCCGCGCCCGAACCACCGCAGATGGTTTCATAATATTGATATTGGTTATTCCCAAAGGTAAAATTATTCATCGTTCCCTGAGAAGCAGCCATTACACCCAAAGCGCCATATAAAGCATCGACAATAGTTTGAGAAGTCTCTACATTACCTGCTACTACTGCTGCTGGATAGATGGGGTTTAGCATACAGCCAGAGGGAATAATAATTTCTAACGGTTTAAGACATCCGGCATTGAGGGGAATATTATCATCGACTAAAGTACGGAAGACATACAAAACTGCGGCTTGAGTTACAGCTTTTGGAGCATTGAAGTTACTATGTAGTTGTAAGGATGTACCTGTAAAATCAATTGTTGCACTGCGATTTGCGCGGTTAATGGTTACTTTGACTTGAATGTGTGCGCCGTTATCCATTTGGTAAGTAAATGAACCGTCTTGGAGAACGTCAATCGCTTTTCTGACGGCTGACTCAGCATTGTCTTGGACAAATTTCATATAACCTTGGACTGTTTCGAGGGTGTATTGAGACACCATCTTATGCAGTTCAATAACTCCCATTTCATTGGCGGCAATTTGTGCTTTAAAGTCGGCTATGTTTTGGTCGGGGTTACGGGCAGGATAAGCATGATCTAATAATAAATTCCGTGTTTGTATTTCCCTAAAATTGCCTTGTTCAACTAAAAGAAAATTATCAAATAAAATTCCTTCTTCTACTACTGTGGTACTGTGCGGAGGCATTGATCCAGGGGTAATTCCTCCGATATCTGCTTGGTGTCCACGCGCAGCAACATAGAAAATAATTTGTTTTTCTTCTGTGTCAAAAACAGGAGTAATTGCAGTTACGTCAGGAAGATGTGTTCCCCCGTTATAAGGATTGTTTGATAAATATACATTTCCTGGTTTGATTGTGTCGCTTTTATCATTAATTAAACTGCGGACGCTTTCACTCATTGAGCCTAAATGTACAGGAATGTGGGGGGCATTAGCGACTAATAAGCCTGAAGAGTCGAAAATAGCGCAAGAGAAATCTAATCTTTCTTTAATATTGACTGATGCTGAGGTATTTTGGAGAACAATCCCCATTTGTTCAGCAATAAATTGATAGAGGTTTTTAAAGATTTCTAAACGTACGGGATCGGGTTGAGATGTGGTGTGCATTTTTAATTTTTATTTATTATGATCGGGACAGCAAATAAAACAGGTTGGGTTGAATAAAATTAAATCCTACATTATTATATTTGTTGCTTTTAAGTATTTATACCATCTGTGTGCATCTGTGTTTATCTGTGTTCTATCTGTGGTTAATTATCTAAAATTTGCTTTAAAATATAAATCTTTGATTAAGGTAGTTGGATTGTGCGATCGCGTAACCAAATCAATAATTATAACTTAATTAAACGTATTACCCCACCCCCAACCCCTCCCCTTATTAAGGGGAGGGGAGCTTTTCGGTAGCATGATATATTAATCAATTTTGACGCTGTAAAATTAAATGATTATGTTCAGTTAATTTTGCTTCCCAGTTAGGTTCAACTACAATTGTGCTAATTTTTTCTACGATGATTGCAGCCCCGATAATAGTATCTTCCGGTTGTAAATCTTCCCGTCGATAAACAGGTGTATCATGCCACTTATCAGC
>JBARVL010000108.1:0-7792 GCA_049646245.1 Crinalium sp. | reverse complement strand
GCGACAACTTGAGCAACAAAACCAGGGGGGTTAACTCCAAAATATCCCGCAATGGCGATCGCAAATCCAATCATTATTCGACCAACCATGACTCGCAATTCTTCGGAAGCTTGGGGATTAATGATGCGATAATATACATCATGGGCAACAGCACTGGAAATTACTAATAATAATCCTGATGCTGTCGATAAAGCTGCTGCTAATCCTCCAGCAGCAACTAAGGCAATTACCCAAGGTGCTAAGTTTGCGACTTCTGGTGTTGATAAAACGATGATATCTTTATCAATATCTAGTTCGTTGGTTGCTTTATCTGGTGTCAGTTGAATCCGCCCGTCGTTATTTTTATCATCAAATTTGAGTAGTTTGGTTTTTTCCCATTTTTTCGCCCAATCTAAGGTTTGGATTTGCTCAATACTTTGATTGTGCAAAGTATTAATTAAGTTGTAACGGGCAAAGCTGGATAATGCTGGGGCTGTTGTATAAAGTATGGCGATAAATAGTAATGCCCAACCAGCAGAATAGCGTGCCGATCGCACATCAGGAACAGTATAAAAACGGATCAGAATATGGGGTAGTCCAGCAGTGCCTACCATTAAAGCGATCGTAGTAAACAAAACATCTAATTGCGACTGGGTAGCAAATGGTTCCGTATACGCTTTGAAACCCAAATCTAAATGAATTTGGTTGAGTTTATCGACAATATCGCTAAACGTAAAAGCTAGTTGTGGGATGGGGTTCCCTGTCAGCACCATTGAGATAGCAATAGCTGGAATTAAATAAGCAAAAATTAACACGCCATACTGTGCTACTTGTGTCCAAGTAATGCCTTTCATGCCGCCTAAAACTGAGAAAAAGGCGACAATTACCATACCAATTAATACGCCTGTGTTCACATCTACTTGCAGGAAGCGACTGAAAACAATTCCCACACCCCGCATCTGTCCTGCGACATAAGTCATAGATATGAAGATAGCTGCAAATACTGCAACTAAGCGGGCGGCGTTGGAGTAATAGCGATCGCCTACAAAGTCGGGTACAGTATATTTGCCGAATTTCCGTAAATAGGGTGCTAGTAACAGCGCCAGCAATACATAACCACCAGTCCACCCCAGCAAGTAAACTGAACCGTCATAACCCGCAAAAGAAATTATTCCCGCCATCGAAATAAAAGAAGCGGCTGACATCCAATCAGCAGCAGTAGCAGCACCGTTGGCAATTGATGGTACTCCCCGCCCTGCTACGAAAAAGTCAGAACTTACTTTAACGCGGGACTGCCAACCAATGTAGAGATATCCTACAAAGGAAATGCCGACTATTAAAATAGTCCATAATTCAACAGACATAAGCCACCCTTATTTATCTATGTTAGATTTACGGTCTAGTTTGTCCATCTCGATCGCGTAGATGAAAATTAGCACTACGAAAACGATGATCGAACCTTGTTGCGCCATCCAAAAGCCAAGCGGCAACCCGCCTAACCGGATGGTGTTTAATGGTTGTACTAGCAGGATGCTAAAAACGATTGACACTAACGCCCAAACAACCAAAAGATTTCTGATTAATGCTTTATTGGCACGCCAATAAGATTGACGTTGATTTTTGTCCATCATACTTTTGGAATAATTCTCAGGAGTTAAGGATCGCACATTTCAGCGCAGAATAATAGGGTAGTGTGGGAGATGTTACATTCTACGTGGCTTAATGCTGTGTAGTATTTATGCTGCTTGCAAAAATTATGATGTTGTTTAAAGATACACAGATTAACCGCAGATAAACGCAGATAAACGCAGATTAAATACACGATTGATCGAATGGGTACAAGAGGTTTTTTGATTAATGCCTTTAGAAATATCTTCAGCACAAGCAAAGCCCTTTTTAAAATGGGCTGGTGGTAAAAGCAAGTTAATTCCACAATTTGTTGATTATTTCCCTCAACAATTAAAGTTAGGGAAAATTAACAGATATGTTGAGCCATTTATCGGAGGTGGTTCAGTTTTATTTTATATAGCTCAAAATTATTGTGTTGAAGAGTTTGTTATTACTGATATTAGCCCAGAAATAGTGATGGCATATCAGGTTATTAAAAATGATGTAGAGAGTTTGATTAATTCATTATTAGAAATTCAAGCTAAATATTTTACTTTAGACCTAGATGAACAAAAAGAACTATTTTATGAAATTCGTTCAAAATTCAATTTACATCAGCAAAATATTAAATTAACTAAATTTAATCATACTTGTGTAGAGCGTACTGCTTACCTAATATTTTTAAATCGTACTTGTTTTAACGGTCTGTATCGAGTCAACTCTAAATCTGAGTTTAATGTACCATTTGGACGTTACAAAAACCCCACAATCTGTTCTACAGATAATTTACGTGCTGTTTCAGCAATTTTACAACGTGCAGAAATTAGGCATGGGGATTTTATGAGTTGTGAAGATGTTGTAGATAACAAGACATTTGTTTATTTCGATCCGCCATACCGTCCTATTAGTGTCACAGCTAATTTTAATTCTTATGCAAGTATAGAATTTGATGATACAGCACAAATACGTTTAGCTGATTTTTTTAGAAAGATGGATGCTAAAGGTGCAAAGTTAATGCTGAGTAATTCTGATCCAAAAAACATTAACCCTGATGATGATTTTTTTGAAAAAGCATATCAGGGATACAACATTGAGCGGGTTAAGGCTAGTAGGATGATAAATTCTAATGCTCAAAAACGAGGTCTGATTAACGAATTAATAATTATGAATTATTAACATTGGTTATTGATAATGACCCCACCCCAACCCTCCCCTTATCAAGGAGAGGGAGTTAAGTTTCCCCCCTTGGTAAGGGGGGATTAAGGGGGGTATTTTCAACTTTTGCTGATTGATAATTGATAATTGATAATGACCCCACCCCAACCCTCCCCTTAGCAAGGGGAGGGAGTTAGTTTCCCCCCTTGGTAAGGGGGGATTAAGGGGGGTATTTTGATAATTGATTAATTGTTCATTGTTCACTGATTACCGCGCTCCAGTCATCATTTTTAACAGCAGCTTCTAAGTTCTCACGGCGTTGTGCTTCAGTTGCATCTATTGCTTCTAAATTCCTATTTAAAGCTGTATCAGCCATTGCTTTGCGTAGTTTCAGCTTTTTCTCTTCATAAGCGTTGCGTTCTACTGCTGACATTGCTGCTTTTGCGGCTTCACCTATTGTACTTGCCCACATTTCGCGATCGCTACTATTTCCTGGTGGAATGCTATCAAGTTCAGACATCCACTGATCTCGCAAGCTTTCCATTTCTTCGCGTTTGGGGAATTTAAATGTATGTACACGCACAAACGCGCACTTGTCTTTACCGTTTTGGGTAAGATGACCGTTGAGTGAAAGCAGTACGTTACGGGAGTAACCTATATATTGAGTATGGTGTTGGCTGTCTAATACAGCATATACACCAGCGACTTTGGCATTTGAAATGCGATACTCCTGCGGAGTCGCTGCGCGAACGCACCAAGTTTCTAAAGGTACAATTTCAGCACTATCATTTTCAATTTGAGGAATAGTAGTAACTACGGCGGTGTGTTCGTCATCGGAACTGTATAAAAACCCATGTAGCCCTTGATGTGCAACAGGGACGTTTTGATGTTCGATGGCTACATCTTGATTTGTTTCTAGTGAGTTAGTTTCCATTTAATTTTTGCGCTGGGGTAGTTTAGTTTATCTTAATTGCGTTGCCCCGTTTTTAAGGGCAGGGCTGATTCATTTTCCTGAAATTCCCACAGGCTAAAGCCTGGGGCTATACAAACCAAGCCCGCCTGCCGAGGCTCAAGACAAGAAATTTTGATGAAGCCCGCGTAGGCGGGCTTTGTCCCTGTAGCTGCACCCTTCAGGGTGTCAGCATTGCAATCTGATTTGCTGCTTGTAATAAACTATCAGCAATTATTTCTGGTTGCGGGTAAACAGATAAGTACTCTTTTTCTTCCTGAGTGATAAAAGCAGTCTTCAAACCAGCACTAACAGCGCCAGCAATATCCCAAGCATGAACAGCAACCATCCAAATATCACCTTCCACACCTTGTTTAGCCATTTCGTATACTTCAGGGTGTGGCTTAGTTTTTTGGACAGCATCACAGGAAAGAATACGCTCAAAGTGCTGAATTGCACCAGCATTTTCTAACAGTTTTTGGGTAGATTCTGCGCTACCGTTGGTAAGAGCAATTAGCTTAAAACCTGCGGCGGTTAATACTTTAAAAGCATCTAAAGCGTCTGGTTGTAAATCTAACTCAGAAAATGATTTTACTATTTGCGATCGCTGTTCTGCATTTGCTTCAATACCAACTACTTTTAATGTACGAGGTAATTCTGCTTCCAGCACTTCTTTTAAAGGTAGATATCTACCTGCATGAGAATAAGCAAAAGCATCGCGTAATGTCTGGGCAAACCAAAGTTGCATACTATCAGGAGTAGCACCTAGTTCAATCAGTTTTTGACGAGGTTTTTCTAAACTGAAGCAAGTGCCAATAATATCTAAAACTACAGTACCTTTTGTCGCCATTTTTTTACGTTTAATTAAGTTGAATTTTAGATTGTATCTCTTTTTAATTTATCGCCAATAGCGTTGGGATTTCCCGAAAATGCCAATAATAATAGCCATTACTTGAATTTCATTAAAACTCAATAAAATAGATGGAATCGGTAATAGTGATTTGATGAAAATAATTAGAGCTAAACAGGGAACTAACGCCCATAAGGTGTTAGCTTCAAGTCTAACCTGTGGATAAAATCGCTCAAGTAAATAAACAGCTAAAGCACCTACACCAACTGCTGTAGCTAATGTTGTGATTATCCCTAATGGTGGCGTATATAAACTATTTAGGACTTGACGAACTACAGGCGATCGCTGGTATTCTACCCCTATTAAGTAGTCTAAGACTAGCATAATCAAGTTAGTCAAAGCGGAAACTTGCAGAAGCGATCGCCAAGGTAAATTCTTTAAGCGACGCAAAGGATTTCTCATGCTCAAAGCAGTAAGGAAAGTGCTTTGATTTTATACTGATTCATTCACTTTTGACTCACTGGAATTTCAATCACAAATTCTGTTCCCTGCTGTGGTGCTGAATTGCAACTGAGCATCCCATGATGTTTTTCTACCACAATTTGATAGCTAAGTGCTAAACCAATACCAGTACCTTTTCCAACTGGTTTTGTAGTAAAAAATGGATCGAAAATTCGCAGTTGCAATTCTTCAGATATACCAGTACCATTGTCAGCAATGCGGATTGTTATCCATGAAGTTGAGGTATTATTTTCAGATGTGCGCTCACTCACTTCAGTACTAATCTTAATTGTAGGTGTTGGGTGCTGCCCTTGGCTATCATCTCCCATTGTCTTGCTCACCCCTGCTTCTAAAGCATCGATCGCATTAGCAATGATGTTCATAAACACTTGGTTTAGTTGACCTGCATAACACTCTACGAGCGGTAGCTTGCCATAATCTTTAATAATTTCAACATTGCGAATTTCGTCATTAGATTTCAACCGATGTCGCAAAATTAACAATGTGCTATCAATTCCTTCATGAATATCCACCGCTTTAATAGCAGATTCATCTAAGCGGGAAAAGTTGCGTAAAGACTGCACAATTTCGCGGATGCGATCTGCGCCTACTTGCATTGAAGACAGTAATTTAGGTAAATCTTCACTCATAAATTCTAAATCAATATCTTCAATCTCCTCTTTTATTTCTCCTGCTGGTGATGGATAGTATTGTTGATACAAGGCGACCAAATTTAGCAAATCTTGAGTATTTTCCCTGGCATGATTAAGATTGCCATAGATAAAATTAATCGGGTTATTAATTTCGTGAGCTACGCCAGCAACAAGCTGACCTAAACTCGACATTTTTTCATTTTGAATCAGTTGTGTCTGAGTACGTTGAAGTTCTTGCAAAGCTTTTTCTAACTGATTTGCTTGTTCTCTAGAGTATGCTTCCGACTCCTGCAAGGCTGTATTTAATTTGGCGATTTCTTCGGCTTTCTTTAATACGATATTAATCACTGCACTTCTTAGCCCCAGTGCAGCATCAATCTCGCATTTTTTCCAAGGTAAAGATTTTAATCTAACAGTTTCTTTCCAGAGATCAAATGATTTGCGAGGAGACAAACGCACACTACCATCTTCCGTCATTTCTACTGGTTTATTAGGGTCTCCTGCCCAATTCACCGTTTGGATAACTTCCGGTCTAAACCACAGAATATAATTTTTTTTGCTTTGAGATAGTGAAATCGCTAAGACACCACTAGCTACATCTTTAAACTTCTCACCGGCTGGATCAAGCCGAGCTAGAGACTCTGTAAAAAATATTTCTTGGGTAAAATTATTTTCTAACAGTTCAACTAAATAATTTAAATCTTCTAATTGAGGAGTTTCACCAACTACAGTATAATTACCATCAAAAAATACTGCTGCCCCAGAAGCATCAACCAAGTTAAGTATATTTGGCTGATGTTTAATTAAACCGTCAATGAAATTTTCTTCTTGAGACACATACTCAAGAATTTTTTCTTGAATCTTACTTAACTCAAGTTTATACTCATAATCTTCATTATCTTCTTTAGATGCCAGTTCCAAAGACATTACTTGACCAAGAAACTCACAAGCTTTCCGAACTTCATAAGAAACATACTTAGGCGAGTAATGATGACAAGCGATTAAACCCCAAAGTTGCTTATTTTTTATTAAAGATATAGACATGGAAGCTCTCACGCCCATATTTTCTAAATATTCTATATGCAGGCGCGATACACTTCTTAAAACAGAATTACTCAGATCAGTAGGTTGATTTGTAATAGGATTATTAAAAGGGATAATTTCACTAGGTTGATAATTAATATCGGCAATTAATCTCAGCCAATTTAAACAATATAATTTTCTTGCTTGTTTAGGTACATCTGTTGCGGGGTAGTGTAAACCTAAGAAGGGATTTAGCTTTTCTAATTTATCTTCAGCAAGAATTGTGCCATCACCATCTTGATTAAATCTATAAATCATCACTCTGTCAAAGCCGTTAATTTTTCTAGCTTCTTTGACCATGCTTTGACACAATTGATCCAAATTTGAGGCATTCTGAAGTTTAGATACTGAAGATCTAACTAAATCATAAAAATTTAGAAATGAAATGTTATCAGCAAATCTTGATGGTTCTAATTCCAGAATTAACAATCCATCATGGCGATGAATAATGCCATCAAACAATACATTTCTATGTTCTTCTATTCTTATTGTAAATTTAATCGGGTTTTTATTGCGGATATCTTCTTGAGATAAGCAAGATTTGAGAAGATCAATATTATATTCATCCAGTAAAGTATTTAAATTTTTATTAAGTAACTCTTCTGGGTGGCGTAGCAAAAAAGTATAAGTATTTTTACTTAGTTGTAATATAGTTAAGTCAGGTTCTTGTAAAACGAAGAGTAAGCCGTGTGGCTGAATTGCTCCAGATATATGAATAGGTTCGCGATCGCAGTTATTTAAATCAAACTGTTCTGTCGTTAAGACTCCGGCTTCATTCATCTGTGATGTTCCTGGCTAAAAATGGTAACTATACTTTAATTATATTCATTAAATTAACCTGAATTTCAGGAATAACGCAAGAATTATTTACAAATTTAATTTTTTAATCAAAGTTATTTTTTTAACAACAGCCGTAGATAGACGGGAATAAATTCTAATAGTTAATGCTGACTGTAAATATTGAAGTGCGATCGCGTCTTAAATCAGAATAGTATTTACTATTATAAACGAAAT
>JBARVL010000107.1:0-8617 GCA_049646245.1 Crinalium sp. | reverse complement strand
ATTCCTGTTTTTACTGTCACTGATGCTAAAGGAGCGCCACTGGTTAGGTCAATTAAGAATGCCCAGAATAAAGATGTTTCTGTAGCGGGAATTTTTATTAGCCAGCGCGATGCTCAAGGATTTGTTGACCAGCTTAAGAAAGATAATCCAGCTTTAGGTAAAGCAGTGCAGGTGTCTCCTGTGTCGCTGGGAGAAGTTTACAAATTGGGACAAGCAAATCAAAATAAGCCGGATGGTTTAAATTTTGCTTTTGTACCCAAACAGCAGCAAGTACAATCCGCAGTAAGCTTACTGCGTAAAAGCGGTCAACAGGTAGACAGATTTGATGGTGTTCCCATGTTTGTCGCTAAAGCTGGTAAGGATAAAGGGTATCTAACAGTTCAGCAGGGAAATACGCAGGTAATTCCTTTCTTTTTTGAGCAAGAGCAATTACAGGGAATGGTCGATCGCTTTAAGAAGCAAAAACCTGAATTAGCATCTACTGTAGAAGTTCAGGTGGTAAATTTGCAAGGTTTAATTCAAGCATTGCGCGACAGCAACAAACCAGAAATTAATAGTATTGTGTTGGTTCCAGCTAATGAGTCGATAGAATTTTTGCAGAAAGCCTCATCTGCGCCTCGACAAACTCCTGCACCAGCGAACCGTCCTCAAACTCAGAAGCGTTAATTAATGACTCAGCCACAGCAACTAATGGTTTCAGGAGTAGAACTTTGGCAGTGGTTTACACAAGCCAGACTTGAAGCTGTAGTTGCTGATATCCCTGTCAGTGAAGTGGACTGGCTGTTGCAAGAGGTAGCTGGCTTAGACAAACTAGCACTGCGGTTGGAATCTTTTAAAGATCAATTAGAAATTCCCCTCAGTATGCCTTTGTCTTCGTTAGCAACTCTTTGGCAGCAGCGAGTTGATGCTAGGATGCCAGTTCAGTATTTAACCTCTGTGGCTCCTTGGCGTAATTTTTTGTTGAGGGTTTCACCAGCAGTTTTGATTCCGCGACCTGAGACGGAGTGTTTAATTGAATTAGCGGTTGCGGCTGTGGAGAATAGTTCTCAGCAAAGAAAAGCAGGATGTTGGGCAGATTTAGGTACTGGTAGTGGTGCGATCGCACTTGGACTAGCTGATTCTATGCCAGCAGCCCAAATCCATGCTGTTGATTACAGCGCGGCTGCCATAGAAATTGCTTCCTATAATGCACAAAAATTAGGATTTGAAGATCAAATTCAATTTCATCACGGTTCCTGGTGGGAGCCTTTAAATTCTCTTAAAGGTGAGTTTAGTGGGATGGTGTCTAATCCTCCCTATATTCCCAGTACTTTAATATCAGAATTACAACCAGAAGTTGCTTGGCATGAACCTTACCTCGCCCTTAACGGTGGTAGTGATGGTTTAGACTACATCCGCCATTTAATTGAAGTATCCCCAGCATATTTACGTCCAGGTGGTATTTGGCTAATAGAAATGATGGCAGGACAAGCACCAGTAGTAGCTGAGTTACTACACCAGCAAGGAAGCTATTGTCAAATTCAAATATTTTCTGATTTTGCAGGCATTGAACGCTTCGCTCTAGCTTATCGTGCGTGAGCCAAATCAAAAAAACCTGAGTTATTTCAAACTGTAGAGACGCGAAATTTCGCGTCTCTACTTTAGTAATTTATAATTTATAATTTATAATTGTTAATTGTTAATTGTTAATTGTTAATTGATTTTGATGCTCTTGTTGCTGGAGCAAAATCTGGTCAGCTAGTGAGTTTTCCTACGGATACGGTTCCAGCATTAGCCGTTCGTCCTGATTGTTCGGAGTTAATATTTAAAGCAAAGGAACGAAGCCGGGATAAACCTTTGATTTTGATGGCAGCAACAGCCCAATCTTTGTGGCAGTTTGTAGATGGAAGTTTGCGAGAGCGAGAGATTTGGGAGCAAGTAGCCGAGAAATATTGGCCAGGGGCTTTGACTTTGGTGTTACCTTGTTCTAAGGATGTACCCCAAGGAGTTAATTTAGCTGATCCAACTACTATTGGGTTGCGAGTGCCAAAGTGTGCGATCGCTCTAGCTATTTTGGATCAAACTGGCGCTTTGGCAACTACTAGCGTTAATCGTTCTGGTGAGCCGCCTTTACAAACCATTGCAGAAATTGAAGCACAGTTTCCTGATGTATTAACGCTGTCACCTAGTGAAATAGAAACAATTCAACCAAGTCTGGGTATGCCTTCCACTGTCGCTAAATGGAGTGATACTGGCTGGCAAATTCTCCGACAGGGAGCGATTCAGTTAGATGATAGTGGTGGCGGATTGAATTTTTGACCTCTCCCCAAACCCCTCCTCTACAAGGGGAGGGGCTTTGAAATTTCTACAGGTTCAAGCCTGGGGCTAATGTAGAGACGCGAAATTTCGCGTCTCTACACGCCTTGCCGAGGCTCAAAACAATGAATTTAGGGGGCAATAAACGCTCCCTGAAGTGCCACCTTCTATCTACCTAGTGTCTCAGTAGACTCCATTATTTGAGCAGGTAGAGGGCTGATTGATTGCTGACTATAAAGCACCATTGTTGTACTAGAGTTGCATTCAAAACCGATGCGTTCGTAGAAACTCTGTTGATTGGTTGTCATTAGGTAAACTCGCTCTACTCGACTCATGCGGGGATGACTCAAGATGGTGTCTACTAACTTACGACCTAATCCAGCACCACGATAGTTAGGATCAATTACTACATCCCAAATAGTGGCTCGATATATACCATCGGAAGTAGCTCTGGCAAACCCAATTAGTTTATTTTTATCCCAAACGCTAATTACTGGTTCACTGTTGGCGATCGCTACGGCTAAATCCTCGATTTTACGATCTTCCGCCCAAAATGCGCCTATTTGAAAAAGTGCCTGAAGTTGCTTGAGGTCGATTTGGGATTTGCGATCGCAAAATTGAATATGGCTAGAATCCATTTTTATAAATTCCTTTGTGCTTTTTTTACTTCTTATTAGCTTTAATTAGCAGCAATTTAGTGCTGGGCTTATTTAGCTTTTTAAATTGAACATTAAACCGTATTTTTCTTGCTATAATTTCTACTTGAACATTGCTTAAAATAAGTATTAATTGTTAAATTAATACTTGTCAGCAGATTAGTTATATTTTAATTTCAATGCTTAAGAAAATAATTAGAATCTAAATTTTTATGATCCTAACACTCTTTATAGTAAATTAATTAAATTAGTTCAAGGTATTTCAGAATTAATATATATATATTTCCTGACATTAGCCGCATCTTGTCTCTGACAGAGTGCGATCGCTACCTAATTAAAACCCCTGCCTGTTTTAGAGGCAGGGGAAAGAATTAAAATCCCACTGAAAATCTCATCGAGATCATCTATCTCCAGGTTGTTATTTTTGCAACCAACGGGCTGCATCTTTAGCATGGTATGTGAGAATTAAGTCAGCGCCAGCACGTTTAAAGCTGGTTAAGGTTTCCATTACTACCCTTTCTTCGTCAATCCAATCATTAAGGGCAGCAGCTTTAACCATAGAGTACTCACCAGAAACGTTATAAGCTGCAACAGGTAAGTTACTTGCTTCTTTAACTCGCCAAATTACATCCATATAAGCTAATGCTGGTTTTACCATTAGCATATCAGCGCCTTCTGCGATGTCGAGTGCAATTTCCTTGAGGGCTTCACGGACATTACCCGCATCCATTTGGTAGGTACGGCGATCGCCAAATTGAGGTGATGAATCAGCCGCATCCCTAAATGGGCCATAATAAGCTGAGGCATATTTAGCTGCATAAGAAAGAATTGGGGTATCCTCAAACCCAGCTTCATCGAGGGCGGATCTAATTGCTTGCACAAACCCGTCCATCATTCCTGATGGGGCAATAATATCAGCGCCAGCTTTAGCTTGAGAAACTGCTGTTTTCTTGAGTAATTCTAAGGTAGGGTCATTTAAAACACGACCAGTTAAATCGCCTACTTCTAAATAACCACAGTGACCATGATTGGTATACTCACACAAACAAGTATCGGCAATTACAATTAAGTCTGGCACAGCTTCTTTAACTGCGGTGGAAGCTTTTTGCACGATACCGCAATCATGCCATGCACCAGTGGCATCTATATCTTTATTTTCGGGAATGCCAAATAAAATAATTGCCGGGATGCCAAGATCGTAAACTTCTTTGGCTTCTTCTACAATTTTGTCTACAGATAAATTGTAGACTCCTGGCATTGATTTAACTTCTTTAGCGATGCCTTCACCTGGTACAGCAAATAGTGGGTAAATTAAATCACTTGTGGTTAATACATTTTCACGTACCATCCGACGTAGTTGGGGATGAGTACGCAGGCGGCGAGGGCGATGGGTGGGAAACATGAGGTTTGCTAAAACTAACTTGCTTAGTGATACCTAAGAAATTTTAGGGGGAAGATCTGCCTTTTTGTAGGAGATTAATAAAAATTTTTGTTAGGTAAACCTATTTTATGTGCAAAAACTTATAACTGGTTACGAAGCTTTAGTTGCAGATAACGGTCTACAAGTTGTTCGCTAATCTGATTAGCTGGCGCATCTAGTACCAGTACGCCTTTTTGTTTCAGTTTAGCAAAAGCAACTTGACGCTGGGATAATAAATCTAAGGCAACGGCACGTTGATATACAAGTGCGATCGCATTCTTCTTTTCCTCTATTAGAGTATTTAAGGCTTGTTGGTCAACTTGCGGATCTCGCAATGTAACGCAAAATGGCAAATAGCGCGGTGTTAAACGTCCCAAGGCAGCAAGCAGTTCTGCGGAAGCGGTAACATCAACTAAGTCTGTAATTAGTACTACTAGCGCCCTTCTAGTTTGCTGACTTACCAGTTGGGTTACAGCGCCCATATAATCTGGTTCTAGTAGTACTGGTTGAATTGGAGTGAGGCGGTCGATTAGTTTAGATAGATGGTGTTGACCTCTTTCGGGAGGTATCCAAGTTGTTACTTCGCGGTCAAATACTCCTACGCCAACTTTATCACCTCGGTTTAAACCTGCTAAAGCTAAGGATAATGTGGCGTTTAGACCCCAATCAAATCGCTTTAATCCTTGCACTCTTGCGGTCATCAAGCGTCCTCGGTCAAGTAAGATAATTAAGGTTTGTTCTTTTTCTGCTTCTAATACACGCACCTGTAATGCGGATGCTGGCGTTGCGCCAAGTTTACGGGCGGTAGCTTTCCAGTCGATGAAGCGGGGGTCATCACCTAAACGATATTCTCGTAATTCTGTAAATTCTGTACCAATTCCTAAACGCCTAACTTGGCGCATTGTTCCGGTATTTTGTAGGGTAAGACGAATAGAGAGCGATCGCAATCCCATTAAGTCTGGGTAAACGGCTACTTGCTGACTTTGCGGAATTGTCCAGTCACTCCAAGCTAACCCCCATAAACTCAGTTGACGTACTTGGATATCTCCCCAAGCAAACTCACCTCGCTGGAGAGGACAAACCGTATAAGTGAATTCCTGGGTAGTATTAGCGGGTAAAGATAATTTGATATTCGGAGTTGATACCCCAAAATCTTGTGGGTAGTAGTCACGAATTTGAATTTCTGCGGGATAATTGCCAGATTTTATTGATAAAACAACTGGGTTGTCCCTCCCAATTGATAATCTTGATAATGGTTGGCGAGTAACTTGGACACGATGAGGGGTTAATCTGAGGTAATCAATTAACATTAATACTAGAACGATCGCATCAAATAGTAATGAAGCAGTTATACCGATAGTGACGTTAGTAAGGTCTGTTAGAGATAGTGCGATCGCTATGCCTATTACTAATAATAAGTAAACTCGTTTAGATGGAATCATTTTATTTTCTTAAAATTTTTAGCAGCATATTTTATACTGTGAGGCGGGGTTCCTCGACGCATTCGTTCCCAGGTTCAACCTGGGAACGAGATTAACGAGATTATAGTTAATAGTTATTGGACTTATCGTGGTACAGGTACTTGATTAAGTAATGAGTTAATTATGGCATCAATTTGTAAACCATCTAATTGAGCTTCTGGTTTCAGAATTAAGCGATGGCGTAACAGTGGAGA
This sequence comes from Crinalium sp., assembly GCA_049646245.1. Classification (GTDB taxonomy): domain Bacteria; phylum Cyanobacteriota; class Cyanobacteriia; order Cyanobacteriales; family PCC-9333; genus Crinalium. The sequence continues at coordinate 2,571 of JBARVL010000107.1, read as the reverse complement.
TGCTACAACTTTGAGGTCATCTGGTGTGACAAAATCTCTTCCAGATAGCCATGCTTGCGCTTTAGATGTTTGTAACCAAGCAACTGCTGAACGAGGAGATGCACCTAAAGCTAAGTCAGGATTTTGACGCGATCGCGTTACTATTGCTAATAAGTAATCTATAATCTTCTCTTCTACCTGAACTTCACTAACTATCTGACGCGCTGCTAAGATTTGTTCTACTGTAGCTACAGGCTTTAACCTTGCTAAATCTAACCGTCGAGTTTGAAAACCTGCTTGACGATTTAATAACATTTGCTTTTCCGCAGCTAAGTCAGGATAACCTACAACTAACTTAAATAAAAACCTATCTAATTGTGCTTCTGGTAACGGATAAGTCCCCTCAAATTCTAAAGGATTCTGCGTTGCAATTACCCAAAATAGTTCTGGTAAAAGCAAACTTTCACCATCCAGCGTTACCTGTTGTTCTTCCATTGCTTCTAATAACGCTGACTGGGTTTTAGGAGGTGTGCGATTAATTTCATCAGCTAGTAACACTTCCGTAAAAACTGGTCCTTTCTTAAGGGTAAAACCGCGAGTGTTAAGATCAAAAATATTTGTACCAATAATATCCGAAGGTAAAATATCTGGCGTTAACTGAACTCGCCGAAACTCTGCTTGCACTAATTGTGCTAACACTTTTACTAATAAAGTTTTTCCTGTACCAGGGACACCCTCTAAAATTACATGACCACCTGCAAGGAGTGCGACTAGCAGTTGTTGAATTAGTAGAGGTTGACCAACTATAACTCGGTTAAGGGATTGACCGAGACGATTTACAACAGCATTAATTTCACTCATTCAGCTTAGTTTTTATTAAAATACTTAAAATTCATAATTGGCATTTTACTATAGACCTATTGCATAAATATATTTAACCCCACCCCAGCCCTCCCCTTATCAAGGGGAGGGAGCCAATTTATCCCCTTGATAAGGGGGGTAATTTAAACTTTTGCAAGAGGTCTTATGTATAAAATATTTGGTCAATCTAATAATATCACTCAGGGAGTAGTAACTATTCAAAAATGTAAATAATCAATCTTTGCATTATATCTTTTACAAAAAGCGAATTATTTGCCAGTTTTCTAACCACTGTAATAATTGTTTTTCATTAATTCTCCGTTTTTTCGACTGTAGTGCCAAAATTTGTTGGAGTTCTGTTGCAGGTTTTCCTGTTTGCTGTACCCAAGCGGATACTAAAGTTTGATGATCTACTAAATTTGAGCCTAAACCTAAAGATTTTTGCAATTGCAGTTGCTCTTGTTTGCCTACTGCTTCTAATACAAATTCGCTACTTTCCGCTTTTTGTAATACACTAGCAAGTGCTTGAATATAAGCTTCGCTATTATCAACTACTGGTACTTTTAAAGCTATGGGAGATCCCAAACGTTTGTTATTCGCCCAAACTAAAATTAATATAATTACGATTACCTGAATTAAGGCGGCAAATAAAGGCGTTTTAGATAAGTAGTTAATCAAACTTGCATTATCTTCTTTAGTTATAATTTCTGGATCTTTATAGCCGTGAATATATTCATCTACTAAAATTTGATTACCTGATTGAGTAACTAATTTGGCTAAAAATTGATAATTTCCTGGTTGTTCTTGATAAGCATTAGCTGCTAAGTAAGGCGTGGTGGCAAAAATTACTTGTCCTTTGCCTAATTTTTGTTGCCAAACAATGGAACCAAAGCGATCGCCTAATTTTTGTTCTCCCTGTTCTAATTTTAATAGTCGTCGGCTGGTGTCAATTTTTACTGAACCAGCATCACTTTGTTGAAAAGTAATAAAACGCGCTTCTGTTACAGGTTTTTTAATTCCCAAAATTACCAAAGTATTGCCTTTTTCTACCCATTTTTGTTCTTGGTCGTTTAGCGAATCTTCATTAAGTTGGCTGTAGACACGCAATAGAGTAATGGAATTAGCAATTTTAGATTCCGAGTACTTGATCAGTGAGGGAGTTTCATCTGTAGCTACTCCTGCTAAATCTGCAAACGGTTTTTGCCAACGTTTAATTGGTGTTCCCTGCTTTTCCATGAAAGCGTACCAAGCGCCATATCCATCAGGACTCCGGCTATAGGTGGAACCGCTATTTACCTTGCTAGTATTGGGCGCAGTAAATAAGGTGAGTAATATAATTGCAATCAGTGCGATCGCACTTATCCATAACCAACGTTTTTTGGTCATTTTAAATTTAAATAATCGCTAATTGCTCGATACGCCTGCTGACACTGTTCAAATTCTACTGCTCTTATTTCTGTATTACCAAAACACGCTTTTTGATGGGTTGTCAGTAAAGTTTCATAAGAGCGATATTGAGGCAAATCTTGGATTAATTGCAAATATTCCCCGTCAGTGCGGCTAGGTTGATGGGGAACAATACCACTGTCATTTAATTGCTGTAACATTGCCATATACAAACATCGGCAAGCCTCAGCATAATTCCCTTGGCGTTGAAATGTTTGCGATCGCTTTAACCAATCTGAAACTGTTAACTCACTAATAGTGGTTGGTTGTCGATCTAAGTTCCGC
>JBARVL010000106.1:0-4724 GCA_049646245.1 Crinalium sp. | reverse complement strand
TTCGATCTAGAAAAAGAGACAATAGTAATGTGTCATCATGGCATTCGTTCTGCTCAGATGTGCCAGTGGTTAATGAATCAAGGTTTTACTAATGTCAAAAATGTGGCTGGCGGCATTGACGCTTACTCAATTTTGGTAGATCAATCAATTCCTCAATATTAAACGATTTTAAAATGGCGATCTACTGCGATCGCCTTAAACAAGGTACATATTCCTAAAACTATATTAATTAAACATAAGATTGGAACATAACTTCCAGATATTTATAATAATTTAGCTAGTAGCTAGGAGACTAATACTTACAATTTTATTTTTAATACCAACTCTATTTTTAACCTACATTAATTATAAAAAATACATTTTTTATAATTAAATGTCATTCATTTTTTCATAAATAGCTTGCAATAAAAAACATATTGTCAATAACAATTCTATAACTACTATCAAAGATAGAAGTATTGATAATTGGGTATCTATAGTGTGATTCCAAAATATCGTTCTCATTAGGCTAACAAACAAACTTCCGAAAGCCGCGCTCAATGTAATATAAGATCTTTGATACGTGTTCCTGTGTTTCATTAGAAATTTCCTAAATCTTTAAAAAATATTATATAATAAAAAAGAGCAAATTAAAACTGCCTAAAAATTATATATTCAGAAAAATTTGAGGTTAATTTGAACTTGAAACATTTTCCCAGGCTATCCCTCAGCGCTAACACCTATAGTTTGTATAACTCCACCTTTTAGTGAGGTGGTACTATATGTAGTGAAAGTTTTTCGTTTATATCTCTAAGTGCGTAATTCCAGTTATATTTAAACAAACACCTAGAGAGTAACCTGTTATTACTTGACCCCAACTTTCAGCAACTTTAGATAGAGCAACACGATCTAAAAATACAGATTTGCTGTTGCTACTTAGCTATTTTAAGAAAAGGGTGCAATATATAATCACGGATCAAAAGTCCATTTAGTCAATAATTCCAATTGTTTTAAAAATTTGACTCAATTTAGCTGCTTTAACAAAGTCTATGCAAGTTAGTTTGACAGATCGGCAACAACGTATTCTCTGGGCAACTATCCGTCACTATATAGCAACGGCAGAACCAGTGGGTTCTAAGGCTTTGGTGGAAGAATATAACCTCAGCGTTAGCCCCGCGACGATTCGCAGTGCAATGGGAGTCTTAGAAAAATCAGGATTACTTTATCAGCCTCATACTTCTGCGGGACGAGTACCGTCTGATTCTGGATATCGGATGTATGTTGATAAATTGATTAAGCCTGAAGATACACTTGGTCGTCAGGTGGAACAATTATTTACAGAACGTCTAAATTGGGACGATTGGAGTGTAGAGGCGCTGCTGCGAGGATCGGCGCAAATTCTGGCAACACTTAGCGGGTATATTACCTTAATTACAATCCCTCAAACTCGTACTAATCGCTTGCGACATCTACAGCTAGTGCAGATTGATCCAGGGCGGGTAATGCTGATTGTAGTGACAGATGCTTATGAAACTCAGTCTGTATTAATGCAGTTACCGCCAACAAAACTAGGTGATACCCAACCGGATACGGAAATTATTGAGCGAGAGTTGCAAATTTTATCTAACTTTTTAAATAGTAATTTGCGGGGGCGATCGCTCTTAGAATTAGCAACACTTGATTGGAGTGAGTTAGACCGAGAATTTGAACAATATGCTGCGTTACTCAAAACTTTGTTGCTAGATTTAAGCCGTCGCACTGCTAAACCTGCTTCCACCCAGATTATGATTCGCGGGGTTGCTGAGGTATTACGTCAGCCAGAATTTTCTGAATTGCAACAAGTGCAAACACTTTTACACCTACTGGAAGATGAACAAGATCAGCTATGGTCTTTAATCTTTGATTGGTCTGAACAAGAAACGCCTGGGAAGCGCGTAAGTGTGAGAATTGGTGCAGAAAATCCCTTAGAACCGATGCGGACTTGTGCGCTAGTATCTGCTACTTATCACCAAGGTTCTGTACCAGTTGGTAGCGTAGGAATTTTGGGACCAACTCGAATGTTATATGAGAATGCGATCGCACTTGTGGAATCTGCCGCCGACTACTTATCTGATGCCCTCACACAACCAGCCTAATTAGCAAGTTGGCGATACATTTTATGAACAGAAAAATTGGATTGGGGTTGTTATGGGTAGGGTTGGGAATTTATGCCTTTTTTATTGCTCCTCCCGATCAACCAAACACCTTAGAACTGATTAAAAATTTGATCGCGGGCAATTGGCAAGGTATTAATCCCATAGTTGTAAGTTTATTCAACCTTCTAGGGATTGTGCCAATGATTTACGCTTGTCTATTATTTATTGATGGTAGACAACAAAAGATCCCTGCTTTGCCATTTATCGCGTTTTCTTTTGGAGTAGGTGCATTTAGTTTATTACCCTATCTAGCACTACGAGAACCTAATACTGAATTTACTGGAAATAAGAATTTACTCTTAAAAATTGTTGATTCTCGTATTTGTGGAGTTTTTCTTTCTTTAGCCAGTATCGCCTTAATAGTATACGGTCTTATTGGTGGCAATTGGCAAGATTATATTTACCAGTTCCAAACCTCCCGCTTTATTCATGTAATGAGCATTGATTTCTGCGTACTGTGTTTTTTGTTTCCCTCTATTTTGGGAGATGACATGGCACGACGCGGGATTAATAATCCCCAAATTTTCTGGGCAGTATCATTAATTCCCTTATTCGGCGCATTAGCTTATCTCTGCTTGCGTCCACCTTTAATAGAGAAAACAGAAAAAACACCTGCATTTAGCTAATACAGGACTTACGCACTCTCATGCTTGAAACCTTGATCCCCCCTGCCCCTTAGGGGGAAGGTCAAAGTCCCCCTTTTTAAGGGGGATTTAGGGGGATCTCTGCGGGAGTTCTGTTGGTATTAACTTTAACCGTTAAAATAAAATTTAATCCTCAATCTGCTCACTCAATTCGTAATCTTAAACGGACAAAACTGTTAATACCGCTAGGCGCTCTCCAGGTAGAAAGCCATTGTTTAATTAATTCAATTACTGCTGCTTGTTTGAAAGTTGAAGTGTCTTTTTCCCAGATAATTTGTTGTACCCGTCCGCTAAAATCAACAATAAAGTTAAACACCAATTCACCGCTCAAACCACTAGGCAAATTTACGATCGCTAAATGCTGCATCATCCCAGCAGCAACAGCTTCATCTAAGCCTGTGATACTAATAATTTGTAGCTGAGGTTGTAGTGTTGGTATGATATTGTTTAGATCTTCTTCAATTTCCTGATTACTAAAATTGCCATCCGTTAGATTGAGAGTAAAATTTTCTTCCTCTTGAGCAACAGGCTCAGTTAAATCTAGGTTATAATTGGGTTGAGTAGGTAACTTTTTGGATGAAGTACGGGCTTGGAATTGGCTAACATTTTGAGTATTAGTAGCTTGTTCTTGGGACAATATTTCTGTTGATATGGGCGATCGTTTACTCGATTTCTCTTTACCTCTAATCTGATAGCGTAATATAAGATCTTGATTAGGAATCGTGTCAACGTCTGTTAGTTGTACTCGCACTATTTGACCTGCTGGGGCAATTTTAATCTCGTGAGATGTAGAGTATAAATTAGTAATTCCTACACTAGAATTAATCTCAACTGTGAGATTAATCTCATTTTTACAGCGCCTAAGTGGTAGTGCTGCTGTAGGATTGATTACTATAGCTTTAGTAAGCTGATTAAGGTTAGTATTGCCATTAAGTTGATTTTGGGAAAAGTAGCTTGATGCTACACTCATGGGTAAAACAAACTCATAATCACCGTTGCCTACTTCAGCACAATCTTCACCAACAAACTTGAGACTATATGTGTAACAAATTTTAATAACAATTAAATCACCAGGTTTGGTATTGGTAATATGCTGAGTAAAGATATTTTGCCAATATTGTTGTAATAAACTAACTGTCTGCTGTTGGTTAGTGGTTAGTTCAGAAGTAGCTTCTGAGTCTTGATCTATTTTAAGATTACGCTTGATTGTGCGATCGCCAATTTTAATTTCTATCTCATCTACTTCTGCTTCTTCAGGTAGTGGAAAAATATAAACAGCATCTAAAGTTTTATTAAAGGGGTTCTCAAAAGTTTGCGCCACCTGCACTCGTGACACATTACCAGCAATTTTAGCTTTGACTTCTGTATGCTTGAGGGGAAAGATCAGTACTTGTGTACCGATCCGAAAATATAATCCCCCTGCTGGGTGGTGAGGCTGAACTGGTGTAATCATAGTCATCACATCGCTCAAACTTTGGGCAAATAACTAGCTGTTAGCGCTGCCCTTTTAAGAGCTATTTGGGTTGGTTGACTCATATTAACTTTGAACTGCTGATCAATTATATGACAATTAAATAATCATTAAACTATTTTTCATTCAAGCCAGTTTTTTTAGGAAAACATTGAGATAAAGTTAGCGAATGCCGAGATTTTTTGTAGTTTTGTAGTTTATTATACCTTTTTTAAAAATAAAACATTAGATAACTTTTTATTGCTTTAATTGTATTTTTTCATACCATTGCAACACTGGTTCAGCGAAATTTTTACCATTCCGAATAATTCTTAGCTCTCTCCTATTCAGGATATAACGGTTATTACCGCTAACCCCAACAAACTGTTGACCACTATTACTGGGTACTGAGAGTACAATCTTTTCGGATCTATTATTTTTTGTAACACCAACAAA
>JBARVL010000105.1:0-17692 GCA_049646245.1 Crinalium sp. | reverse complement strand
TAAGCTAACGCGCATCTAAATTGTACATATGATAATTGATATAAAAGTTATCAAACCCTCTTCCCCTCTCTCCTCCCTCCTCTCTCCTCCCTCTCTAAAATATAAAATTTAGAAACACAACAGCTTATCACGCCGTCTCTCCTGCTGGTAAGTAGTCACGTAGGATTAAGCCGTTTAACCGAGTACATGATCAAGATAACATCTTTAAAGCTGATCCGCAGGTAGAGGAAAATAAACAATAGCAAATATATGGTATATTTCTTGCTTAAAAAATCAACCTGGGGAAGTTGTATTAAGCTCAAACTGTGGATAAAATTTCTAGTTAATATTTCGAGCTTATGGTTGGCTGATCCGGATAGCAAAATAGCAGTTTTGCGCTTGTGTGAGTAGAGGAGTAAACGAATATGCTAGATACGTCTGCAAGCAATATGACAGCTTCCCCCTGTAGCTATCCGCATATTACCAGTATGCAGTGGGAGTTTGATGGTGATCCATGCCAACGCGCTTGGGTGGAAATTGATTTAAAGGCTTTGGTACAAAATGTAACACAAATTAAGTCTTTGTTATCACCACAAACAGCGCTGATGGCGGTTGTTAAGGCTGATGCTTATGGTCATGGTGCGAGAATTGTGTCTCAGAAAGTTTTGGAGGCTGGTGCTAGTTGGTTAGGTGTGGCGACAGTTCCAGAGGGAATTGAGTTGCGACAAGCTGGGATTGATGTACCAATTTTAGTGTTAGGTGCGGTGAATAGTCCAGAAGAAATTCAGGCGATCGCACATTGGAAGCTGCAACCAACTATCTGTAGTCCGCAGCAAGCAAAAACATTTGAAAAGACTTTAGGGAATTTAGAGCAAAAGTTACCTGTTCATGTCAAGCTCGATACTGGGATGTCACGACTGGGGACTTTTTGGCAGGATGCCACTGAGTTTATTGAGTTAGTACAGAAGTTATCTAATTTAGAAATTGCCAGTATTTATTCGCATTTGGCAACAGCAGATGATGTTGACCCTACTGTTATGAAACAGCAACATGAGCGTTTTCAAAGTGCGATCGCATCCTTGAAAGCTACCGGAATTATACCACGTTTACATTTAGCTAATTCTGCTGCTACGTTGAGCGATCGCGCTTTGCACTACGACATGGTGCGTGTAGGTTTAGCACTATATGGTCTTTATCCTGCGGAGCATCTAAAACAGGTAATTAATCTTAAACCAGTTCTGAGTGTGAAAGCACGAGTAACGCAAGTTAAAACTATTTCCCCAGGAACAGGGGTTAGCTATGGCTATAAATTTGTAGCAAGTAAAGAGACACAAATTGCAGTTGTTGGTATTGGCTACGCGGATGGGGTTCCTCGTAGCCTTTCTAATAAAATGAAAGTTTTAATTAGAGGTCAAATTGTGCCGCAAATTGGCGCAATTACAATGGATCAGTTGATGCTAGATGTTAGTTCTATACCTGATTTGCAAGTAGGTGAAGTTGTCACTTTATTGGGAGAACAAGGAAACATCAAGATTCAAGCTGATGATTGGGCTTCAGCTTTAGGAACAATTTCCTGGGAAATTCTTTGTGGTTTTAAACATCGGCTACCCCGCGTAGCTGTGGGTTAGCGAATGTAGAGACGCGTTGGCGTAGCCTGCGCGTAGCGCATAATTTTGCGTCTCTACAATGGTTATCTTGCAAAAGTTCTAGTTTTTTTTAGAACGCAGATGCAAGCAGATGGACGCAGATAAACGCAGATGTAAGCAAAAATTTGATGCCTTTTGCTCATGGGTTTATTAGACCTCTTGCAAAAGTCCAAATTACCCCCCTTTATCCCCCCGATGTTTTGGGGGGAAATTGGCTCCCTCCCCTTGTTAAGGGGAGGGCTGGGGTGGGGTCAGAGATATTTATGCAAGAGGTCTACTATACAACGTCTCTACATTTGTTTTAGGGTTAGCACCTTTAATTTGGTGTCGATGTCTACTAATACTATGTAAGCAAACTTGGACAAGTTAGTACAAATACATCCCTTGTACCGATACCTTCAGATGCGGGTTTAATGGGAGTTGTAAAGTGGAAAAATTCATTGTCATTTACTAATAGCAACTCGCCTGGATTAAGAACTTGGCTAAAAACAGGTTTCTGCTTTTTCGCTCTATAGAGATGTGTTTCGCCACCTTCTATATTATGTCGATCTACTGCAAAAATACCGACAAAATCAGAACCATCCTTGTGAATACCTTCGGGCGCAGGATTACCTGAATTATTAGGAGAACAAGCAGTTCTAATCTGATGGACTCCTATTTCTGCTTCTGGGTGCAGTTTACATGAATCACTAAAAGCTAAAACCATCTGTTGAAAACTCGGCTGCTTAATTAGTTCATCATCTAATTCTGCAAACTCTCTTTTAATATCGCCTAGCAGTGGGTTATATTGTTTCGTTTGATACAAATAACCATGCGGCAGTTTGATTACCTGATTGTTAGAAACATGAAAGCGAGATAATCTTCTAGTTCGATACTTGCCTTTGATATAAGGATCGACAGGCAAATCATTAAAAAATGGTTTGAGACTTTCTACATCTAAGGATTTTACCTGTCTTAATGTAAATAAAAAGGCATACTCTAAGCCAGTCGCTCCCAATGATGTTTTCATGGGATTTTACCTCTTATTCTTTGATCCCTTGTGGTTTTTTATTTAAGGATCTCTATATTTCAAGTATAAATCAGAAAAATTTTCGTGTTGTCAAGTATGTTACAAAAACGATACATTTTCTATTGAGGACTTATGCAAAAAATTCCCTCGCACTATATAGATAGAGATCCCCCTAAATCCCCCTACCCTTCGGGAAGGCTTCGCCTATAAAAAGGGGGACTTTGAAATTCATTGGGGGCTAGTTTTGATCTAGCTTTTCGACTTGCGTAAGTGCTAGATATTTATACTTAAATTTAGTTTTTAACTGCTTCTACTAAAGCTTGGCAAGCTTTTAAGAAAATAGCTACATCTACGCCCAAACCAATATATTGAACTCCCGCATTAATCCACTGCTTGGCGACTTCAGGATTATCAGCAAATGTACCTACAGCTTTACCAGCATTGCGGATAGTAGTGACAGATTTTTGCATTAATTCAACTACACGGGGGTCGCGTACTTGACCAGGTATACCTAAAGATTGAGATAAATCGTAAGGACCGAGAAAAATTACATCAATATGGGGAACACTTACAATTTCTTGCAGGTTGTCTACCCCACGTTTACCTTCAACATGAATAACTACCAGTGATTCTTGATTAAGTTTGTCTGTAATTTGTGTTCCTGCTGCGGAGTACATACCAGCGCGGGTGTTAAATGAAAGTCCTCTGGAACCTAAAGGACTATATTTAGCGCCAGTTATAACTGCTTCTGCATCGGTTTGGGTTTCAATTTGGGGTACTTGTACGCCTGCACTACCGATATCTAAGGCGCGTTGTATTTGTGGTGCATCATTTTTGCGGACACGGATAACTGGCGATATTCCTACGCAGTCCGCCGCGCGACATAAATCTTCAGCTACTAGGGTATGTAAAGCGCCATGTTCCATATCTATGATGGCAAAGTCAAATCCTGCGTGTCCGCAAATTTCAATAAATGCAGGATACGCGCAGTTCATAAATGGACCAATTACGACTTCGCCTTGTTGCAGTTTGCGTTTGAGTTGGTTTTCGCGCATAAAAAAATTATAGGTAAGATTAAGCATCTACCCTAAGAGGTATTTAGAAGTAGGTTCTAATTTATTTAGTTGATAGCTGGAAGTAGTGCGATCGCCCAACATTTGACTTGGAATCAAACTATAGATAACAATATCAGCTTAATTTGATATTAAGCTTAGTAATTTTTGGGTAATTACTATTGTAGTGTACATAACATTTGCTCACATTTAGTAATCCCCATTTGTTTTTTTTATTGTTATATAAAAATCTTAACTATAAATTATATTAATTTTAATTAAAATTGCTAATTTTCCTTAATCAAAATAAAGAGATGAGTAAGATACACTAAATACAGGGGCAACCACAGGGGGATTGCCCCTACAGATGGTGTTTATTTTCATAATTTGCGTAAGTCCTGTCTGCGTAAGTCTTATAAAAATTAGGACATCCCTAATTGGGATGCCCTAAAACCTCAAGAATAACCATCCAGCAAGTTGAACTTTATGCACTAACGGCAGTAAGATCTTCCGCAGATTGTGCCATTAGCTGTTCGTATAATTTACCCAACTGAGAAGCTACACCATCCCAGCTAAACATTTCTTCTACCCGCTTTCTGGCATTGTCGCCTAGTTCGTTGCGCCATTCTGGATGACTCAAAATGCGATCAATCGCTTCAGCAAAAGCAACTTCATCTTTAGGCGGACAGAGCAATCCAGTTTCTTCTGGTACTACAGTAAACTGTAGACCGCCGACATTGCTACCAACAACAGGCGTTCCACTTGCCATTGCTTCAATAGTTACTAATCCAAAAGGTTCATAGTGGCTAGGAACTACGGAAACATCTGCGGCTGCATAGTAAATTGGCAAAGTAGTTTCATCCAAGCGTCCAGGGAAGATAGTGAACTCTTGCATACCGAGTTCTGCAACAATACTTTCAATGCGCGAGCGTTCCTTACCATCACTTTGACCAGGACGACTACCACCACCGATAATCAGCTTGAGGTCTGCTTTACCCCGCAACTGAGAACGATTAACAGCACGTACCAAAGTTTCAATCCCTTTGCGCCGATCAAATCTTCCTACATAAAGGATTACCTTAGTTTCAGGAGAAATATTTAATTTCGCCCTTGCTGCTTCCTTAGTAATAGACCCGAATTTGCGAGTATCAGTACCACAGGGAATAATATCAATGCTGCCTTTTTGAGAGACAAGCGATCGCATATGATCTTTTTCTTGAGGACTGGTTGCTACAATCCGATTTGCTGTCTCTAATACAGCTTTTTCCGTAGCTAACCGTGTACTAGCGATCATCGGAATTGTCGTAATCGACTTATATTTAACTGCACCCAAAGAGTGATAAGTATGAACTTGTGGGATTCCTTGAATTTTTGTTAGCTGCATCCCCACCCATGAGGATAACCAGTAATTTGTATGCACTAAGGAATAAATAATTCCTGATTGCTTTTGAAACTTAAGCAACTGGTCAACAAACTCTGGCAAATATTCAAAAATATTATCTCTTGGTACAAATTCTTCAGGTCCGGCGGTTAAACGAATTGTTCTACAATTAGGTGTATGTTGAACAATTTTTGGATCTGTTGCACTAGCTTGGCGAGTAAACATATCTACCTGCCAACCCTGTTTAGCTAGAGCCTCACCTACCTTACGCACATAGACATTTTGCCCACCAGCCTCTTCCTTACCAATTTCAATCGCCGGATCACCGTGGACAGATATTAAGGCAATGTGCTTTTTGTTTATGGAAGCCATAGGTTTTATGCTTTTTTTAACTGAAAGATTTATTGGGCAAATGCGAGGCGTTTATTATAATTAGCTTCTACACTTGCTACCTAAAATTAAACTAATCTTAATAAGTTTGCTGACACTCCATAGAATAATAGTTTATCTCCCCAGGGATCATCGCCTACTGGAGATAAATTAACAGCTTTGATTATTCATACTTGAGACTGAGGAAGGATAAAAATACTTGTTTTGCCCAACTTCCTTGCGATAGATATCAAGAGACTGAGAGATTGAGCAAAGCTGAATATGCTTATTTTCCTTAACTTATAAGCGTGCCGCGCATATAAGCTTGTACATCTTGAAATTTAGGGAAAATTTATCAAACTCTTTTCCCCTCTCTCCTCCCTCCTCCCTCCTCTCCCCCCAAACATAAAATGCGATCTTCACAACAGCTTAACTAAGCGATCGCAAACCTAAATACTGCCCACTGTTAATTCTTCCCACCCTACAATTAACCGCAATAGCGTAAGCGCGATCGCCACCAGAACATCCCACCAAAATTGGTTAGTTTTCCGCTAATACGATAATGCTATCTTGATTTGTCAAAGCGATCGGCTGATCTTTTTTAGGATTAATCACAACACCATAGGATTTAGCTATATTATTGGCATCAGCTTGACTACGATATCCAATAGCTGATTCCCCACGTTGTTTAGCAGCCTCAACAATAGTGTAAAAATTAACAGGCTCACTAACTCTTACATAGTCAGTTACAGGCTTAAGATAAATCTCTGATCCTTCTGGATCAAAGATATCAGCAAATACAGCATTGAGGTCTTTGTGTTGAACAATTTGAGCAAGAATTAGACTGATTATTTGTTCACTAAGTACAAAATCGTCAGGACGAGCCACTTGCGCCAAAGCTTGGTTTCGTGGATCTAAAATTTCAGTAACAATCTGTATCTTATGATTGCAGCGAGTTGCAATGTCTCGTAGATAAATTAATGTTACTAAAGTTTTTCCATCTGCCTGGTCTGGTTCTAGTTCAGAATTGCATAGGACAATAACATGGTTATAATCAGTTATTTTAAGTTTTTCTAATACTTGACGCTCAGTAGGATCTCCCTGGAAATATTGCACAGTTAAATGTTTTGTACCCAGAAATTCTGGAGAAAGATTTACCTCTGCTTCTGGAAATTCTGCTACAACAGTTATATTGGAGCCAGGTGCAACATATTGATCCATTAACCCAATGATGTGATATATCTGATTGCTCCAACCCAGAATTAAAGTATTTTCGGCTGAATCAAAGTTTCTTTGAGTAATCTGAATAGTTTGCTCATCAATAATCGGGTGAGTAATTTCTGCGCCTTTAATCGCCCGATCGTCTTCACTAATTACCACCAATTGTTCGCCTGGTTGTAACTGTTTGTCTCTAGGTGGATTAAGTTTAATCTTACCGTTAGAATGCTTGATGCCAATCACAGCCAAATTATTATAGGCTAAGAGAGCATTTCCGTAAGTTTTGCCTTCTAATAATGGTTCTTCTTTAAAGTAAATTTCATTACCATTAAAATCTAGCAAATCCATATAAACAACAGATAAACCCGATTGTCTAGAAGTTTGTACAAGAATGCGTGAAATCAACTCCTGTGTTAGCACCACCTCTACTTGGTTACGTCCAATAAGTTGAATAACATCAAGACTCTTGGGGTTTTGGACTTGCAGCACAATATGATAGGGTTCGGGAACTGCTCTAGGAATATTAGTAATAGCCAGTAGAGTTTTCACCAATTTAGTATCATCCTGGTCATTTTGTGGATTCAAAATCACAATTGAGCGTGCAGTTTGAATACTTACAATGCCCAGATCAGTCATGTTACTGGGGCTACCATTGCGGCAGACAAGGCGAATGCGGTGAAGTTTACCAAGGACTTTTTGCAGTGTCTCATCCATAAACACTTTGTCTTCTTCGCTGAGAACTACAATACAGGTATCCGGTTGATTAGCATTGGCTAAGGCAAGTTCAGGGATAAGTGTAAAAACTTGCTGTGACCAACCAAGAATGACAATATGATTTTTTTCAATCAGCCGTGAGCGTCCTTGACGCAGACTTTCTAACTTCGTGTCGATACCGCTAGAGAGAATCCCAATTAAGATACTGACCCCGAAAATGCCACCAAAAGTGACGATGAGCATAAACAGGCGAAAGCTCCACGCTCCAGTAGCACCAGTTACAGCACCTGCATCTATAGTGTGCATTAGCACACTCCAAACAGCTTCCAGGAGATTCAGGCGATCGCTACCTTCAGGCGCAAGATTAGCAACATTAATTAACACTCCCATTAATAAGATAAATATCAGGCACACCAACGCTAACCCACCGATTAGGGCAGCAGTGCCTCTAGACATGAAACTGTCAAATTTGTAGCGCAATCGCTCTTTAATAGTTATTTTTGTCATTATTGATTAAGTAGATGGGCATAAATCAACGTATGAGAGTTTTCCTAGTCGCCAATCACCAGCCTCATACGTCGCAAGTAACGTTTTATTTTAGCCACAGAATTAGCCCAATATAATTAAATCAGGACGAACTTGTTTTAAAATTTCATCTGATTTATTTGTTGTTTAAGTTTTGTTACTGAATTATCAACAGTTGCTATGTCTGAAGCGCAAACGGAACAAACTAATACCCCTGTTGAGGTGCAAATTTCCCCAACAGTAAAAAGTGGCAGTATTTTCAGCAGTCGGAGAGTTAGGGTGGGATTGATTACTACGGCGGTTGTTTCTATTACCCTTAGCTTATTTTTGCTAATATTCTTCTGGCATCACATAATTGCAGGCAGGGGAATGAAGTCTTGGTCTTCCCATGCTGGTGCTACCCCAATTGAGTGCATGATTAAAGATACCAATAATGATGGTTATGTTAGTTGTAGTGCCATGCTTCAAGGCGAAGTTGTGCCGCTTGAATGCGGGTCTAGCATATTTAATATTGGCTGTCGTGTGAATTACGGTGCTGCTGCCGCACCTCAAGTGCGCTCTTTTAATGGCAGAAATCAAAATTTCAACAACCGCTCCTAAACTTAATTATTGCCTATTGCCCATCGCCTATAGCATCAGTCAATTTAGTATCTAGTATGGTGAATTGACTGATGGTAATGTGCATTGTGCGATCGCACACATGGTAGTTAAAAAACCATCCCACAAGAATATATGGGTAGTGAATGCGCGATCGCTTTTTAGCTTCTGCGGTTGCTATATATGTGCGATCGCAGTTATTAATTAGACTTATCCAAAGATTACCTAAACTAGAGTAATACAAAGTCGCGCTCAAACAAATTATCTTTCACCCCGCAAGGCAAGCACAAACAGCAAGACAAGCATACTGCGGGCGGAAATCTCTATGGAGCGCCCCCTCCCTACAAAGTAAGAATCCTCAAACACTATGAAAATCGTTAATTTTGCCTAGTGTACTATCGTACTTAAAATTATTTGCACTCTAGCCCTTGGCAACAAAAAAATATATGCTATGATAGTTTACTGTCACCCCTGGAGAGGTGGCTGAGTGGTCGAAAGCGACAGATTGCTAATCTGTTGTACGGTAGGTAACTCCGTACCGAGGGTTCGAATCCCTCCCTCTCCGTTATTTGAGGCATTTAGGACAAAAAAGATTTAGGTCTATTGTCCTAAATTCACGCATTAAGTGCTTATTATAGGTACGAATTTAGGGCAGTTTAGTCCTAAGTTTGTCCTAACTTATTAATCAGATAGTTGATCGCTATCACACTACTTAAGTATCTAGACATCAGCCGTGCTATTAGCTTCGTGCTTAGTGACTTAAAGCCTATCTTTCCAAGTGCTTGTTCTGAAGATTTTAACCGCAGATAAATTAAGATATTTTCTGTAATTAATTATTTTTCGGATACGCTCTTATTATGCTCGATCATGATTGAGAGTTAAGGATCTAAAAATAAAAATGAGTAAATTAGTTTCAGCAGGCAACATCAAACTTAATTGGGCGATGTATAGGACGGGAAGAGCCTACGCACTCACCCTTGCAATAGCTACAGGCTTGCTGACGACTGCTTGTGGAAATCAAACCTCGCCTAGTCCTCGCAATACCAACAACGCTAAAGGCTTAAAAATTGGTTCAATACTACCAGCAACCGGAGACGTAGCTGCGATTGGGCAACCTCTGCCAGATGCTATCCGTTTAGCAGTTGATACCGTCAACAAATGTGGTGGCGTTAACGGCGAACAAGTTACTTATATCGCAGAAGATGACCAAAGCGACCCCAACGCTGGTGCTGCTGCCATGACTAAGCTATCAGAAGTAGACAAAGTTGCTGGTGTAGTTGGTTCCTTTGCCAGTAGTGTCTCAACTGCTGGGGCTGAAGTCGCAACACGCAACAAAGTAATGATGATTTCTCCAGGTAGCACTAGCCCAGTGTTTACCCAACGTGCAAAAGAAGGTAAATACAACGGTTTTTGGGCGCGTACAGCACCGCCAGATACCTACCAAGCGCAAGCACTAGCTAAACTGGCAAGCGATAAAGGATTTAAGAACGTATCTACGATCGCTATTAATAACGATTATGGCGTTGGTTTTGAAAAAGAATTTGTGCAAGCCTTTAAGAAGTCAGGCGGCACAATTGTTAACGAACAAAAGCCAACTCGCTACGATCCTAAAGCCGCTACATTTGAATCTGAGGCTGCCGCCGCTTTTAGTGGCAAACCACAAGCAATAGCAGCACTTATCTATCCCGAAACAGGCAGTTTGTTACTCAAAGCTGCATATCAGCAGGGTTTAAGCAAAGGAGTACAAATTATGCTCCCTGATGGCGCTTATGCTCCAAACTTTCCCGATCAAGTTGGTAAAAGCAGCGATGGTAAGTACATCATTGCCGGAGCATTAGGTACAGTTCCAGGAGCAAATGGCCCCTCACTGCAAACGTTTAACACTTTATGGAAAGAAAAGACAAATAAGCCGCTAACAGCTTATTTAGCTCATACTTGGGATGCCACTGCTTTGTTAATGCTGGCAGCGCAGGCAGCAAAAGCCAACACAGGCGAAGGTATTAAAAGTAAAATTAGGGAAATTTCTAACGCCCCTGGTGAAGAAGTATCGGATCTTTGTAAAGCAATGGATTTAGTACGCCAGGGTAAAGATATTAATTATCAAGGAGCTAGCGGTAACGTAGATATTGATGCAAATGGTGATGTAGTCGGTAGCTACGATGTTTGGACAGTGCAGCCTGATGGAAAATTGGCAGTTGTAGGCAAAGTTAGCCCTAAATAAAATCGGTTTGCCGTTTTTACTAAAAAAAGACAGGCAAGCAGCCTGTCTAATTAACAATCAATTATGCAACCAAGCTTAGAAATTCATTTCCGCAGCTTGTACCTTCTCAACTTGCTTCTTCTTCAGAACTAGCATTGTTTGAGATAACATAGTTATTGCTAAGAAAGCCAGTAATCCTTTGATGCGATCGGGATTTTGTAAAACAATTTCGCCGTCAACTTGACCAAATCCACCAACATTAGGATTATTAGTCAAAGCTTCTCCAGCCTTAACTTCTTGACCTTGAGAAACAACCAATTCTGGTCCTGCGGGAATTGTGTCAACCACAGCATTACCATTAGCAGGTTGAATAGTTACTTCGTAACCATCTTCACCTAAATTGTCAATCTTAGTAATTTGACCTGCAACAGAAGCGTTATGAATCGCGTTGTTGGTCTTTCCACCAGTAGGGTAAATTTGTCCACGTCCACGATTACCACCTACATGAACAGGGTATTTACCAAAGTAAATTCCCTTTTCTGTTTTAGGATTAGGAGAAAGAACTGGGAAGACAATTTCTTGATATTGGTCGCCTGGTAATGGGCCAATAATTACTACGTTGTCTTCGCCTTCTTTGTAAGGTTGGAAATACAGCCCCTCCGTTTTTTCCTTCATTTCTTCAGGAATTCTGTCTTCAGGAGCAATTTTGAAGCCTGGAGGCAACATCATAACTGCGCCAACCTGGAGAGAACCTTTGGAACCGTCGCCTACAACTTGCTGTATGCTCTGGTCATAGGGAATTTTCACCACAGCTTCAAATACGGTGTCAGGTTTTACAGATTGAGGAATCTCAACTTCTGTACGTTTAGCGCCCAAGTGACAGTTAGCACAAACAATTTTTCCAGTGGCTTCACGGGGAGTTTCGGGAGCAGTTTGTTGCGCCCAAAATGGATAAGCGTTGGCTGTTTGAGGCAGTGCGAAATCATGTGCGAGGAAAAATGCTAGAGTGGCGCAAGCTATTACGATTGTTTTGGTTAATAGCTGCGTAGCATTAATTAATCTCGCCGATAGAGAAGATTTTTTCATCTGTTAGGAAACGATGCGATCGCGAAGACAACAATATTTTTCAGCTTGACTGAGTAAGAAGTAAATTCAAAACTCTGTTGGGAAAAGTCTACAGGACAAGTCTGATTTTGAATCAACTTGCCCCGACAACTCAAAACTCACTATGACCACCAAGGATCTTCGCCTGTGCGGAAATCTGTCTCAGTCCAAGTTGTCAAGGAAAGCTTATCGTCTTCGGTCACGGTAGCATGAGCCAGTGCTAAAGACAGGGGCGCAGGACCACGTACTACCTTACCAGTGTTGTCATATTGAGAACCGTGACAAGGACACATAAACTTGTTTTCACTGGCATTCCAGGGAACTACACAGCCTAAGTGTGTACAAACAGCGTTAATGCCGTAGTTAGCAAGGGTTTGGTCTTCTTGCACAACAACATAGGTAGGGTCGCCTTTCAGACCTTGGGTGAGGGTGCGATCGCCTGACTTGTGTTCACCTAAAAATTGGCTCACAATGATGTCGTTACCTAAAGCATCTTTAG
Source organism: Crinalium sp. (assembly GCA_049646245.1). GTDB lineage: Bacteria > Cyanobacteriota > Cyanobacteriia > Cyanobacteriales > PCC-9333 > Crinalium. The sequence continues at coordinate 5,399 of JBARVL010000105.1, read as the reverse complement.
CAGTAACACCACCGCTACCGCTACCACTCGATGGCGGAATAAAGTACTTAACGACTGGATATAATGCCCCCAAAGCTGTACCTGTAACCGCACCAAAAGTTAAAAGGTTCATAAATTGGCGACGACCCATATCGGGGACATCCGCAGAACCAGAAAGTTGAGCCATAACCTAACGCCTGAGTGTATATTTTTGTCAACAACTCTGGGTGGAATCCCAGATTTTGATCAACTCTGCCTCGTAAATGTCCCTTTTTGCATCTTTCAGCAGAGTTGCTACAATCCCTTACCTATAAGGGTTTAAAGTTTGAATAAGGGTATTATCACATTCTTTTGCACCGTATCATAAATTCAAGAAGTATGACATTTATGACGAAATGTAAACAATACTTAATAGCAGTCAGCGTAGAGACGCGAAATTTCGCGTCTCTACATCATGCGCCTTTTTTAGTAAGGGTTTCAGAATAGAAACTGTCCTAATTTATCTTGCTACGGCTATAAATATTAAAATTATGACTGGACAAGAGCTACGGCAACTGCTGCTTAACAAATGGGGATTTTCATACGACGTTCAGTTGCGCCGCACTCAGGGCAAAATTTTTGTGCAAATAATGTGGAAATATCTAGAACAAGCTTCTTTTCCCCTCTCGGAAGGACAATACGTGACTCATTTAGATGAAATTGCCAGTTATTTAGATGCTTTGGGTGGCGGTACACAAGTGCAAGAATATATAGAACAAACGCGCGATCGCCCCAGACTAGGTAAAGCTGTCAGCATCCCCCTAGATCTAGGAGAACGGTCTTCAGAATGGTTAATTTAAAAGCTATCAGCCGTCAGCTATCAGCTTAATTAAAAATAGTTGGGACTGAGGAAATCTATCAAGTTTAATTAAAGCGCCTTTTTGGTTAAAAGATAAAAGCTAACTGCTGAACGCTGAACGCTGAAAGCTAAAAGCTACTCAACGACCTAAAACTTTAACCAAACCAATACCCCCAAAATACAGACAGAGTACAGCACCAGCCAACAAACTCTGAGTTAGGGGGTCAGTCGAAGGTGTCAACACTGCTCCCAAAATTGTTGCGCCTACAACTACAAAACGCCAGCCAGAAAGCATTTGCCCAGATGATACAATCCCTAAAAAACTCAACAATATTTGAATTATGGGGATTTGAAAAGCTAATCCGGTGCTAAACAGCAGCAACAACACAAATTCAAAATAGCGGTCAATTGACCACATTTGCTCAACAACACCTTCCCCATAACTGATAAAGAAATTGAGAGCAGCAGGAATCAACAGCAGATAAGCAAAAACCAGCCCAACAAAAAATAGTACACTCGACCCTAATACGACTGGCCCCACTAAGCCACGTTCGCGCCGAGTTAGCCCTGGTAAAACAAATTGGATAATCTGATAAAGCACAAACGGACTTGCTACCAGCAAGCCACTGTAACCAGCAACTTTAAGCGAAACAAAAAAATATTCCCCAGGCGCTAACTGTAGAAATTTAATGCCCTTAGCTGGAACTTCCAACAGTTGCACAAGTGGTTTAACTGCTAAAAAGCAGCCAATTATACCTACGCCAACACCAATGAGCGCATAAAAAATTCGCTGTCGCAATTCCTCCAGATGGTCAAATAGCGACATCTCAACGTCACCTGGGAGTTCATCTAGCTCCTCAGTATCTAGATAACCATTAATCTCTTCTTGATTGTTTGAACTTTCTGGGAGTGTAGTGTCTACTTCTGGAGGGGTCATCGCTCAGATGGAGTCGTTGATTTCTTGACTATTGTATCTATGCCAGCACCACTATGAAACGCGCAACAATAATTCTAACTACTTTTCTTTACAAAAAGTTTAATTTTACAACTCTATCTGAGCAATTGAAACGATGGATTTTAACAAATTTTTTTCATGCTCACTCAGTACCTTAAGGAAGACACTTGAGCTTACCTAGCATGGGATAATAAATTGATAAATGTAATAATTTAACTACACGCAGTTAGGAACAACTGCTAATTAATTAATTCTACTAACTTGGGCAATCTGCGTTTGTAAAAACTGATTTACCTTAGATGATGAAGTTAAAGATTGACTTGTTTAAGGGCAAAAAGTCTCAATATTTGGCAAAAAAGGCAGAAAAAAGACAGGAGTTACAGATAAATTTAAAAATGCTTTCATTAAAAATAATTAAAGAATTTTCAAGTAGCTTACGATGGAGTATTACGGTAACTTCTTTAAGTGTTGCTAGTTTACTTTCAAGCTTTGTGACAACTCCAGCACTAGCAGCAGAAAAGCTGATCTTACGCTTAGGGCCATTTCAGCAGTCAGTGAATGTTGCTGATTTAGATAGGTTTGCTAAAACTGGTCAACTGTCAACATCTCTAAGTCCTTATGGTGCATTACTTACTCCACAAGTACAGCAACTGTTAACTAAACGTTTACAAGTTGACCCCAACCTAGCTAATAAATTTATTGATGATTTACTACGAGCGCCACAAGGAAATCAATTAATCAAGCAAATCAGGGTGGCAATTCCTGATAGCACAGTTACTCAAGTGCGGATAGCATTAGCATTAGCATTACGGCAAGCTAATGGTTTAAGCGCGATTAGCTTTTTGCGGGCATATCCAGACGATCAGATTACAGTAGATTTAAGCTCTGCGATCGCACTAGCACTAGAAATTAATGTTCCCTTCATCCAAAGTCAATCCGTAACCTCGTTACTAGAGAGTTCTTTAACTGTCCCCAGTACATCATTTTATGCCAGCTTTAATCCAGCTAACCCGGGTTCACAGCGCATTAATAAACGAACAATTACCCTACAAGACACAAAACGCAACCGCGCAATTCCTGTAGATATATATTGGGATCAGAGTAGTTCTGGCCCCCTGGTACTGATTTCACACGGCTTTGCGGCTAATCGGGAATCTCTAGCTTATCTAGCGCGTCACCTAGCTTCCCAGGGTCTGACTGTTGCAGCACTAGACCATCCCGACAGTAATTTCACCACACTTCCAGGCGCATCAATTGGCAGTAAACTCACCACAGGTGGAGTTACAGGGCTACTACTACCAGCCTCAGAATTTATTGATCGCCCTAAAGATATTAGCTTTTTACTAGACCAACTAGCTGAACTTAATCAACAGCCTGGTACTCTGCAAGGGAAACTCAATACCCAACAAGTAAGCGTGATTGGTCACTCTTTAGGGGGCTATACAGCTTTAGCTGTAGCAGGTGGAGAACTACATCTTGACCAGTTGCGACAATTTTGCCAAGAACGTAGCTTATTTTCTAAATCTGGCGGAGATTGGTTACAATGTGCGGCGGCTGACTTACCGCAATCACGTCTACAACTACAGGATAAACGAGTAGCGCAAGCGATCGCTCTTAACCCCGTAATTGGGCAATTATTTGGTAAAACAGGTTTAGCTCAAGTAAATATCCCCACATTAATCTGGACAAGTACAGGGGATGCTTTAACCCCTACACTCAGCCATCAACTACGACCATTTTCTCAACTAGGCGGTTCTAAATATTTAGTTACTGCTATTGGCGGTACTCACTTGAGCGTAAGCGATCCTGATAACATTAATCCTCAGTTAGCTCAAACTACCCTAGTTAGAGAAATTACAGGTAAAGAAGCCGAACCCATGCGCCAACTCCTTAAAGGAGTTAGTTTGGCATTTATCAAACAATTGACACCAGAAGCCACAAATTACCAGCAATTTTTGACATCTGGCTATGCTCAATCACTCTCTACACCAGGGCTGAGTTTGCGTTTGAATACCACATTACCAGCAAATCTCAATGCCTTTGTAGAATTTGCCCAGTGAATTCAAAAGTAATCAAACTTTAGTAGGATGCACAGCCGTAATTTCGGTATAACGGGTAAAGTCGCTAATATTAAAAGTAAGGATATGCGTCAACCCATGAACTAACATCGCTGCTACCAACCTCGCATCATGGACATTTACGCCCCTAACACCGTAAGTCACAACAAGCCGTTCCCATTCCGCATAAATGCTAGGTGTATCTAGCAAAAGCAAAAAAAGCCCTTTTAAGCGATTAACTTCCACTGCGGCTTCTGCCGCAGTATGTCCTAAACCATTTCTCTCTGAAGGGCGCGTATAAACGTTCCAAAACTCAATTAAGTTCTGAGGGACGATATGTAGTAGTTCACCCTGAAGGCGTAAAATACCTATAGCATTGATAGCATCTGGGTACATAGGATGGCTAGGTTCAGCACTACGCAAAAGTAAATTGGTATCAACCAAAAAAGACATTAACCCCTTTCCCCATCGAAAATGGAGCAAGGGGACACCCGTTACAATCTTTGATTTAACGGGTGAGGAATTGCGACCAAAAATATAAATTGAGCGGTAGCGAATCCTTGTTTTTAGTATATAATAATAGTAGCATCTTTTAAGAACAATGCTGTTAAGTTTCCAGTATAAGATTAAACCTAATTCAGAGCAAGAAACAGTGATGACGCAGTGGTTAGAACTACTCCGTCGTCATTATAATTATTCTTTGGGTCAACGCTTAGACTGGTTAAATCGGACAAGATATAGTATTGATAGATGCTCTTTAATTAGTGAGCCAATTGGGGAAATTCCAGAGCAATTCCCTAATTACAATTTCCAAGCAGGACTTCTAAAACAGACCAAAGAATTATTCCCTGAATATAAAGATATATATCACGACGTTCAACAGCAAAACCTTAAGCGGTTAGATAAAGCATGGGACAGATGGATTAAACCTGACAAATCGGGCAAACGTGGCGGAAGACCCAGATTTAAAAAAGTTGGTGAATTGCGCTCGTTTACTTTTCCTAGAATCAATAACCCCAAAGCTGGCGCACACTTAAATGATGGAATTTTAAAGTTAAGTAAAATTGGTGAAATCCCAGTTATTGTTCATCGTGATATCCCAGACTGGTTTGTTCTAAAAACAGCAACTGTTGTCAAGAAGGCTGACGGTTGGTACGTCTCAGTTAGTGCGGAAGATGAAACAGTACCAGATTTAAAGCCAATTGATACAATTAAAACGGCTGTTGGTGTAGATGTCGGGTTGAAAGAATTTTTGACAACTTCTGATGGTGCGATTGTACCGATTCCGAAGATTTATAGCTCCTCACAGAATCATTTAGCCCGTCAACAAAGATTTCTATCACGCCAAGAAAAAGGATCTAAAAGCTACAAAAAGCAGCAAAATAAGATTGCGAGAATTCATCAACGTATCCAGCGTCAAAGGAAGGATTTTCATTATAAAACTGCTCATCAATTAGTAAAAAATTATGATTTTATTGCTGTTGAAGATCTGCAAGTACGCAATTTAGCTAGAAATAGTAGACTAGCAAAATCAATTCTTGATGCTGCGTGGTCAGCATTCATAACAATA
>JBARVL010000104.1:0-6346 GCA_049646245.1 Crinalium sp. | reverse complement strand
ACAAAATCTACGCGGCTTTTCTCTATTCCATAAGGAACTTCCAAACGAATTTTCATATAGTTTCCTAATTCTGGAATTAAGTATTTTTCCAAAGCTAGTTTAATAATTTGATTAGGTAAAGCTGTATTAATGCCTACCCAAGTAGGTTGGTTGTCATAAACCTGGATCATCTCCCAAGTGTAAGCTAATTTACGCTTGGGATTATTGCTTTTTGAAACCATTACGGGACTCCCTATCGTAGATACACCAGTCATGGGACCAGTATTAGGGCAGTGAGCCGTAATGACTTCACCGGAAGCCAGTTCAATATCAGCAAAAAATCGCTTGTAGCGTTTAACTAATATTCCAGGGTAGAGCGTTGGGTAGTGGTAGAGCCAATCCATTATATTTTTGAATGTATACGGAATGCAATTAGGCAATTAATTATATCTTTTGGTTGGATCATAATTGTGGTGAAAAAAAATTCGTTTTTTGGTAATTGGTCATTGATAATTGATAATTGTTAATTGATAATTGTTAACCCGTGAATCCTCGTGTCAGAAAAGGCTAAACCCGCTCGCTCACTAGCTGGAATTGCTGGAATTGTGGCTATTGCCACACTAATTAGTAAAGTATTTGGGCTGGTACGGCAACAAGCGATCGCCGCCGCTTTTGGTGTAGGTGTCGCTGTAGATGCTTACAATTATGCCTACGTCATCCCTGGTTTTTTGTTGATCTTACTCGGTGGGATCAACGGGCCATTTCATAGTGCGATCGTCAGCGTACTAGCTAAACGCGACAAATCAGAAGCCGCTCCCTTAGTAGAAACCATTACAACAATGGTGGGAGGAATACTACTTTTCGTCAGCATTGGCTTAATTGTGTTTGCTGGCGTGTTTATCGACATAGTAGCACCAGGTTTAAGCCAGACAGACCAAGGATTACAAATCCGGGCGATCGCCATTCAACAGTTGCAAATCATGGCACCAATGGCACTATTAGCCGGACTAATTGGCATTGGTTTTGGCACGCTCAACTCTGCTGATATGTACTGGCTACCCTCCGTTAGTCCCTTATTCTCCAGCCTCACAGTCATTGGAGGATTAGCATTCCTAGCAGTACAATTAGGCAACCAAATCAACGCTCCCCAATACGCCCTCATAGGTGGACAATTTTTAGCTTGGGGTACACTACTAGGAGCAATTTTGCAATGGGTAATACAAGTAATTGCCCAGTGGCGGGCAGGTTTAGGCACATTACGCCTACGGTTTGAATGGTGGCGACCAGGTGTTAAAGATGTTCTTAAGGTAATGGGACCAGCCACCTTATCATCGGGAATGCTGCAAATTAACCTCTACACAGACTTATTTTTTGCCTCCTATATTCCCCAAGCAGCAGCAGCAATGAACTACTCAGGGCTGTTAATTCAAACTCCTTTAGGCATCATTTCTAACGTAATTTTGGTGCCATTACTACCAATATTCTCGCGGCTTGCCGATCCCATTCATTGGACTGAACTCAAAACCCGCATCCGTCAGGGAATACTGATTACTGCTATTACCATGCTGCCTTTAAGCGCCTTAATGGTAACTCTAGCTTTTCCCATTGTACGGGTAGTTTATGAGCGGTATGCCTTCGACAAAAGTGCATCTCAGTTTGTCGCATCAGTGCTAATTGCTTCCAGCCTGGGTATGTTTGTTTACTTAGGGCGGGACGTATTAGTAAGAGTATTTTATGCCTTGGGAGATGGCGAAACACCCTTTCGGATCAGTGTTTTCAATATCCTCCTCAATGCGGTACTAGATTATCTTTTAGTCAAACCTTTAGGCGCACCAGGCTTAGTTTTGGCAACAGTAGGGGTAAATTTATTTTCAATGGTGGCACTGAGTTGGTTTTTAAATCGCAAACTGCACGGTTTACCTTGGAGAGAATTAACTTTACCTATTCTCGCTATCACTGGTAGTAGCTTTATTGCAGGTTTAGTAAGTTGGGGAGTAAACCAAGGTTTTCAACAAATTTGGCGCAGTGATAGTTTGCTAATTTTACTTGTGCAATTAGGTATATCTGCCTTAGCTGGCTTAAGTGTATTTGCTTTATGTGCAAGCCGTCTAAATTTGCCAGAAGTAGATATGTTTGTTTCCCGACTCAAAAAGCGTTTTCTCCAGAGAGAGAATTAAACCATCGTTGACACTCCCCACCGATTCCTGGGTGGGATTCTTCTGTCATGTTAGGAAATTTTTGTATTCTCTATACAATGGTCTGCAATTTAGGGAAAACTAAATAAACAACTCTTAGCTTCAAAGAACAGATACTGTTGGCTAAGTAAAAACCTCACCTCCAACTTCCTCCTCTAAAAGGGGAGGGGTGAAAGGAGAAGTCAAAAACTTGATTAGCCAAGAGGATCACCTACTTACGGCTTACCCAAAAAAGCTATTTATAAAGTGGACAATGCGATCATGCGCTTATCTATAGAGGCTGAATGTTTAATTGGGGTAAGTTCTGATCCGGATAACTCCCAACATCAGAGGTTTAAAATTATGGATCAAAGCGATCTACTAAAACTTTATGCAGAAGGAATTAGAGATTTTGCTAATGCCGATCTTAGTGGTGCTGACCTTAGTGGAATCAATCTGAGTGGCGTTAACCTCAGTGGCGCTAAATTAATGGGCGCTAACCTGAGTCGGACTATTCTAATTAAATCAGACTTGAGTAGAGCTAACCTGAACTGGGCTAATCTTAGTTTTGCAAAAATGAGCGCAGCTAGACTAGGGGATGCAGATCTCACAAAAGCCAATCTCCAAGGCGCTATTATGGAAAAAGCTAAACTTCCCAGAGCTAAACTAAGCGGAGCTAATCTTAATAGTGCTAACCTGCGGGGTGGTAATTTGCGAGAAGCTAATCTTAGCAGTGCTTCTTTGAAAAGAACGAACCTCAGAGAAGCTAATCTCAGTGGCGCTAACCTTAATTGGGCTAACCTTTACGAAGCTAGGTTAAGTGGTGCTTTATTATCTGGTGCTTCTTTAAATGGTGTGAAATTGATCAGAGCTTTTTTAAAGGATGTAGACTTGAATGGCGCTGATTTACAGGGAATTAACTTCAGCGAAGCAAGACTAGGTGGTTCTAACTTAGAAAGTGCTAACTTAGTAGGTGCTGATTTTAGTGACGCACATTTGTACCAAGTTAACTTAACAGCAGCAGACTTAACAGGTGCTAACTTAGTACGCGCATCTTTAGAACAGGCAAATTTAACTTGGATTAATTTAAGTAAAGCTAATTTATGTCAGGCAAATCTTACTAATGCAATTTTGAAGAAAGCTAACCTAGATGGTGCTGATTTAACTGAGGCGATTTTACCTATTGAAATTTAATTAATACCTGAGAATGTGCAGGGGAAGAATTAATAATTGGAATCTTTAATTGAAAAAGTTGTTTAATTTTTAAGTAGCAGGTACTGTTTATTTAGATAAATAACCGACTATATTTTTAAATAAAAAATAGAAGATGTCTCTGGGGTAGGATATTTAAGTTAACATAGTAGGTTAATATTTTGCTGCCGTAGCATTTTTAATGCTCGTAGGAATAACATGACTTTACTCAAAGATGTTACTGATTGTTCTACGTATTCTGTACGTGGCTTAGATGACCAGCTAATCGCGCAAATGAATAGAATTAGCCCTGGTCTGTTGGTACGGATTGACGATATCAATAATGTGAAACTGGCAGACGCGGCGGTTCATCCTTGGATGCAGCGTGCGGCTAAAGTACGTTTGCAAAACGCAGTTGTCGCTCGTGGCAAACAAATTATCATTAACTCGGCTTACAGGACGCTGGCTGGTCAAATGTTGTTATACCAACATTACCAAAATCGTCGCTGTGGTATAACTGCGGCATCAACTCCCGGGAAAAGTAATCATAATAATGCCAGTGCCATAGATATAGAAGATTCACAGGGCTGGCGACCAGTGTTACAAGCTAATGGATGGAGATGGATTGGCTCATTTGACCCAATGCACTACGATTGCATCGATCCAGGGATCACCTCGATTAACTCGATCTCTGTTAAAGCTTTCCAGCAATTATGGAGCATTGTTAATCCTAAAGATCAGTTAGCTGATGATGGAATTTTTGGACCTGCTACAGCCAGCCGCTTGCGTTTCTCACCCGCAGAAGGTTTCCCTGGAGTAGAGCCTGCCAGAATTTTAAAACTGACGCAGCCAGTACAAGTGGGTAGAGATGTGGGCGATTTGCAACTTGCTGTGAGGAAAGCTGGAATTAAGCTCGATAAAGCTGATATGATCTTTGGTCCTTCAACTGATCGGGCAGTGAAAGAGTTTCAAGCTGCTAATTCCTTAGTAGCAGACGGCATAGTTGGTCCGATTACTCGTCAAATCCTTTTTTCCTACACGCCTCCTGGGGAAGTACTGCCGCCAATCAACCCGCCGAGCGTACCACCAATCAACTTAGCTGAAATTTTTTATACCTATCAAGCGCAAGGCTTGTTTACCTCTCAACAGCAAGCAGAGCTAAGGTGGCTACAGAGCCAAATTCCCCAAGCAACTTTAGAGCAGTTTACTAAGCTTTGGCGCGGTGGCAGTTAATTAGACATCTCGTCTTCATGGTGTAGAGACTATACAACGTCTCTACATTGGTTGAGCGGTAACGCACATTTAATTTATGGAGATGTGTATTGCATCTAACAATATGTCAGCGCCAAAACGTACTGCATCGGTACAAGGTAGTTTGGTTTCGTCTGTGGTTTGTGCAATTATCTCTTTGGCTGCTGATTCGTCTAAGTGATGAGTGTTGAGGGCGATCGCAGCCACTTTAACAGGCGCAAATGCACCAGCAGCAAGAGCAACTTGCTCATATAACTCAACTACCCTAGATAAAGGTGGTATTGGCACATCTGGACAATTGCGAATATGAGTTTGTCCTGCGCGATGCACCAAAATTAAATGAGTTGCTTGGGAACCCCTGATCAGGGGTAGTGTTGCTGTTGAACCAGGATGTAATAGGGAACCTTGTCCCTCAATATATAAGATGTCGTGGTCTTGACCATAGCGCATTACTATTTGCTCGATCGCACCAGAGGCAAAGTCTACTCGCACGGCATCCAATGGTACGCCATCACCCGCAATCATAATCCCAGCTTGACCAGTAGCAATAAACTTGGAGCGTAAATTTCTTGCCCTGGAAGCTTTTTGCAGTTCCAAGCTAGTTGACATTTTACCGATCGCCATATCCGTACCAACTGTTAAGACACGGTGACAAGCAAGCGATCGCGCCTTACCACTACCAACTTTTAAACCTGTAGGTTCTTGACGTACATCCCAAATCCATTGCCCCTCACTCAACAACTGCTGAAACTTGGGATGAGATGCCATCGGCGTATGCAAACCATTTACTACTGATAACCCAGCAGCAACAGCTTGTTCCACCTCATCCCACCAAGCGGACGGTAAAGCACCCCCAGATGGAGCAATTCCAATAGTCAGAACATCAGGACTATAATTTAAGGCTTCTGTTACAGATGCCACAATTGGGATATCACGCTGAATGCCAGTTAGTTGTGCTAATGACTCACCCGCAGATTGATAATCAATTACCGCCACAACTGATGATTCGCTGTAGCGTAAAAGTGACAAACCTGTTTTCCCCTGAACTCCTTTAATACCTTCGTGTAGCAAAATTGCTACTTTATTTTCAGCTTTCAGCATAAAAATTACCTATAACAAAATCAAAAAATACCATTCTCTAATTTTGGCAACAATTGCAAAAATCAGTTAATTCATCTGTGTTTATCTGTGTCCATCTGTGGATATCTGTGGTTAATTCTCTAAAATTTTGCTTGTGCAAGATGTTTATTACTCCCTTCCCCCTAAACGATTACCGATTATCTTCTTCTTCTTCCTTGGCGTTCTTTGCGTCTTGGCGGTTTTTAAAATAGGTATTATTTAGGCGGGAAGGGAGTAAATATCTAAAAATTAGATTCCTGATAAGTTACCCCCAATCCAGGTAAATCATTTGGTAATAGACAGCCATCCTGCAATACAGCACCTGTAAACAAATCATCTTTTAAATTTAAATGACTATCCAAATCTAAATAATCAGCAAAAGGTGATAACTGGGCGGCGGCTGTATTAGCAAGGCAGCTATCAGAATAGCAACCGAACATTACTTGTAAACCACAAGCTTTGGCAGTATGTACCATTCGCAATGCTTCTGTTAAACCCCCTGATTTCATCAGTTTGATATTAATGCCGTGTACGCGGTCTGCTAACTTGGGAATATCATCGCTAGTAAAACAGCTTTCATCAACAAAAATCGGTAGAGGCGATCGCTCTTTCAAAACAAGTAAATCTACCTC
>JBARVL010000103.1:0-1701 GCA_049646245.1 Crinalium sp. | reverse complement strand
TTGAAATTTTCACCCGATCGCCAAAGTGAATTAATTCAACTTTACGTACCAGATAAGTTGCCGATGCCAAACACCCCTCAATTTCAAGAAGCCTTAATTAGACAAATCTGCATTTTGTTGGCAACTGTGTTACTCGATCCCCATAGTACTGAAATTAAAAAACCCATTGTGATCTTGGTTGGGGATGTACCTCTTAAAGCACAAGTAGCGACAATTTTGGCATCTGAATTTGGTTCACGGGTGCAGGTTGAAGATACCAACGTGGATAGCACTGGTATCCTCATCAGTGGTTGGGAATTCTGGCGACAGCATCAGAGTATTTTACCCTCTCCCCAAATGTTAATTATTGCCACGTTGCCGATTCCATCTTTAGAAGATCCCTTAGTTGCGGGTCGAGTAACTTACTATAAGCAACGTAGCCAAGATTGGTTTCGCTTATATCTGCTGCCAGCAGCAATCAGAGAATTACAACGTGCGATCGCCCCAGTCCGAGAATCACAAGGTGTCGTTGCCATTCTAGATAACCGTGTCAACCATCGCAGCTATGGGCAGCAAGTTTTAACAGCCCTTAGCCCATTAGCACGGATTAACTATCCAGATACCAACTGGTTTAGACAGTAATAGTAATCGGTGTAGTTAAAACCTATCAGCGAGGCAGGTTTTTGAAATGTTCTGTACTTCCTCTGCCCCCTCTCCCCTCTCTCCTCCCTCCTCTCTCTCCCCCATCTTCCCTATCCAGTCCTCAATAAAAGTTATGATCGATCCAAAATTCCAAAAAATTCTATGGGTGAAGCAAAGCGTCGTAAAGAAGCATTAGCAGAAAAATACGGTCAAGAAGCAAAAATCTTTCCTTGGCTGCCAATTACTAAAGGTCAAGGAGAACAGTTTGTTAACTGGAGTACCCAAGGTGCTTGGATTGGGATTGGCTTCCTCATCGTTTATTGGATAGTCATCCGATTTGTTGGACCAGCATTCGGCTGGTGGCAAGTCGAATAAGTTAATCTACAGACGCGCTGCTGCAATTAAGCAGCGCCAGATCGCTTTCCAGTAAGATCTTAAAACTTAAAAAAATCTATACTCCAGATAGATATCAGCTAGTTTTATGAGTGATGTAGGTTATTTCTATCTTTGAATGTCAAGTGCTGGCTAATAAGTCATTCTATAGGTAGAACGTTAATTCAATAGCTTGATCTTAGGATGCAAGCAAGTTACATTAACTGCTTCAGGTCTACTGAGGTGCAGGGATAATTAAACTCCTAGATGACCAGGCGCTAGTAGTCTACCCAGACTCTTTTAATCCTCAGATCAGGTGTATACTAAAACTGCCAAGTTAATTATTAAGAAAATATAAAATTTATCCAATTAAGTGTGGTGTTTGGAGAAGAACCGTGTTTATACGACTTGCAGATCAACACCGTCAATTTGTTCAGGATTTGGTGATGAACCTCCAAGCCCTAGCAACAGTGCTAGAACAGCGAGGTTATTTGGCATCCTGCTACACTTGCGGTAATCAAATGAATAGCGCTTCATTTATGGCTAGCTTGGGAGATAACCATCTGATTCGCTTCTTAGTATCAGATTATGGTATTACCTGGACAGAAATGCGGGACGACAGAGAACTAATGAAGCTAGAAGGTGCTGAAGCCATTAGTCAGTTACAGGATTTAGCAAATCTAGTCACATATTCCATTAAACCTTCGG
>JBARVL010000102.1:0-13005 GCA_049646245.1 Crinalium sp. | reverse complement strand
CAGAAAGGTTTGAAGCAATTTGGTTTAATCAAACAGTTAAACTCACCCATTTAGAATTTGAGCTTTTGCACTGTTTATTACAGCGACATGGACAGACAGTTTCTCCTAGTGAAATTCTTAAAGAAGTTTGGGGCTACGATCCAGATGACGATATTGAAACTATTCGCGTCCATGTTAGACACTTAAGAACAAAATTAGAACCTGATCCTCGCCATCCTCAATACATCAAGACGGTTTATGGGGCGGGTTACTGCCTAGAGATACCCAGTCTACAAAACGCGACAAATGCTGGATCTTCTGTGAGTAATTTTAAACAATAAGAAAAAGCCGACATTTCGTCGGCTTGAAATTTGCAGCAGTAAATCACCTAGTTTTAAAACTAGAAGTACTAAGGAGCTAGTGCATTTCCGCGCAGCAAACTACCAATTGTCTTAGCAGTAATCTTCATCTGTACTAAGGGATTTGCTGGAACTACAGTTTTATAAAGATAGCTATCGAAAGTTAAACGTTGAACATCGCGGTCAGCACACATTTCTACAAATGCTTCACGGGTAGCATCTGAGCGATAGAAAACATTTTGCAAAATGTCTAAGACTTTGTATGTCAAACCATACTTTTTATCCCAACGCTTTAAGTAAAGCTTGAGGTCGTTTTCTGTAGGAATCTTTTGACCACTCTGGGACACTTCCACAATGGTTTCTGCACACATCCGACCAGATTTAGCTGCAAAGTAAATACCTTCGCCAGAAGACTTGGTAACGTAACCTGCTGCATCTCCTACCAAAGCGACTCTACCAACTACACGGCGGGGTCTGGGATGTTCAGGGATGGGATGAGCTTCTACTTTAATAATCTCGCCACCTGCAAGTTTTTTGGCAGCACGGGCGCGGATACCTGCTTGCAGATTTTTGATATCGGCTTTGTTAACCTTCATCGTACCAGTGCCAACGGCAACGTGGTCGTATTTAGGAAAAACCCAGGCGTAGAAGTCTGTGGAGACATCGTTGCCGACGTACATTTCTGCCAAATCGTGGTAGTAAGCCATTTTATCTTCTGGCAGACGAATTCGCTCTTGGAAAGCGATCGCATAATTGTAATCACCAGCATCAATAGCCTTAGCTACACGAGAATTCGCACCATCTGCGCCGATAATTAAATCAACTTTCAGGGTTTTAGCTGTTCCTTCCAAGCTGCCATTTGAGTGATCGGCATAGTGGAGGGTATAGGCATCAGTATTGTTACCGGGAATATCTATTTTATGAACAGTGCCATTGATCAACTTAGCACCTAACTTCGCCGCGCGATCGCGTAGGAAGCCATCCAGCACTTCCCGACGGCACATCCCAATATATTCTTCTTTTTTTTCTATATTTATATCAACCTCGACATTAGATGGCGAGATCATCTTCATTTTTCTTACTTGGCGATCAATGATTTGCGGTGGCAAATCGAACTCGCTGACCATACAAAGTGGAATTGCACCGCCGCAGGGCTTGGCGTTGTCTAGCTTGCGCTCAAACAAGTAAGTTTCAATCCCAGCCTTAGCAAGCGTCTCAGCAGCAGAGGAACCAGCCGGACCTGACCCAACAACAGCAACCCTTAGTACCAAAGTTCTTCTCCCAATCACTTACGGTTACAAGGTGTGATGTTAGCACGGACTTTTGCCTTAGTTGCTATAAGACTTTATACTTTTGGCATAAATGAAACACACCTTAACAAATCACTCCAAATTAGGGCAGCTTTCTTAAATTATTTAAACTAGCGGTAGAAATACAAAAAACTCGCTCAATTTAGCGAACCGTGATATAAATTACAGTAAATGTATCGACTAACCGGAGTAACTCACTGGCTCTCCATCTTACCCATGAAATCACCATAGCTGAATTTAAACAGGTGTTTGCTCTATTAGTCTTAATTTAAGTGGCAAGTCCAGAGGTAAATATAAGTGGGCATTATTGTTGAAAACGTATCTAAGCAGTTTGGTAGTTTTAAAGCTGTTGACGAAGTTAACATCCAAATTGAATCAGGTTCATTGGTAGCTTTGCTGGGACCGTCAGGTTCTGGGAAGTCTACCCTGTTACGATTAATTGCAGGTTTAGAAATGCCTGATTATGGGAAAATCTGGCTGACTGGTAAAGATGCAACCTATCAGAGTGTACAAGAACGCAATATAGGATTTGTGTTTCAGCACTATGCTTTGTTTAAGCACCTGACTGTACGCCAGAATATTGCCTTTGGCTTAGATATTCGCAAGGCATCAAAAGCTAAAATTAAGGGGCGGGTAGAAGAACTGCTAGAGTTAGTACAGTTGAGTGGATTAGGCGATCGCTATCCTTCTCAACTATCTGGAGGTCAAAGACAGCGCGTAGCACTGGCAAGATCCTTAGCAGTCGAACCTCAAGTTTTGCTACTTGATGAACCTTTTGGCGCACTAGATGCCAAAGTCCGCAAAGATTTACGTGCCTGGTTAAGAAGACTTCACGATGAGGTTCATGTCACCACAGTATTTGTTACCCACGATCAGGAAGAGGCAATGGAAGTCTCAGATAAAATCGTGGTAATGAATAAAGGCAAGGTGGAACAAATTGGTACACCAGCAGAAATATATGATCACCCAGCTTCAGCCTTTGTGATGAGTTTTATTGGACCTGTGAACGTTTTGCCCAGTACATCGCATATTTTTCAAGGTAATGGATTTGAGTCGGCACATCCTGAAATGTATCTGCGCCCCCATGATGTTGTAATTCAAACCCAACAAAATGGCGCAACTGTACCCGCCACAATTAGCCGCTTAATTCATTTAGGTTGGGAAGTTCAGGCGGAATTAACCTTAGATGATGGTCAAGTGCTAATGGTACATTTAACTAGAGAACGTTTTGATGAATTGAAAATAGAAGCACAACAAAGGGTATTTGTCAAACCAAAAGATGCTAAATCTTTTCCACTATACTATTCAATTTAGCGCGTATACCCTAACTGCGATCGCTTCAACGGTTAGGGTAATTAACAATTAACAATTAAGGATTACAATTTTAAGTTTAATTATGCACCTCTAGTTAAGACAAATCAGTTTTTTATAAAATCTGCCCTGATCATCAATTTTTTGTTAGGGTAATTGGTCGGAAATGATCTAAATTTTGTTTGTAGATACCCAAGGGAACATTCTTGTGTATATTTCCTACTTTGTGCTTAAGTTAAGAAGCTATTAACAGGTTGTCCTAAATTTATGAAACGATGGCGTTGGCTAAACGTGCTTCAAGTAAATTCGCTCTTCAAATTACTTGGTTTATTCTCTCTGTGTTTGTTGCTAGTAGTCAGTTGTAATAGGCAGCCAAACACCCCTACACAAAATAATGATACAGGTGGGGGTGGAAGCGATCGCATCACCATTGGCACGACAGCCAAGCCACGTACAATGGACCCTGCTGATGCTTACGAGTTAGCTGCACTCAATGTGATCTATAACATGAGTGATGGTCTCTATACTTATGAAACCGGAACCACTAACCTTAAACCGCAACTAGCTACAGCATTGCCTAAAGTCAGTGCAGACGGTTTAACATACACAATTCCATTACAAAAAAATGTAGTTTTTCACGATGGAACTCCTTTTAATGCTAAAGCAATGGAGTTTTCCCTCAAACGTTTTATCGAAAACAAGGGTAAGCCGTCATTTCTCCTATCAGACACAGTTGAATCTGTCAAAGCTACTAAAGAAGATGAATTAACAATCAAGCTCAAAAAGCCGTTTGCAGCATTTCCTTCCTTACTAGCTTTTCCTGGCGCTGTTGCTGTTTCACCCACAGCTTATCAAATTGGTGCTGGAAAATTTCAACCTAACAAATTTATTGGTACAGGTCCTTACAAACTAGCAAAATTTAGCCCTGACTCTATCAAGCTAGAGGTGTTTGATAAATACTGGGGAGAAAAACCAGTTAATAAAGGCATTGATATTCAGGTATATACTAGCCCAGCGAATTTGTATAATGGCTTTCGCACTGGTGTAGTTGATGTTACCCACCTCACCCTTGATCCCGACCAAATTAAAAGCTTAAAACAAGGCGCACCTAACGGCGGTTGGCAAGCTATTGAATCGCAAGGAACAGCCGTTAGCTATTTAGGGCTGAACCTAAATCAACCGCCTTTAGATAAGCCAGAAGTCAGACAAGCGATCGCTGCTATGATTGACAGAGCATTACTAAATGAGCGAGTACTTCAAGGTCAGGCAGAACCTCTTTATAGTTTAGTGCCAACTAGCTTTGATGTTTACAAACCTGTATTCAAAGACCAGTACGGTGATGCCAACATTGACAAAGCCAAACAACTATTACAACAAGCTGGTTTTTCTCAATCTAATCCAGTCAAGCTAGAAATATGGTATCCCTCTGCTTCAACTACTAGAGGTTTAGTTGCTACCACCATTAAAGCTTATGCAGATCAAAAATTGGATGGTATTCTGCAATTTGATATCAAAACTGTAGAATCAGCAAGTTTCTTTAAAAATGTTGGTAAGGGTGTCTATCCTACTTTCCTACTAGATTGGTATCCAGACTTTTTAGATGCTGACAACTACGTGCAGCCTTTTACTGAATGTTCTAATGGTTCAGTTGCTAAAGGTTGTATTGAAGGTGGCAGTCAAACCCAAGGATCGTTTTACTATAATCCGCAGGTTAATAAACTGATTGATCAAGAGCGTAAAGAGCTAAAACCAGAAGCCCGCAAAGCTATGTTTGGTGAATTGCAAGAAATACTTGCTAAAGATGTTCCTTACATTCCTCTTTGGCAAAATAAAGACAATATTTTTGTCAAAAAAGGTGTTTCAGGAGCAGGTATAAATCCTACCCAAACTTTACCGTTTTGGACAATTAAGAGAAGTTAGGGCTAAGAACTTAGAACCTAGCTAATCAAATTCCATAAGATACCGAAAGTTTCTGTCTATGCACCCGATTTGGGATGACATACAGAAACTTTTCACCTAATAAATAATTCTGTCACAGTACGCAGTTTAACAGGAGCGTAGGAACGAATCAAAGTACTTGCAAGGCAAAACACCAAAAAGAAATATGCAATACGTTCTCATAATTCACGAAGTTGAAGATTATGCAGCATGGAAAAAAGTTTTTGACAATGCAGCGCAAATCCGAAAGGAAGCCGGAGAAATCAGTTATCAACTGCTCAAGCTTAATACCGATGCCAACAACATCGTGCATTTCTCACACTGGAGTTCTCTGCAAAACGCCAAAAATTTCTTTGAGTCCGAGCGATTGGTAGAAATACGCAAAAAAGCTGGTGTCAAAGCGCCTACATTCATCTATCTGGACGAAATCGAAAACGGTATTCTATAACCTATCGAGTTCCTGTATTAATTACCAATGACCAATGACCCTCATTAATGCGAACGTTTATTTTCACCTACCCACTTAATAGATAATTTCCTTACTCAATCCTAAGTAATCATTCCTAAAAAAAATGTCTCGTTCCAAAGCACTGCAATATTACATCACCACTCGTCTGCTATTAGCTCCTCTGATGTTATGGACAATCACCACTTTGGTGTTTTTACTGCTCAGAGCAACCCCTGGAGACATTGTTGATGTCATCTTAGGGCCACACGCACCAGAATGGGCAAAAGCTGAATTACGCCGTCAATTGGGGCTAGACAAGTCTGGACTAGAGCAATACTTAAATTATTTAGGAGGCTTACTACGTCTAGATTTAGGTGAGTCTCTCACCAGTCGTGGAGAATCGGTATGGGAGATTATTCAGCAATACTTTCCAGCAACAGTGGAGTTAGCATTTTATAGTTTAGCGATCGCATTTATTGTTGGTGTGGTAATTGGCAGCATTTCTGCATCAAAACCTGGCACTTTTATAGATGCTGCCGGACGTTTGTTTAGCATTATCACCTACTCGCTACCTTTATTTTGGGTAGGAATGCTGGTGCAATTAATTTTCTCT
This sequence comes from Crinalium sp., assembly GCA_049646245.1. Classification (GTDB taxonomy): domain Bacteria; phylum Cyanobacteriota; class Cyanobacteriia; order Cyanobacteriales; family PCC-9333; genus Crinalium. The sequence goes on along the minus strand of JBARVL010000102.1, from coordinate 7,047 downwards.
GTGCAACTCGGTTGGTTTCCCTTGGGAACTCGTTTTCCCTTGACTTTAACTCCTCCTCAAGGAATTACTGGACTTTACACCATTGATAGCTTGCTTAGTGGTAATATTGAGCAATTTTTCATTGCTTTACATCATCTCGCCCTACCCTGTATCACTCTGGGCATTCTCTTGAGTGGCATTTTTGAACGCATAGTACGGGTGAATTTAAAGCAAACACTCAAAGCAGATTATGTAGAAGCTGCTAGAGCAAGAGGAATTCCCGACAGAAAAATTCTCCTTGCTCATGCTCTTAAAAACGCCTTGATCCCAGTAATTACCCTCTTAGGGCTACTGCTTGCTTCCTTACTAGGAGGCGCAGTTTTAACAGAAGTTACTTTCTCTTGGCCAGGGTTAGGCAATCGACTATATGATGCAGTTTCCTTCCGAGATTATCCTACAGTCCAAGGAATTATCGTGTTTTTCGCCCTGATTGTAGTAGTTGCCAGCATTGCAATTGATATTATCAATGCTTATATTGACCCACGTATTCGGTATTAATCCATACATTGAGTAACTGGGTATAATTGCTGTTTCAATTGCCCAAGCTGCCGAGTGATTTGCCCTACTTGCGTAGCAGTTGTTTTACTGTTTCCAGCATTTCTGCTGGATGAAAAGGTTTAGTAATGTAAGCATCTGCCCCTTGCTTCATTCCCCAATAACGATCAAAATCTTCGTTTTTAGTGGAACACATGATTACAGGGACATTTTGCAATTTGGGGTTGCCTTTAATCCAACGGCAAAGTTCATAGCCATTCATCCGAGGCATGATCAGATCTGTAATTACTAAGTCTGGAATCTTATTTTCAAGTTGTTCTTTTCCTTCTTGCCCATCATTAGCCAGAATTACAGTCATTCCGCTTTTTTTGAGGAGTTCTGCCACCATTTCTCGCAGCATACCGCTATCATCGACAACCAAAATTGTACTCATAAATACCTACCTATAGCTAAATTTATTGCAGGCGATCGCTTACACTAATGTAATAATGTATGCGTTTTACTTATGCGATCGCTACTATAAATGAACGATGCGCCTAAGTTTTACACCCAATGCGCCCGTTGAGTGGTTACATACGCAAAATCAGCTTACTGCCCTAATCATAAATAGATGCCCTAAAAAAGTATGAATGATTAAGGCTCAAAATTAAACAAATTGTGAGCCTAACTTTTGATTTTTCACATTCTGTGCTTGTATAGAGCTTGAATCCATTAGTGGGCAATTAATTCTCTAGTTTACTCAACTCTGGTCAAATGCACCTATATATATAGCAACGGACATATCGGTTAGGACACTAGATTTTGCTGTCAACGGAACAGCGAACAGGGAACAGAACAATGTCCTAACACTTGTGGCGGCTGCTATATATAAGCTAACGCGCAAATAAACTTGTACATTTTTAATAAAGAAGAAAAGGTATCAAACCGTTTTTCCCTCTGTCATCCCTCATCCCTGATCTCTCCCTCAAACAATACAGCAGTTCCCGCAGTAGTGAGGTACAACCAATATAGTGGTAGCGACTGTATTAAATGCTCATCTCAGCAGATTTTTCTCCTTTAGAAAATAAATAAATTGCTTTTTAATATAGGAATAAACTAGGACTTACAGCCATATTTTATCAATTTATGCAACTATATTAAATATTACAAAAAAAGCTAAGTTGACAGACTTAGCTTTTAAAAAACAAACTAAATTAATGACAAATTTACTCACTTAAGTCGTTAATTAATGATTGATATTAAAGTCTTGTTGTAGTGCCACTTACTGTATCACTTTCATGGCGATGTACATGATGTTCATCTTTGCGGAACAGGTTTGCTAAACCAATCAAACCCAGTAAGCCTAACCATCCCCAATTATTATGATCATTGGGATTTTCTTGGAAAGGAGTAGTATCCACAACTGGTCGATTGTTCTCGGTAGTGGTGCTATTATTTTGAGCAGATGCAGGTAAATGAGATGGTAAAACGGAGAAACTTATAGCAAGTAAGGTAGCTCCAGCAATTTTAGAAAGATTAGAAGTTTTCATTTGATCCTCTTGTTTAAATCTTTATCAGCTTTTTAACACTCATAAATTTAGCAGCTTTATCCTTGTATACAATCAATCGCAAGTTGTAAAGCTTGCTATAAATTAACTATCTCTCAAGATATAATCATCTAGCTAAGACACAGAGCAATACATCGACAGAAACACAGCAGTAGCGATCGCTGCTTCAATTAATCTCAGTCTGCTTGTACTATCGCGCATACACCACACTTGCAGTCCTCCATCCCACCTGTTATAGCTATCAGCAGTCAGCTATCAGCAGTCAGCTTTTTTGAAAGGTAATTTTATCCAAGGGGTTCAAAATTTATTTTGTCCAAACACGGGCGGTTGCTATAGCTGAAATAAAGATAACTGCTAGAGTAAAGCGAGAGTTTCCCCTGGTTGTTGACATGATTAATATAAAGCATGGGATTTCCATCCAACTAAAACGTGGTGCTTCCCTGATAGCAACTACCTTAATAATATTGACTTTACTAACATCCTGTAACTTGCCTCAAATTAGCGCACAACAAAGAGTTTTTCTAGATTTGTCTCTAGAATTTTTGGGAGAATACCAGCTACCAAATAATAAGTTTAAGGATACGACGGTTGGGGGAATATCTGGACTAACATACGATAGACAGCGAAATCTGTTCTATGCGATCGCAGACGATCGTAGCGGGTTCGCTCCAGCTAGATTTTATACCCTCAAGCTAATTCTCGATCACTCCATTAAAGACAAAATTGGCATTAAGAAAGTAGAAATAGAAAATGTCACCTTTTTACGTGACGCTCAAGGCAACACTTATCCTAAAAACACCAGCGATACTGAAGGCATTGCCCTAACTCCCCAGCAAACAGTATTTATATCTAGTGAAGGTGTCGCTGAAAATCGTGCTTTACCTTTTATTAAAGAATTTGCTCTTAAGACTGGACGTGAACAGCAAAGCTTAACAATCCCAGAACGCTATATCCCAGATAACTCCGCCAATCAACCTCGCGGTATCCAAAATAACTTGGGTTTTGAAGCACTAACTCTTAATCCTACAGGAACCGTACCTGCTAAAGGAGAACCATTTCGTTTATTTACACTCACAGAGTCAGCACTGGTGCAAGATGAAGATCCAATAGCATCAACTAACCAAACTGAAACTCCACAAGGAGCTAAATGTCGTTTACTCCATTATTTACTGACTGATGGAGCGCCAATAATCATCTCAGAACATTTATATCAGCTAGAACCACCTCCTAGTGGAGCCGTAATACACGGTTTACCAGAAATATTAGCCTTAGATCAGGGAGGGCATTTTTTGACATTAGAACGCTCTTTTGGACTTTTAGGCTTCAGTGCCAAAATTTTTCAAGCAGCCACAGGTGGAGCAACCGATACATCGCGTATTGCCAGCCTTAAAGGTGAGTTAAGAGGAGTTGAACCAATTAAGAAAAAGTTACTGCTTGACTTGGATAAACTAGGTGTTTACTTAGATAATTTAGAAGGAATGGCTCTTGGTCCTCGTTTGCCAGATGGTAGCCAAAGTTTGCTAATGGTGAGTGACAATAATTTTAATGATTCCCAACTTACCCAGTTTCTCCTGTTTCGCCTGAAAAGCGGCAGTTGATTATATAGCAGTCAGTAGTCAGCGTAGAGACGCGAAATTTCGCGTCTCTACATCATCTGCTAAGGGTTGCAGGAATTTTTATTATGTCCGCGCCCTACCTGGCTACGGTTATAGCTGACATCTCAATTTATAAAATTAACTTACAGAGGAACACGGGATGCTGAAAGCCACCATCTTTTAAGTGGTGGATGAAAGCGACACGAGCAAATTTATTTGCGGTCAATATTTATCCATTCTTTGATAATCGCTTTAACCTTAGAGGGCAGAGATATGTCTTCTGGGTTAAGTTTATTAATTGCTTCTACAGTTTCATTATCCAAAGTTAATAAAACTCTTGTTTTATCACTTAAATACTTAGCGTGATATTCCTTTAACTTATCCTTATGTGTTAAATCCCACAGTTTTTCTGATGGATGTTTTGGCATAAAATCAACCTACTAAATATCAAGTATATTATAATAATAACTGGAGGTTATAAACAGTGCTTTCCAGTCAAGTCTACAAACTACGCCCCAACAATCAGCAATCTGCCCAAATGGATAGCTGGATTGATATGTTACGAAGTCACTATAATTGGTGTTTAGCCGATAGGATTGAAAACTATCAACAGCAATTTATACAAGGGGAGTATTGTAGCTTAAGGACTAAGGCGGTAGTATCTCCGTTAACTTGTTGTGTAGTTAAGAATGGTGCAACAGGAAACCCCTGGCAGAATAGTGGCAAAAAACGTAATGCGGGTACTATTCAAGATGCTGCATTAACCGAACTAAAAAAAGCACGTCCCTGGTATAGCACCATAGAATCAACAGTATTACAAAGTAATGTTGCAAGATTAAATACTGCATATCAAAACTTTTTTGATGGGAGAGGATTCCCTAAATTTAAGAATCGCAGTAATTTTAGATCGTTTGAGTATAAGCCTAAACGAGTTAAAATTGATGGTTCTAAAGTATATCTTCCTAGTATTGGTTGGATGAGATTTTTTAACTCGCGCCCAATACCTTCAATTTTTGAGATTAAAAGCGTAACCATTCGTAGAAAAGCTGATGGATGGTACATGAGTGTCAGGATTGAAGACAAATCAATTCCAGAAATACCAAAGTGCGATATTTCTGATATTAAAACAGTAGTAGGAATTGATTTAGGTTTAACCAAACTGGTGCATTGTTCTGATGGTAGCCAAATTGATAATCCTAGATTTGCTACCAATAAGAAGACTAAGCGCACTTTGAAAATCCGTCAACGTCGAGTTAGTCGTACTAAAAAAGGTAGTAAAAACAGAAAGAAAGAAAATGTAAAAGTAGCATCATTGCACAATAAAATAACTAATCGTAGAAATGCTTATTTGTGGCAAACTGCGAATAAAATAGTTAATAAGGCTGATGCTATTGCAGTAGAAGATTTAAACATCAAAGGCATGGTGAAACGGTGCAAACCCAAACGCTGTGAAGAGACCGGAAGGTTTTTATCTAACGGTCAAGCAGCTAAAAAAGGTTTAAATCGTTCAATCTTAGATGCTTCTTGGGGCGACTTGATATCAAAAATTGAGTATCTAGCTGCGAAGCTGGGAAAAATTGTTTTAAAAGTCAATCCTAAACATACATCTCAAACTTGTAGTGCTTGCGGTTGCATAGATTCAGCCAATCGAGACAGAGAAAAATTTATCTGTGTTGATTGCGGATTTTTTGCTCATGCTGACTTGCAAGCAGCATTAAACATTAAAAATCGTGCTATTAAACAGTACGGCTTATTGATTAAAAGAATGGTACGGCGGGACTCGTCGGAACCCAGACAACTAATGTTGTTTGAAACGCCCAACACTGAATTAACAGTGTGTAAAAGGAGACAACAGACCGCTCGTAAGAGCAAACGGTCTGTGCCTGGGAACTTGGTAGTACAGTTGGATCTGTTCTCCCAAGATATATCGGATTCACTCCGGTAGAATCCCCCGTACTTCTAGTCGGGGGAGTGTCAACCTCATTAAGAATTTAGAAATCCAATGACGCATTCTACTGATATCGCAACCTTAGCTCGCTGGATGGCAGCAGATTTCAGTAATCAAGCCCAAGCCTTTGAAAATCCTCCGTTTTTCGCGCATATTCGTGTAGCTATGCGCCCCCTACCGCCAGAATTCTTGTCTGGGGTGAGCTTGTTTGTGGAACAAGCTTATGATTATACGCTCAATGATCCCTACCGACTCAGAGTTTTAAAGTTAATCTTCGTAGACGATCATATCGAAATCGAAAATTACTCTGTCAACCAAGAGCAACAATTTTACGGCGCATCCCGTAAACCTGAGCTTCTCAAAGCTCTGACGGTGGAACATTTAGAAAAATTACCAGGCTGCAATATGATTGTGGAATGGACAGGTAACAGCTTTAAAGGCTATGTTCAACCTGGGAAAGCTTGCATTGTATTTCGTAAAGGTCAAAAGACTTACTTAGATAGCACTTTTGAGATTGACGAACACAAATTTATCAGCCTTGACAGAGGACGCGACCCAGAAACAGACGAGCATATCTGGGGTTCATTAGCTGGCGCATTTTACTTTGTCCGTCGGGCAAGTTTTGCTGAGGAAGTAAAAGTTTAGCTATTAGATCAAGTCCGGCTAATTAGTGACGATATATGTAGGGGCGGGTTGCACGTAGAGACGCGAAATTTCGCGTCTCTACTATGGCGACACACCATTGATATATATAAACCCGCCCCCAACTCAAGGATGATTTATGCGTAAGTCCTAAAGCTGATAGATGAGCGCTATGACAACAAAAAGCTTCAAGCTAATATCCCAAAATGTCCCCAAACCTGATACATTTACCGAGTATCGGCAAGCAAAATTTAGTAATCTTGTATGAAAGTCCTGGTTATTGGCGGTGATGGCTATTGCGGTTGGGCAACCGCACTCTACCTGTCCAACAGAGGTTATGAAGTCGGCATTCTAGATAGCCTGGTGCGTCGCCACTGGGATTGTGAACTGTGTGTTGAAACTTTAACGCCGATCGCACCAATTCAGCAACGAATCCAACGCTGGCACGACCTCACAGGCAAATCCCTTGACCTGTTCATTGGCGATATCAACAACTACGAATTTCTCAACAAGGCATTACATCAATTTCAGCCAGAGGCAATTGTCCACTTCGGTGAACAGCGTTCAGCACCTTTTTCAATGATTGACAGAGAACACGCTGTTCTCACTCAGGTTAATAACGTTGTCGGGACGCTGAATTTGCTTTATGCAATGCAGCAAGACTTCCCAGATTGCCACTTGGTTAAGTTAGGGACGATGGGTGAGTATGGCACTCCCAATATTGATATTGAGGAAGGTTATATCACTATCGAACACAACGGACGTAAAGATACCTTACCTT
>JBARVL010000101.1:0-10297 GCA_049646245.1 Crinalium sp. | reverse complement strand
AGGTAAAAAAAGTGCGATCGCAATTCGTACAGAAGTTGTAGGATCTGATCGAGTAGCAATAAGGATTTCTGATAATGGAGCAGGAATGCCAGAAACAGTCCGAACCCGACTATTTGACCCCTTTTTTACCACTAAACCTGTAGGCAAAGGTACTGGTTTAGGTATGTCTATTAGTTATCAAATTGTAACAGAAAAGCACGGAGGATCGTTGCAATGTATTTCAGCACCAGGAGAGGGAACAGAGTTTATAATTGAAATTCCGATTCAACAACCTGATCTAATGAGGTAAGATATATTTCCTTTTTAAATCTGTTGCAGCTTTTTACCCGCCACTGACTGGTGGAATCAGCACAACTTCATCACCTTGTTGCAAAAGAGTATTTGGTTCTACGAATTCAAGATTGACACCACAGCGCGTCAAATTGCGCCACTTTTCTAGTTCGGGATGCTGGTTAATAATCTGTTCTAATACTGCAACCACTGGCGTATCTGGAGGCAATTGCAGCACAACTTCTGGGAGATTATATGCTTCTTGATAAGCTGCAAACAACTTAACGGTGACAGTGATTGAAGGTTGAGACATAAAATAAATACTGATGCAGAAATACTGTTGATCTAGATTAGCGCAAGTGCAAACAAGATGGTCAAACTATAGCGAGCAAGATGATCGCACTACTAATCAACATTATTTCCGACTCAAAGCACTATGAGGTAACACGCGCAATATCTCAGTTATAGTAGTTGCTCCCTGAGTTATTTTTTCTATTGCTGCTATACGAAATGAATCAAATTTACTTTCATTTAGATATTGATGCAATTGCGTCATTGTTCCTTCATAGATCAATTCTCGCACTATGGCATCGACATTTAATAATTCGACTATTGCCTCGCGTCCACAATAACCAGAATGGAAACAATTAACACAACCGCGACCTTTGCGCCAACCACTTATATCTACTTCGGCTTTTTCTAACCCTAATACTCTTAAATCTGCTTCAGTTGGTGTGTAAGTTTCTGCACAGTGAAAACAAACTTTGCGTACTAAACGCTGTGCGACAATACCTAAAAGCGCATCTCCAACTAAACTAGGATCTGGACCAATATCTTTGAGACGGGGAATTGCACTGACTGCATCATTAGTATGTAATGTTGTTAATACTAAATGTCCTGTTAATGCTGCTCTTACTGCCGTTTCTGCGGTTTCTCCGTCCCGAATTTCCCCTAGCATAATAATATCTGGGTCTTGGCGTAAAATTGCTCTCAGTCCAGCAGCAAAGGTCATTCCCGCAGCTTCATGTACTTGGGTTTGGGTAATTTGAGGTAATACATACTCTACGGGGTCTTCTACTGTGACTACATTTACATCAGATGTAGCGACAGCTTGCAGGCTGTTATAAAGTGTACTGGTTTTACCTGAACCAGTAGGACCTGTGATAATAATCATCCCCTGTGGTTGTTGCAACCATGTTTTGTAAACCTCTAGTTTTTTCGGGGAAAATCCTAAATCTTCTAATCCAGAAAATGGGTTTTCTCTTGGTAACAAACGAATAACTGCTTTTTCCCCACCTACACAGGGTAAGGTACTGACCCGCATATCTACACGCAAATCTACTTCAGAAGTTGAAGAATAATTTTCTCCAATCCTACCATCTTGGGGACGACGACTTTCAGCAATGTCCATTTTAGACATTACTTTTAATGCGACGATCGCTTTACGACTAACATCAATAGGTAGTGTAGTAATATCTCGCAAAATGCCATCAATACGATAGCGGACTCTTAAGCCATCGGTTGTTGGTTCCAGATGAATATCACTAGCGCGGTGGTTTAAAGCACCACTGATAATTGTTTTAATTCGTTCAATTTGGCTATCAGCTTTGGTGAGATAAAGTGATGTGATTTCACCTATATCTGAGAGTTCAGTCTCGTTGGTATTAGGATTAGCAATAGTAGAGGTGCTAATTGAGTTAGGTTTAAAGTTTTGGCTGAGTGACCAAAGGCGATAACTTTTTTCGGCTATGGGGATAATTTTGATGTCTGTTAGAGTGCGATCGCGCAGTTTTTGGATATCATCTGGCTTAAGGATAATTGGACAGCCTAAATAGTAACAACTGCGCCAAAGTAGTAAAGGAATTACAGGAGGTAAAGCAGTGCGATTAGAAACTTCTCTAAAGAAACGTGAGCTAACTTCTGGATCTAATAAATTAAGGTTAACAATGTTTTGCTCATTGATCAAAAGTTGAAGAGCTTCTTGACAGGTAATTTCCTGTTGTTTTAATTTCTGCCAAGCTGAATTAATAGTAGGCGAGATAGTTGGCATATTGTGAAAATATTGATTAACTGAATGCTGTTTAATGGGAAAACAGCTATAAATAAATTAGTGAAAAAGTAACAGCGATCGCATCAGACTTAAAAGAAAACGGGATGAAATCAGAAGTGCGATCGCTTAAGCTACAACAAAACTAGCTAGTTTTACCTGAAACTCTGGTTACTGATTTGCTTGATTAACTGCATCTAGAGGGTTAACAGTTTGTCGGATGTCAGTCGCCATATAAGGCTGATTCCCAGGACGAGCTTCAAAGTGGAGGTGAGGTCCAGTTACGTGACCTTTTGTACCTTCTATACCTACCTGTTGACCCTTGGTTACTCGTTGGTTTTTAACAACATCTGTTCTGTTCATGTGACCAAAAAAGAAGGTTTTGTTAGACTTCTGATTATAAATTCCAACAATTCCATAGGTATCGTTTCGTGCAATTACAACTCCTTCAATTGGGGAGTAAATTGGAGAGTTTACCACAGCAGCAATATCAAGCGCAGGATGCTGACAATTCCAATAAGTCGCTCCCCAAATCTGGCAATTTCGCATTCCATAAGGTGACGTAAGAGTATTAGAAACATTTTTAAATAGAAGCTTTTTAAGACCTTCCATATCAACTACGGGTGAAGGAGTAGGAGAAGGAGGTGGTGTTGTACCTCCACCATTTCTTCTTAGCCAATCTGCTGATGCACTAAACGTTGTAACCCTTCCTCCATCTGTACCAGTAGCAAATAACGGCGTATTATTAGAGGCATATACGACAACATTTCCATCTGTTTGAATGGCTAAGAAAGCACCAGGACGACCCGATGTGTTAGTTGCCCAAACAGGTCTACCGCGATCGTAAAGCACAACATTTCCATCAGCTTGTACAGCAAATCTATCAGCACCTGTGTTATCCGTTCCAGTCGCCCAAATCGGCTTACCCTGTGGATTATAAAGCACTAAATTTCCATCGCCCTGAAATATCAACTTGTAGTTAGTAGAAGTAACCCATTGTTGACCTCGGTTAAAATTTAGGTTGCTTGTGCTTGCCTTAACAATGATATTACTTCCACTGGGTGGTGGAGCTTGATATGCACTGCTTCTCCAACGTTGATTACCATTATTACTATCACAATCCCACAGATGAACTTTGCCACTATTATCGCGTGTGGGAGTATCAACACAAAGATTTGTTCCCCTTCTTTGGAGCAACATCCTCCCATCACTAACATTAATTAAATTCCAGTTTTGATCCGGGTCGCTACCATTACATGGCCAGACATTTATTTCTGCTCCATTCCACAAGTAATGTGCATTCAAACACTTTCCAGTAGAACGCTGTTTTAACAGAGTACCGCCAAGATTTCCGGTTAATCTATCAAATTGTTGGTCAGGATCGTTATCATTGCGTGACCAGATTGACATTCTGGGATTTCCCTCAATTAGCCGGAAATTATTATTTGTGTTCAAAGCTACGTTGTCTACAGAAAATGTTTCTGCTGAAGAAGCTACTACTGCACCCATAACTAAAGTAGAAAAAGCCGCAGAGCTTACTGCCAGTATTTTCCAAAGTTTATGCAACATCTTGAAGTTACTCCTGTACTATTGTGTGAAAGCAGAAAATTACTAAAGCTTTCTGGCTCTAACTGGGGAGTTAGTTGCAGAATTAAGCGCCTGACTTTTTGCGGGAATCTGCCAATACATTCGACGAGCGGTTTGAGCAGATAAACAAATAACGTTGCCATTCATTTCTCGGCAAATGTTCTGATTTAACCAGTAGGTTTGCCCCCATTTGTCCCAATTGATAATTGATAAATCAAGGTTCAACGGAGAAGTTTTATTAGTTGTTGCAGGTGGGGGGGAAGGTGGAACAACTGGTGTAGATGATGGTGAAATAGGTGGTGGAATATCTGGTACAGGTGGTGGAGATGGCGCTTGCTCAGGCGGTGGCTTTTGTTGGTCAAAACCTCCAGCTTGCACTGTTGAGCTATAAAGGAAACAGCCTGAAAATATACCAAAAATTAATAAACATGGACTCCTCAAAAACCATAGGAAAATCTTGTTCATCTTTTAACTCCTTAACCGACAGCAAACTAAATCCAACTCAAATGAGTGGATTGATAGTTACAGGTATGCAAGCTTAATTAATTTCAGTGCAGTCCTGAAAAAGGCAAAATTAACTCTTGCAAGCCTCTACTTACTACTCGCTCTCAACCTGCCAGTTTTACGCAAAGATGAAAATTTTTTTTCAAATTGCTATTTGTGGCACTTTCTGGTACAAGTCAGCAACTAAATGGGGAAAAGTTAAATAGGACTTACTTATTATTGGGTGGTACGTGGGAACGCATCCTACATATATTGGTGCGTAAGTTCTATTAAATGAGTGGTGACATGAATTTATTGATCACCCCATCACTTTCTCTCCCCTCTGTTGGTTTACCTCTGCCTTTCGAGTTATTTTTTTTATAACTTTGAACTGACAACAGTTGCAAGGTTAAACACAAATTATTTTTGTTTAACGGTTAAATAAAATAGTTAAATAAGTTATTCAACCCAATAATAATCAACTTTCAAAAATTATGTTTAATTAAGTATGTGTTTAACGGTTAAACAAGGTTAAATATTACGCCGAAGTCTGACGGGGGCAAGATGCCCGCACTATATTAAAGATAATGTGATAAGCTAAGACGCATTTAAATTTAATATTACTTGCGAGCGAGACGCTCGCACTACAAACACTTGACAATAATTAACAGTTCAATTTAAATGCACAACAGCTTAATAATGTATGGCAAAGGTGAAACTTGCTAAATAAGTAATTTTGGGAAATTTAACATTAAGGAATATTCAGTATGACTAGAGCTATTATCAATCTCGCAGGTGGGCAAGCTTTTAAACAGCTATTGCGATCAAAAAAAATTAGCGAATACAAATTGGCGCAGACAACTGGTATAAATAAAGGCTTGATCAACCAATGGGTTACAGGAATTGTTGGGTGTCCTAAACCAGAAAACCTGGAAAAATTGGCGGTTGCATTAGAAATGGATGTAGATGAATTAATAAATATTTTTACTAACCCGTTAGAAAATAATGGTAATTGTGAACAAGGAAACGATCGCACTAATTCTAATATAACCCTCGCTCCCCCTACAACTACTCCTAACCGCTATCACTCTTTAGATGGAATACCTGATATTTTGGGATTTATTGGTCGGGAAAATGATGTGAATAAACTTCAGGAATGGTTATTAAACGATCGCATTCGTGTTTTAGCTATATTAGGACAAGGTGGTATTGGCAAAAGTGCTATCTCTGCCAAGTTAACCCAACAAATACAATATCAGTTTGAGTATGTAATTTGGCGATCGCTCCATGATGCTCCTCCTTTAAAAGAAATATTAGCAGAGCTACTACATTTTTTCTCTCATCCCAATTCTCGCCCTAATTCAGCTAGTACAAATGTATCTATTTCTGAATTGCTAAAATATCTGCGATCGCATCGTTGTTTATTAATTTTAGATGATTGGGAAACCATTCTCAAAAGTGGAGATTTAGCCGGATATTATCGCTCAGAATATGAAGATTATAGCGAATTACTCCAACGGATAGGTACAGAAAAACATCAAAGTTGTTTAATTATTAACAGCCGCGAACAACCTCAAGAAATTAGCTTATTAGCAACAGTCACCGGAGCAACAGGGAATGTCCGTTTTCTCAAACTAGATGGTTTAGAACCAGAGGAGGCTAAAGAAATTTTAAAACAACAAGGATTTTGTGGAGACGAAAAAGGGTTAGAAGATTTTATTTGGCAACTGCGGGGAAACCCTTACGCTTTAAAGATAATTTCCCAAACAGTTTACCATTACAATAGTAGTAATTTTGTCGAATTTCTCCAAGCTACCAGCTTGATATTAGCCGATGTAGTTAGTCAATTTTTATCACAACAGTTTCAGCGAATTTCAGCAATTGAAAAAGAAATAATGTACTGGTTAGCAATTGAACAACCAGTATCTCAGAAAGAGTTACAAGATAATATTGTACCCAGATTACAGAGTACAGAGGTGACAAATGCACTCACTTCACTATCAAGGCGATCGCTAATTGAAATCATAGCAGAAAACGGTAAAACCTTGTATTCCTTAGAACCTGTAATCAAAAAATACATAATTAATCAATTAATCAAACAAGTAAGTGAAGATATCTACGCTGTTATTGAAACAAAAGACCTTACTCGTTTGGGTTTATTAAAAAGTCATAGGTTAGTTAAAGAATCAGCAACCGAGGAAACTAAGGCAATTCAAACCCGCTTAATTGTTAAGAGAATTAAAGATAATTTATTAAGAATTATAACAGGCGATATTCAAGCACAATTAAATCAAATATCCGAACTTGCTTCACAAAATAACCTAACGGTAGTAGGATATACACAAGCAAATATTCAAAATTTGCTGGTGGCATTGCAAGGGGAGCAGCCATGATTGAACCTGGGGATATACTGCAAGGACGCTATCTCGTTGTGAGAGAATTGGCTAAAGGTGGTTTTGGTCAAACATTTGAGATAGATGATCGCAATCAACGGAAAGTTCTCAAAGTTTTGATGTTGGGCGAATATGACTCTTATGAGTATCAGCAGAAAATCATAGAGCTATTTCAGCAGGAAGCAAAGGTATTAAGTCAATTAAATTATCCTGGTATCCCTAAAGTTGAACCAGATGGATATTTTACAGTTAAAATAAAAGGCTATTCAGAAGAATTCCATTGTTTAGTAATGGAATATATAGATGGTTTAAATTTAGAACAATGGAGCAAGAAAAATTCAGCTATTTCGCAAGCAGAAGCAATTAACTGGTTAAAACAGTTAGTAGAAATTTTACATCAAGTCCATCAGCACAAATTTTTCCATAGAGATATTAAACCTTCTAATATCATGCTCAGTGAGAATGGACAGCTTGTACTAATTGACTTTGGCGGAGTAAGACAAATTAATGCAAGTTATTTAGTACAAATTGGTTTAGAAAAAAGAGGGACACAAATTATTTCACCTGGATATACGCCCAGAGAGCAATACGAAGGTAAAGCATTACTACAATCAGACTTTTTTGCTCTGGGTAGAACTTTTGTTTATCTGTTAACAGGAAAACATCCTCTTGATTTTGAGGAAGATGATCAAACTGGTCAATTACTATGGCGGAAAAATGCTACAGATATATCTCCTCATTTTGCTGATTTAATAGATGATTTAATGGCTTTGTTATCCGTATGGCGACCTCAAAGCACCACAATAATTTTGCAACGTTTAGCAGCAGTTGAATTTGCAATTAATAACGGGTTGTCGGTAATTAAGCCAGATAATAATGGGAGTAGAAATATTGCAATTCCCAGAGATAGTCAACCTTCGCGGCGTTGGTTAAAGTTTGGGTTAGCAGGAGCGTTATTATTAGGGTTGGGTGGTTTGGGAAGGATAGCTGCGCCTCAAGTTGCTGTTGTTTGTAATGATTTGGGAGTAGAAAATCATTTAGCTAAGAGGTTGGTTATTGCTGAGGCTTTTTATAGATCTGCGATCGCACTTAAATCAGATAATGGTAACTTTCATTATAATTATGGATCGCTTGCTGAAAGTAGAGGTAATTTAAAGTTAGCACAACAAGAGTATAATAGAGCGATCGCACTGGAAAACGATCAAGCACATAATAACCAAGGTCGCTTGTATATTCTTGAAGGTAAATACTCTGAAGCTGTTCCACTACTTAAAAAAGGTTTACCTCTAGCTGAAGATAACTTAACTAAATATCAATTCAATAAAAACTTAGGTTGGGGATATTTTAAGCAAAACAATTATCAGGAGGCAAACTTTTATCTGCAACAAGCAATTAAACTAGATAATCAACGCCCTGATGCTCACTGTTTACTTGCACAAGTATCAGAAGCACAGGGAAACAAGCAAAGTTTGAATAATAAATGGAAAGCTTGCTTGAAATATATTCCTGACAGCAAACCAGAATTAAAAGAGTGGCAAAAAATTGCCAATCAACGTTTACAAGTTGCGATAAAATGAACTACCCTGCACTCCAAGATTCTTGCTACAGTTGATTGATCCCCCCTAGCCCCCCTTAAAAAGGGGGGAACCGGAGTTTTTAATCAAAGTCCCCCTTGTTAAGGGGGATTTAGGGGGATCGTTTATCTGTAGCACACCTAAGTTTTTAATCAAAGTCCCCCTTGTTAAGGGGGATTTAGGGGGATCTTTTATCTGTAGCACTACTTTATGAACTTGGTATCAGCTAGGAAGCATCAGTAGGGTGATTATTCGGGGGTACAGTTTTCCCAGGTTCACACCTATTACTGCTAGTGTTTGCTATAGCTGAATTTACCCCAGGATTCACACTACCATTCATCACCAAATTTACGCCTACCAACGTAAACAAAGATGTCAGACTCGCAATAATTGCTATCTCAAATTTACTCAACATAACATCTCCCTCTCTTTAAGGCTTTAGTAATTTCGTTTGATACCTCCAAAATCCTTTATTTACATAGGGTTTACCAGATCAGTTTTCGATCGCTTTTCGATCGCTACAAAGTGATCTAAAATTGATCTTGACAACTACAAGGTTATCTGTATCTGTGGCAAGTCTCAAAGCTTCTAAATCAGGATTAGCCAAAATTAGAGCAGCCAGAAATGCCAAAGGCTGGACTATTGAAGACCACCGATGGCTAGAAAAAGCCAGTAAAATTTTAGGTACGAATTACGAACAAGAAGGGATACTAGCTGAGAACATTTCACCAGGTACATGGAACCGTTTCTTACACGGAAAATCCATTCGTACTAATGCTTTTAAAGCTTACTGTCAGGTTTTAAAATTAGACTGGCAAGAAATTTGTGAGCAAATATCAACGCCCACTCTTCCCAGAAGTTATTTTATTAACTATAACGATGGTTGGGTAGGTAGAAAAGAACTTATTGCTAAGTTAACTAATTACTTAAAGCAGTTAGGTAGAGTATTAATTTTAACTGGAATTACGGGAATTGGAAAAACAGCTTTAGCCGAAATATTAGCAATAGAATTACAAGATAGCTGGACAGATTTTTATCATATTAATTTTGACGATCGCGACAACGCCTCTTTTGTTAATGTTACTGCTAACTTATTAATGAATTGGCAAGAAATCGTTACACCAAACGATTTACAACAACCAGAAGAATTACTCAACCGCTTAATAGAACGCCTGCAAGCAAACCGTTATTTATTACAAATTGATTCTTTTGAACGAATTTTGCAAGGTAATGAAGAAACTGGTTGGAGTGATTTTCAAGATCCCTGGTGGGAGAAATTTTTTGAAAAGTTATTAGTCACACAAAATTTTACCAGTAAAGTAATTGTTACCTCCCAAGATGCGCCAAGACAATTAGATAATATTGCTTTCCGTTACAGCCATTTTTGGAGGAGAGAAAAATTAACAGGACTTACACAAGCAGAACAGTTAGAATTGTTTAGCAAACTCGGTTTAGAATTAAATGTTGATTTAAGCCAACAGTATTTAGAAAGAATTGGCGCAGCTTATGAAGGTCATCCTTTAGCTTTAAAAGTTATAGCCGGAGAAATTTTAGGCGATCGTTTTAATGGTAATATTATCGCTTACTGGAATAACTATGGTAAAGAAATAGAAGAAATTGAGCAAGCGCGTCGCCGTGCAGAAATTGAGTCAGTTAACGATAAATTAAAACTTGATAGATATACTGGCGACTTGAGAGCAAAAGTAAGGACACGAATTGAGCAAACATTTGAAAGGTTAGCCAAAGATTTTGTTAACGCTTATTTTTTACTTTGTCACGGAGCAGTATATCGTCGCCCAGTACCGGAAACAGCTTTGTTAAGACATTTAAAGTATTTGGGTTGTAATGAAGATCAACAAAATATCGCAATTGATGTATTACGCGATCGCTATTTAGTTGAAGAAGTTATTGATAACAATGACTACCTGCTACGCCAACATAAT
>JBARVL010000100.1:0-7901 GCA_049646245.1 Crinalium sp. | reverse complement strand
TATAGTCGGTCTAACGCTTCGTGAATCTCAAACCTAATCCCATCTGGATGAGTATGCTGTCGATACCATTCATTATTCCACCGTCGCCAGTGCCGTCCTGATTGCAGATGAACCAGTTCACCTGTTTCGGGATCTGCTTCAAAAGCGCCATGACGCTGACACAGATATGTATCAGTTAGCGTCAATGCCGGAATAGTTTGACGACAGTGGGGACACTGAATTTCTGCGCCAAATATAGGATATTGCAAGCTTGGATTCATGATCAAGTGCGTAATCGCATTTTCTCTGCGCCACCGTAGCAGTGGCTTTATTATATCTACTATTAAACTCTCTCAACCTTCTGACAATCACTCATTTAGCATAGTGAACAATAAATACGAACAACTGTTTTCAACTTCATCTTATTGGTCTAGTGTCGATCTGTCTCAAGCGGCTTTTGTTGCGCCTAATGCGGTTGTTATGGGCAAAGTCAAGATAGGTGCTGGAGTTAGTATTTGGTATGGCGCTGTTGTCCGAGGAGATGTCGAGTGGATTGAAATTGGAGAACGAACCAATATTCAGGATGGCGCAATTTTGCATGGCGATCCTGGTAAACCTACAATTTTAGAAGACCACGTAACAGTTGGTCATCGCGCTGTAGTGCATTCAGCTTATATTGAACGGGGCTGTTTAATTGGTATTGGCGCAGTAGTGCTAGACGGCGTTAGAGTTGGCACTGGCAGCATAATTGGTGCTGGTTGTGTGGTAACTAAAGATGTTCCGCCCAAATCATTAATGGTTGGTGTACCTGCCAAGCGGTTACGCGATGTTTCTGAGGCGGAGGCAGCAGAACTTATAGAACACGCACGACGCTATGAACAGTTAGCTTTAGTTCACGCAGGTAAGGGAACAGACTTAGGCTTTACAGCACCACATTAGACATCGAAACCAGATCAAGGTGCGTTAGCTATAACCCTGCTAGAGACGTTGTATGCAATTTGATCTGAAAATGTATAAAACTGTCCCACTTCAGTTAAAAATAAAAATGAGAAGTGTTTAAAAATCTTTAAGTATTAACAGAGGAGACTAAGGTATGGAATTTGATTGGCGACTTTTAATTGTGCTGCTACCAGTTCTAGCAGCAGGCGGATGGGCGCTTTTCAATGTTGCGCCCATAGCAATTAAACAAGTACAAGCTTTTCTTAACAAATCTTAAAAAATTGCTCATGGCAAATCAACAGCCGACTGCCACCCATTTTAGGTGGTAGTCGGCTGTTTTTACTCTAATTAAAGATGTGGCTGTATATACTGGGTGCGATCGCTCCTTCAAACCAAACTCAAATTATGGAGGATGTGCGATCGCTACCACTTCCAGCAATAAATCCACACCAACGTTACTTAACGCTTTCTAGCTGATCCATACGAAGCCATATATTCGGCGTTGGTACTTGACCGAACTTAATCAAAGCATAGTCACCACGCAAATCTAAAACCTCACCCTTAGTTTCAAACAAATAGGGCGGAAAGCGTGTATCACTAGCTTTAGCTTCTAAACTGTTTTCCAACTTTTCGCGGATAGCACGAACTAACTCGCCTTTTTTAACTGCCATACTCTTAACAATTATCAATTAACAATTATCAATTATCAATTAACAATTATTAATTAGCAATGACCAGGCATATATATCCGCATGAATGCTGCTTTGTCCTACATACTGCCCTTCTGCATTACTTCCTGAAGGTGATGCCGTAATTCTTGTATATGTTTGATATCTTCTTCATGCAGCTTTTGAAACAACTCTACACAAGGTTGAGAATTAAGTTCTTGTGCATCTTGCATATAAGTTTCGTATGCTTTAATTGCTTCTGACTTATTTTGCAAAACAGTAAGCAAATCATACTCAAGATTGCTAATTTCACCAGACATAATTTTCACTCCATGACAATTCTTTAATTAACCTTGACTTATCCCAGGAGTGCAATTCATCCGTCTAAAAGGGTACTAATTTAGTTACATAATCCATAGCAAATGTGATGCCTGAGACATCAGCTAAGTATGTGGGTTAAATTAAACGTTACTTGCGTTCTTCTGGGACTAGGGACTGGGGATTGGTGACTGGGAAAAGCCTTATCGTTTATTTATGCCCACCTACTTCAACAAAACATTTCTCTAAGGCTGACACTGTGGGCAAAAGTGAGCCGAACGTCCTACTAATTTAAGTCGTACTATTGGTGTATTACAAACGCGACAAGGTTGCGAAGTGCGGTTATATACCCAAGCGATACCGCCATAGTTACCATTAACACCCTGCACATTGAGAAAATTACTAAAAGTAGTTCCCCCTGCTGCAATTGAATTTTCCAGAACTTGAATAATTGCTGTCCTCAATCGCTCAATTTGCTCTACAGTCAGGCTACTAGCAACTGTTGTCGGTTTAATACCGCTCAGAAATAAGGCTTCGTCAGCATAAATATTTCCTAGCCCTGCTACAGTGGCTTGATCTAGTAGAACCGTCTTAATCGAACGCTTACGCTGGTGCAGTTGCTTTGCCAGATACTCAACTGAAAAATCATCTGAAAAAGGGTCTAGCCCTAACTTCTGTAACCCTGTCATTACTTCTTCAGGCGGCGTTCCTGGTGGCACCCACCACATCTGCCCAAAGGTACGTTGATCAACAAAACGCAACTCATGTCCGCCCTCGAAAAACAGGCGGACTCGCGTATGCTTCTCTAATGGCTGTTCCTGGTTAACCCATAACAATTGACCTGTCATCCGCAAGTGAACGCCTAACCAACCAGCACATGAGGCTGATTGACCATCTCTGACAGATGCCAGTAAATATTTACCGCGCCGATGCCACTCAGTAATCGCTGTACCTTTTAGACCAGCAAGGAAATCTTCAGCAGAAAGAGGGTGGGCAATGGTGCGTGTCAGCAACACATCCCCACCCAGAATTTTTTTAGCCAGGGTGACATGATTTAGACCCTGGCGTACTGTTTCAACTTCAGGCAGTTCAGGCACAACTTAACGAGAATCAGTTCCTTGGTTAGGAGCGCCTTGAACGCGAGTCCCTGCTTCTCCAGATTCTGGTGCCGCACTGGCTTTGCCGCTAGGCTTGGGCGCACCCTGACCTGTTGTGCGTGTGCGTTCGTCAATAGTGGTTTGCTTGCCACCTGGTTTAGCAGTTGAAGCTTTAGACTTAGCTGTGGGTGGTGCAATTTCTACCACTTCAGCCTGGCTAAAGTTATTAGTGTTAACGCCTGCGTAATTGACATTCTCGAAGCGGACAATTACTGGATATTTGATTCCGCTTTGATCGACGGTAGCAACTGTGCCGACATCCTGAAACCAGAATGATTCTTTGCGGAGAATGCGTACTTTAGAACCACGCTGTACCATAAGTGTTTTTCCAAAAAGTGTTAATAAGCTTCAGAGTACTACTGGATTAGGACTCGCTGTAGCCCTAATTCTTTAAGTTTTATTGCAAATCTCTCTACTTTATCTTAACAAAAAGCGCCGAATGCCCCGCCAGGTCACGGATTAGAGTAATTTATTCACCCAAAAAGATAGGCAACGCTAATCTTGTTCCGCTTCTGACACATCCCTCTCGTCTAGAGTTGCTGAGAGAGGTTTTAGATATGCTGCTGCCTGTAGGATAAGTAAAGTTAAAATTGAAGCACTGGTCATTGATAGAGGGTAGTGCTTCCTTTAACCGGATTAGGATAAACTAAAACCGATAGATCTGGTAGGGCTTGATGTTAAAACTTGTTATTAATTCTCCCAAGGGAGGAGTTGGTAAAACCACAATAGCAACAAATGCTGCTCTGTTATTAGCCTCAAAAGGATTTAAGGTACTAGCATTAGATTTAGCTGGTGGTTTAAGAATGAGTAAGTACATCAGCAAAAAACAGGCTGAAAATCCATCAATGTACGCCCGTATAGAAATCCGTGAAGCTGAATATGAGGAACTACCTTCTTCAGGCTCTATAAAAGGCGGTGGTAATAAGGATATAATGATTGCAGATACTGATGATTACTACAAAATTATTGAGAATTTATTTGATCCTAATCGCAAAGGATGGCGAGCTATAGCTCCAATTTGTCCTGATGATTCTGTCGGGCTAGAGAGAATTTCGGAGGAACTTGGAGAGATGGCTACTGCACAAATGATTACAAAAAGAACAATACCTATCCGAATTCTGCCTAATAGATGTGGCAGAGATAATACTATTTAAAGTGATATTGATTGCATTAATTCTTATCTAAGCGAACGAGGAATTTCTGGTTGGATGAGTAAACATTACTTAAAAAATGCTTTTTCTTCCTACAATCCTATATTTTTTGAGGAAGACGAAGTTTTTCGTAGCCAGCTTCTTAATGCCCTATCTGAAATAATGCCCTCTCTGCAATTGATATAGGAGTAGCTTAAATGGCGACTAGAAAATTAATTAATGGACTTAATCAAGAAATTAAAAAAGATATAGGAAAAAAAGTAAAAATATCTTTTGACGAAAAAAAAATTAATAAAGAAATTGTAGATATTCTTAAACTTTATTGGGGAACTTCCAGCACTCAGCGAGTAATAGAAAAAGCCTTTGATTCATTAGCACTTTCAGAACTCAAGCCGCATAAGTCTATTCATAGTTTTCCTGCTTATGACTATATGCAAAAGCTTTTGTCTTTAGAGGACAATGAACCAGAAAATGCGTGTGCGGTCTATCTTCCTACTTGGATTGTTGCAGCCACATCAAAATTTGTCAAAAATAAATACCAAAGATTAGAATTTAAATCTGTAGAAGAAGTAATAGATTTAGTAATTTCTTTCCTAGCTGACGAGACCAAAAGCCTTTGGAGTTCTGACTTATGAGCAAGTTAGGAGATTCACTTGTCGAACAATTAATTTCTTGTAGTCCCAAAGAGAAAGAAAATATGGGAACTACAATAGTTGAGTTACTGAGCGGTGATGCAACTAAGAAGGCTATAAACCTACCTGCTAGACGAGGTAATGCTGATGGAGGAATTGATGGGCGTATTAGAGTTACTGCGACATCAATTGAAAAAATTAGTGATTTATCTGGTGTTTTTTATAAAAAGGGGCTGAGAACTGAGCAAGAAGCTGCTGTAAGTGTCAAAATTGAAAAAAAGAAGTTTTCTCCAAAAGCATTTGGTCATTTCAAAGTAGCTCTGGAGCGAGAAAATATTTTTATGGGAATTATTATTACAGCAAGCGGATTATCGCCTGATGTTGAAAGAATGATAATGGATATAAATAATGAGGGAATATATACCTTTTATCATGTTTACTTAAAAGATATAATTTTATGGAAAGTTGAGCAATATGGAATTGAATTTCTCTGTGGTAATATCTCAGTTAGACTTTGTGAAGAACTTAATAAATTTATTGATAATTCTTCTACTTGAAGATTAAATTCTCATTAGAATAATCTCTAAAAATTCCCAAAACAAGAGTAATTAAACAGGACTTACGCTAAAACATCACGCGGGCAAGATAGTCACGTGGTGTTATGCGTAAGTCCTTTATGGGTTAGCAGGGGGGGGTGAAACTGGTACTTGAGTTGGCTGCTGAGGGCGAGGTAAGGATTGTTCTATATTAGAACCGCGATCGTAAATTTCAATATCCCACTGTCCTGAGCGGTTAGACTCAAATGCTACAAATCGACCGTTGCCACTAATTGTGGGATGACGGACTTCAGCTAGTAAATTTTCAGTAATTACTTCTGACTCAAAACTTTGACGATCGTAAACAAAAACATCTGGCTTGCCACGTTGCTCAGAAATGTAAACTATGTAGCGACCATCAGCACTAATATCTGGTTGATCTTGGATACTATTTGGCGGATTTAGTCCAGGTAGATCAATAAGACGTTTGTTGGGAACGTCATAGAGAAACACGCGGCGTTGACTAAGCCTATCTGAAGTAAAAACTAGGTAGCGACCATCGTAGGAATAGCGGGGTTGTTGATCGGCAACTACACTGTTAAGAGTAGATCCAAAGTTTTGAGTCGGTGGGGTGAGAAAGCCTTGTTCGCGACAACTGCCCAACCCTACTAATATCAAGACTAAAAATGTTAGGTTGCTTATTGTGCCAAGGTTGCTAAGAAACCACTTCATCGTTTCCTGTTGGCAGGGGACAACAGTTGACGTTATCTATACAAACTTTGCCCCACTCTAAAGCCCAACGTACAAGTGCTACTCGGTTCTCTGTTGCTGTTTTTGTCAGGATATTACTGATGTGATTGTCAACTGTACGTTTACTAATTTCCAATTTGTCAGCAATATCTTGGTTAGTTAAACCCGCAGTGACTAATTCAATAATTTGTAGTTCTCTCTCTGAGAGGGAAGCTGGGGTTCTTGGCTTGGTATTAGCCATGATGGATTTTTCCTTAGTATATCTACTTACATATCTATTTCAATTCTAAACGCAAGGCTAACGCTCTGGTAGGCTGATATCAGGTTGCCTAAAGATGCTCTTATGTCTAATCGTGTTTTGTGTCTCGGTGAGATTTTATTTGATTGTCTAGCGGATCAATTAGGACTCCCTCTAGATCAAGTGGAATCGTGGACTCCTTACCCAGGAGGAGCGCCTGCAAATGTTGCTTGTGCTTTAGTTAAGTTAGGGACTAATGCTGGGTTTATTGGCTGCGTAGGGGCTGATCAACCAGGAGATTCGTTAGTACAAGTGTTAGATGAGGTGGGTGTTGATACTACTGGGGTACAACGTCATCAGACTGCGCCAACTCGACAAGTTTATGTGCTGAGATCGGAAGCAGGCGATCGCGAATTTGCTGGTTTTGGTGAAAAAAATACTACAGAATTTGCTGATGCTTTTCTGCAAGCTAATCATCTACCAGAAGGCATATTTGAAACTGCTGATTTTTTAGTGTTGGGAACTCTAGAATTAGCTTACCCAGAAACAAGAGGCGCGATCGCCAAAGCGTTGAAATTAGCAGAACAATATGATGTCAAAATTTTGCTAGATGTAAATTGGCGACCGATGTTTTGGACTAACCCTGATGAAGCAAAGCCATTAATTCAAGAAATAGTTAAACGAGTTGATTTTTTGAAGCTTTCTGAAGAAGAAGCTGAATGGTTGTTTGATACGACTGATGCAGGTGCTATTACTTATCGCCTTAATTCTTTAGAAGGTGTTTTAGTTACTGCTGGTGAAAAAGGTTGCGGTTACTGTCTATCAGAAAATGAAGGTAATATGTCTTCATTTGATGTAGATGTAATTGATACAACTGGCGCGGGTGATGCTTTTGTTGCTGGTTTTTTACATCAATTATGCCAACAAGGTATTAAGAGTTTAACTGATGGCGAAACTGCCAAAAATATCGTTACATACGCCAATGCAGTAGGGGCTTTGACAACAATGAAACCAGGTGCGATCGCATCTCAACCTACAGCAGCAGAAGTGGAAACTTTTCTATCTCAGCAACAAAATGTTACTAAATAGCAATCCTGCTTTGTGTAAGTTAATTACCGATCAAATTGCACAAGCACCAAATTATCAAATTAACTTTGCAGAATACATGGATTTGGTGCTTTATCATCCCCAGCATGGTTATTATGCTGCTAATGCTACTAACATTGGGGCGCAAGGTGATTTTGTTACCTCTCCCCATTTCGGTAGTGATTTCGGTGAGTTATTAGCAGAACAATTTGTTGAAATGTGGGATATTTTAGGAAATCCTACCTCGTTTCAGTTAGTAGAAATGGGCGCAGGACAAGGTTTGATAGCCACTGATGTCTTGCGCCATCTGCATCAACATCATCCCAATTTTTTTAACTCCCTAGAATACATCATTGTTGAAAAAGCAGCAGCAATGATTACTCAACAACAGCAGCTTTTGCAAAGAGCATTACCTGATTTAGAATTGCCTGTAAGGTGGTCTACTTT
>JBARVL010000099.1:0-5844 GCA_049646245.1 Crinalium sp. | reverse complement strand
TCATCAGTTTGATATTAATGCCGTGTACGCGGTCTGCTAACTTGGGAATATCATCGCTAGTAAAACAGCTTTCATCAACAAAAATCGGTAGAGGCGATCGCTCTTTCAAAACAAGTAAATCTACCTCCTGCCCTCGTGCTAATGGTTGTTCCACATACTTAACTTGATAATCAGCCAACCAGCTACACATCTTTACCGCTTGTGATAAACTCCAACCTCCATTAGCATCAACACTCAGTTTTGCCCTTGGCGCTTCCTCCCGCACCGCCATCAACATCGCCTGATCCGCTTCAATTCCATCAGGATTACCCAATTTCACCTTTAAGAATCGTGCCTCAGTTACCTGCAACCAATCTCGTACCCGTTGACGTGCGCCTTCCGGCGAATTAATCCCAATCGTGACGGAAATTGGCACAATTTGACGACGATTCAATCCCCACATCTGCCACAGTGGTAATCCTACTCGCTTTCCTAACCAATCATGCAATGCTATATCTATTGCTGCTCGTGCTGCTGATGGTAAGTTTGTTTCTATAAAAATCTGTTCAATTTCTTGCCTGTCCCAAGGGCTAAACTTTTCCAGCATTGGTATAACTTGCTGCAATGCCTCTAAAATCACTGGTGTAGTTTGCGGGTGTTCACCAATTGAAAACGGCGAAGCTTCTCCCCAACCCTCAACATCATCCTGTTGAATTCGCACCCAGACATTTTGCGTCTGCGAGGTAGTACCACGACTAATTTTAAGTGCAAACCGCTTATGTACAGTAAAAGGTTGAATATCTATACGCATAATTTTAGAAACTTTCTAGAGACGCGCGATCGCTCGTCATTAAACCTCATCATCCTAGCCGATCAAATCTTGGTTTACATCTGCGGTAATCTGCTCACATCGGCGATTAAAAAAATATCTCAAAAGCAACTTAGATGCCAAACATCCAAAAATGGAATTTCTTAAAGTCTTAACTGGTATTTGACAATAAATGGTGTCGCGTTAGGGAAGATCAAATCCAATTACCCAACCGTCAAGTAATTGATGATTTTTTGGTCAAGATTAGACCAGATATGAGCAAGTAATTAATCAGATTCGCCAAGGTAAAATATCTGTTTCTGGTACAGTCGCCGCCATTTTCTTAGGATTGAATTTCTTAACTCAATCTTAAGCTGATTCCCGCATTTCGTAGTAACGGCATTCTTTACAAGGTCCCTGGGGATTAATAGCACAACGGATGTAGGCGCTCCGTGCATTATATTGGCAAGAAATATCACCTATTAAAAAACCTACACCTTCAACATATTGCTCCTCAAGTTGCGGTGGATTACACCGTAATCTACTCATGGCTGTTGCTGACATCGCCGAGCTAATGTTTGATCTTGCTCGCATCTCTGCCTTATGGATCAGAAATAGAGAAAATAATGCAGGCATTAAGCTAACAACAAAAACTAAGATAGTTTCAAACACACCTCTTTAACCTCATTAATTAAATTAACTCTATTAACAGCCTACTACATACAATAAACACATTGGCTTCTACCATTAGATAGAATAATGAGAAAAAATATCAAACTATTATATAAGAGATTTATTAATGATTTGGATACATTTTACTTAGGTAAAACATCGCTGTAAAAAAAGCTAATCAACCTTAGCTTTTTGTTAAAAGCAACTAGCAATTTAGCAGTACAAGTTTAAGAAATGTAAGCTTTTTACGATATTTTAGGTAATATAACGTAACTCTGGAGTTATAATATTAACTAATATTGCTACATTTTTTGTGAAATCATTTGAATGCCATCCCAAAATTTAAAGCAAATAAAAATTGGTTACTTACTGATGAAGAGCAGAAAAATCATTGTATGGAAAAGCTTACACTAACTAAAACAAACACACTGGGAGATTGGGGATATATTGCAATTGAGCAACACCTAGATAAAATTCTCAAGCACGAAGAAGATGTTATCAAGGACAAAGATCCCGAAGCATTGCACCAGATGCGGGTGGGGATGCGTCGTTTGCGTTCAGCAGTTACAGGGTTTGAAGTAGTTTTAGACTTGCCTAAAGCTGCTACTGAAAAAAAGATTGCTAAAGTTGCTCGGATATTAGGAGAGTTACGAGATTTAGATGTGCTGAAAGAAACCCTGGAAGATGATTATGAACCTGAGTTGCCCAAGTCAGAAGAAAAAAGCTTAAAACAAGTCTTAGATTATCTAAATAAACAGCGTAAACAAGCACTGACAAAAGCGCAATCTGCCCTGGAGAGTAAAAGTTATCAGAATTTGAAAAAAGCTTTGAAAAATTGGTTAAAAGAACCGCAATATTTAGGAGTAGCTCAATTGCCAATTTCTGAAGTATTGCCAGATTTACTTTTGCCATCCGTCAGCGAATTTCTACTTCATCCAGGGTGGTTAGTAGGGGTGCAGGTAGCAGAAGGCAAAATTGGGGTTTCTAGAGCAATGCCTCAGTCTGAAATAGAGCAACTGTTAGTTGAGCAAGGTAACTTACTTCACAGCTTGCGTAAACAAACTAAGCGATCGCGCTATCAAATGGAGTTATTTACAGAATTTTATGGCTCCAAATATCTAGCTCATCTAGAAGATTTGAAGGAAATTCAAAAAATCTTAGGTCAAATTCAAGATAGTGTTGTTTTATCAGAATTTATCACAGCAGCCTTAGACTCAGATAGCAAAAAACAGCTACCCACTTTAGCTAAGGAATTGTCACAAAATAGTTACAAATCCTGGCAGCATTGGCAGTTTTTACAAAATAAATACCTCGATGCTGAAACTCGAACATCCTTCCGTCTAGAGTTACTTCATCCAATTGATCAAAAAGAGCGGCTTAACTCCCTGATTTAGGGTGGTTGAGCAATAGATCCACCTTAAAAAAGATCAAAGCTAAAATATCCTCCTCCCTCCTCTCTCCTCCCTCCCTAAAATTGTTACCTACTGAGATTAATTTGAGTGTTGGTTTTAATCAAAATAAAGTTATACGTTTACTTATACGTGATCGTATACATAGGTTTTGGATAATTAATTGTTAGCAACACTCAACCTGTATTTCATTACGGGAAATACTTGCACCTTATGTATTTAAAATCTCAACCTACTTTATTAATAGATTTATACCAATACCAAGCCAACGAGCAGCGTAGCTTGCAACTTTATCACAAGGGAGAAGAAATTCCTTTGCTACCACAAGGAGTTTGGCAGATCTCTCAGGGTTTGGTGCAATTGAATACACTTTGCCAGAAGGGAGAGGAGCTACTGCTCGGCTGGGCTGCGCCTTCGATGTTTTTTGGTCAGTGGTTAACCTCTTTACCTACTTATCAGGCGAAAGCGTTATCAGATGTATACTTACAATGGTTTTCAATTAGCGAGATAGAAGCGAACTTAACTTTATCTAAGGCAATGTTGACTCAATTAGTCCGACGACAGCGACAAACAGAGGCACTGTTAGCAATTGCCGGAGAGCGACGAGTTGAAGAACGTTTGTGCCGCTTGCTGCTGTTGTTAAAACAAGAAATGGGGCAACCTGTAGCTGGAGGAACTCGTATAAGTGTTCGTTTGACCCATCAAAATATTGCCAGTACGATCACTACAACCAGAGTTACAGTTACACGGCTTATTAGTAAATTACAACACCAAGGGTGGATTAAATTCGACACGACGCACCACATTATTCTTAAAGATGAACACTTTAATAGTGTCTCAAATCGGTGAGTCGCGTTTGTTAGGAGTAATATTCTGTCTTTATCCGTTATTTCTATACCGCCAGCTAGTGGTAAGCCACCAGTTGGTTTAGTTGTAGCCTTGCATGGCTGGGGTGCTTCTGCTCAAGATCTAGCATCTGTAGCGCCGTTGTTAAGATTACATGATTACCAATTTCTATTTCCTAATGCTCCCTTTCCTCAGCCTTATGTCAGATCGGGGGGATGGATGTGGTATTCCTTTACACAAGCACAAGAATCACTGCAAAAAAGTCATCAGGAATTAACACAAAGTAAAGAAAGTTTAACTGATTGGTTGAAATCTTTAGAAAGTACTACTGGTGTTCCTCTGGAGCGCACAATTTTGTGTGGCTTTTCCCAAGGGGGAGCAATGACTTTAGAGGTGGGGCTAAATTTGCCTTTAGCAGGTTTAGTAATATTAAGTGGATATTTGCATCAGAATTCTCAACCAACTAAGAATACTTTTCCGCCAGTATTAATTGTGCATGGTACATTTGACTCAATGGTACCGTTAAGTGCTGCCAAGATCGCACGCGACACTTTAAAAGCAATGGGTGTAGCAGTGCAATACCAGGAATTCGATATGGCGCATGAGATTAGACCAGAAGTTTTAAAATTAATCCAAAATTTTGTTACGAACAATATCTCAAGCTAATAATTTGAGGTAGGGAAGCTAAGATAAAAGGGTCTGTTGCGTCTGTGCAGCAATTGAGACAGATAACGATCATAGGGGCGTGAGCAATGACAACTTCAAGCATTTCGACACGGAATATTTCTGCTCTCACGGCAGCAGACGTGGAACAGCTTGCTGCACGTCTAGAAGGTGATGATTATAGTAATCCTTTTGAAGGCTTAAATGATTGGCATCTTCTGCGAGCGATCGCTTTTCAGCGTCCAGAGTTGGTTGAACCTTATATCCATCTTCTAGATCTGGAAGCTTTTGACGAAGCCTAAGCAGAATTCAGGAGTCAGAATTCAAAATTCAGAACTTTGGAGAAATTTTTTCCAATTTCTGGATTTTGTTGTTTATTCATTTGGGTAATGGAATTATTGTCTCAGCCTAAATCGCCAAGGGTATTAATTGGTATAGGTGGCGGAATAGCTGCTTATAAAGTCTGTGAGGTAATTTCATCTCTATTTAAAGCAGGGGTAGAAGTTAGAGTTATTCTTACCCGTTCCGCACAAGAATTTATTACGCCTTTAACAGTAGCAACGTTGTCTCGTCATCAAGCATACACAGATGATGACTTTTGGCAAGCAATTAATGGTCGTCCATTACATATTGAATTAGGAGAATGGGCAGACGTTTTATTACTTGCGCCACTAACTGCTAATACTCTAGGTAAATTAACTTATGGGTTGGCAGATAATTTACTCACAAATACTGTATTAGCTTCTACAAGTCCTGTATTACTAGCACCCGCTATGAATACTGATATGTGGGAACAAGTAGCGGTACAACGCAATTGGCAACAGTTGTTGCAAGATCCACGTTATCACAGCGTTGGTCCTGGTGCTGGTTTGTTGGCGTGCGATCGCATTGGCGCTGGCAGAATGGCAGAACCCCCAGAAATTATCGCATCCGTACAATCATTACTACACACTAAAGGCAAACGAGATTTAGCAGGTAAACGAGTATTAATTAGTGCTGGGGGAACGCGGGAACATTTAGATCCTGTGCGCTTTATTGGTAATCCTTCTACTGGCAAAATGGGATTAGCCTTAGCACAAGCAGCTATGAATCGTGGGGCAATTGTCACATTAATTCATAGTATGCCGATCGCACTTACCCCTCCCTCAATCCCTCCCCTGAATAAGGAGATGGAAGGAAGAGGAAGTATGAAGGCGATCGCAGTTGTCAGCGCCGAAGAGATGCGACAGGCGATGCTGCTCAATTTTCCTTTATCAGATTTAATTGTGATGTCCGCAGCAGTA
The DNA here is from genome assembly GCA_049646245.1 of Crinalium sp. GTDB lineage: Bacteria > Cyanobacteriota > Cyanobacteriia > Cyanobacteriales > PCC-9333 > Crinalium. Next base: position 184 of record JBARVL010000099.1, on the reverse strand, counting down.
GCGGATGTTAAACCAGCAATATATAGTAACGAGAAATTAGCGAAGCGATCGCTCCCTTCAACATTACCCCTAGAATTTGTACCAGATATACTGGCAGAATTAGGTAATCTCAAACATCCCCATCAAAAATTAATCGGGTTTGCTGCACAAACAGGGGATATAGTTACACCTGCATTAGAAAAGT
>JBARVL010000098.1:0-3392 GCA_049646245.1 Crinalium sp. | reverse complement strand
ATCGGTCAATCCCTGAATTTAGGGAATATATCTTAATTGACCAATATAAATATCATGTTGAACAGTACGCTAAAACTTCTGAAACTCAGTGGCTTTTTACTGAGTATGACTCAGAAAATGTTGTTTTAAACCTAGCTTCTGTTGAAGTTCAATTTTCTTTAAAAGAGCTTTATGAAGATGTTGACTTCTCTGAAGGGGAAAAATAATCTAAAATTTAGGTAAATTTTACAGCTAATCAGGTAGAAAACATTTCATAATATTTTCTATAACAAAAATGACTCAAACTTTCACAGCAATTGTTTATTGGGAAGAAGATGTCTATGTGGCAGAATGTCCTGAAGTAGGAACCGCCAGTCAGGGAGAAACAATTGAAGAAGCAATTGCTAATCTTCAAGAAGCAACAGAACTTTATTTAGAAGAATTCCCTTTAACTAAAACTTCCCCCCGTATCTTTACTACATTCGAGGTATTAAGTGCCTAAATTACCGCGAGTGAGTGCTAAAGAAACTATCCGTGCTTTGGAACGTTTAGGCTTTTTTCAAGTGCGTCAACGGGGTAGCCATGTTATTTTGAAGAAACAATTGTTTGTAGAGGATGATGAAAATAACCAACACTTGATAGAAGTAGGATGTGTAGTTCCCTTACATAGAAAAACTTTAGCTGTTGGAACGATTAAAAGCATTTTGGAGCAAGCAGGAGTTTCTGTTGAGGAATTTTTGACTAATCTTTAAAACCAACAGGGATAAAGTGAGGAAGCGATCGCGTTTCCTGCTCTCATTACTAGAGATTAGACTAATCAAAAATTGAACTTCTTAGGCGCTGTTTTTTTGTTGCAATGTAGATTTTAATTATTTATATTTGCTCTTTTATTTTTCTGGGCTGATTTTTTTTATTTTTGTATTAAAAAAGTCCTTGACTTGAGCTAATGGTCCCTCAACTTCCCATATTTTTTCAATATATCTAACTTTTACAGTTCCAGACTGAGGTTCTTCTATTTCCCATGAATTAGTAGCATTCTCAGTATAATTTACTTTTAAATCTTTATCTGCTTGATCTTTCAATTCCAATCTAGAAGATGTTCTGTTTGGATTTTCTGGAAGCTGAGTAAGTCGTGTTTCTAAATCTTCCTCTATCACAGTTGTCATAAACGCTTCAGATTCTCTTTCTTGTTGTACTTCGGTTTCTGATTCTCCTGCCTTAGACCCACTCTCTATTAGCGACAGAATAATAACCAACCCAATAAATAATAGGAGAACCCACTTCCACCAAAATATCAGTATAAAAATTAAGAATAATATAATTACTGAACTTGCCACTAAATTTGCCACTAAATTTGCCATCTTCAGCCCATGTCCTCTAAACAAGTAATTGATTTAAATTTTGTTTGTATGTTACCACGAATAATTATGTTGTTTGCGTTGAATAGTCGCAGATGTGCGCGAAACTGAGATAGTGCGACAGGCTTGCACTGAGTCGATTGTTGTAGCAAGCCCTTGAAACAATGTAGAGACGCGAAATTTCGCGTCTCTACATTCGCATGAAAGGAAAGATCCCCCCTAGCCCCCCTTAACAAGGGGGGAATAATCAAAGTCCCCCTTTAGCCTCGTTCCCAGGTTGAACCTGGGAACGAACCCGTCGAGGCGGAGCCTCATGCTAAATGTTGGTGCAAGATGTGAATTTTTATTCTTTTGCGTCTGATCCAGTCGCGGAAAAATCAGTGATTGGTTTAATAATCACACCACTCGCAATTGCAGCTTGAGCTTGTCGCTCATCTACTGTAATTAGTGGGCAATTTAAATTTAATGCTAAAGCAATATAAAGAGAATCATATACAGCTAATTGATAATTTAAACCAATTTGTAATGCTTGTGGCAAAATATTAGTAACTGGTATGATTTCCAAAGGTAATGCGAGTAATTGTACTAATAACTGCTCGGCTTCTCTCTGTTGTAGTCCATGAAAACGTACTCTTTTCCAAAAGACATTTGTACATTCTAAAAAACAAAATTCTGGAACATATAACTGTTCACCTTCAAACAATTTAGCTAACAACACCCCTGCTTCTAGTGTGTAAGTATCTTGAACAAAACGCTGAATCAGTACACTGGTGTCTACTACATACCTTGTCGCCATTGGTTACGCTCCTCCATAATCATTTCGCTTCCCGTTGGCTCTCCTGGTAATGGTACGATTATATGGCGATCGATTGCAGCAAAAATTTCCTGTAAACGTTGTTTGTCTACAAGTTTACTAGACTGCTTTGAGTTAATTAGACGCTGATCGACTACTTGTGTAATTAACTCTTTAAGTTCTTCAACTGTCATTTCTGCTAATGATTTAGTTGTCATTTTAACTCTCTGATTTTCGTTACATATATTATTAATTATGGCAATTGTTCCCAGGTTCAAACTGGGAACGAGTTATTCTTGTTGGGTTTCACTTCGTTCTACCCAACCTACTAGCTACTAGCTAACGCTGCTCAAACGGAATATAACTTTGGGCGTGTTCACCTGTATAAATTTGGGTAGGGCGATAAATGCGGTTTTCGTCCAATTGTTCCTTCCAGTGTGCTAACCAACCAGCAACCCGCGCGATCGCAAATACTGGTGTAAACAAATCTTCAGGAATACCCATTTTCCTATACACCAAACCTGAGTAGAAATCCACATTAGGATAAATTCCTTTATGTCCTAATTTCTCCTCAACTGCCTTTTCTAACTCGATCGCAATGTCATAATACTTATCGTGACCAAACTTCTCAAACAACTGTTCAGCTAAACCTTGCAGGCAAGTCGCACGTGGATCTTTCACTTTATAAACGCGATGACCAAAACCCATAATTTTAGTCTTGCGTTCCAAGCTAGTATCCAACCAAGGACGAACATTCTCGACAGAACCAATTTCTTCTAGCATTGTAATGACTTCTTCATTCGCCCCACCATGCAGTGGACCAGCTAAAGTTCCTACCGCCGACGCGACTACAGCATAAGGATCGGTCAATGTCGAAGCCGTCACTCTAGCAGAAAAAGTTGAAGCATTGATTGTATGTTCTGCATGAAGCGTGAGACATACATCAAAAATATGCGCGGCTAAAGGATCGGGTTCTCGCTCATTAAGCATATACAAAAAGTTAGCCGCGTAGTCCAAATCATCACGGGGACGAACCGGATCGTTACCCTTACGCATTAATTGGAACGCCGCTACCATTGTAGGAATCTTCGCCAGCAGCCTTACCACAGCTTCCCGTATGTAACTTGGGTTAGCGAGAGCGCGACGGGAATAAAACAAGCCTAAAGCCGCAGCAGAGGCTTGTAGAGCATCCATTGGGTGTCCTGTTTCTGGGAAACATTTCATCATGTCACGGATGCGATATTTAATCCGGCGATGATAGC
>JBARVL010000097.1:0-5200 GCA_049646245.1 Crinalium sp. | reverse complement strand
ATGAGAAATATAAGCAAATAGCTAAAGATTTAGACTGTTCGGAAAGTCGTGTTAGGGATATCGGCTCAAAGTTGTGGCAGATGCTTTCAGAAGAGTTAGGAGAAGATGTTAATAAATCTAATTTACGCTCCGCCCTGGAGAGGTTGCAAAACTATATTGCTGTCAACTTTGCCCAGAACGTAAACGGTAGTTTTAACATCTGTGGGGAAGCTAGACATCCACCAGATTTAGCCAACTCACACCCAATAAATCAGGAAACATCTAGCACAAAACAATCTCAAATATCGCATCAAGATTTAAGCGAAATGCCAGATTTGGGTGATTTTTCTAATCGCACTCTTGAACTCGAAACACTTAAAACAGGGATTTTACAACAACGCTGTCGCCTAATATCACTCACTGGTATTAGTGGTATTGGTAAAACCACATTAGCAGCGCAACTAATTCAACAAATTAAAGATGATTTTGAGTATGTAGTTTGGCACAGTTTAGAAGCATCCCCCACCTTTGCTGAATTTGAAGATAACTTAATACAGTTTTTCTCGCAGTCGGAAAAGCTAGATTTATCGGAAAATAACCAGAAAGGCTTGCCGTTGATTAAATATTTACAAAAACATCGTTGTTTAGTAGTATTGGATGATCTTCATAACCTGTTTATTAGTGGCGAGTTTGCAGGTAAATATAAACAAGGCTATGAAGAATATCGCAATTTCTTCAAACAGATAGAAAAATTATCCCATCAAAGCTGTTTTATCTTAATCGGTTGGGAACAACCTAGAGAAGTTCCTCTTAATAGCAAAAATACTCACATTCGTAGCTTACAACTTAAAGGTTTAGATGTTGCAGGCGGGCGGGAAATACTAAAAGATTATGGGTTAGAAGAAGTTGATAATTGGGAAGCACTCATTCAGCGTTATCAAGGTAATCCTTTATATTTAAAAACTGTGGCGACTTTGATTCAAGATTTGGGAGGAGGCGCGGCTGAGTTGTTTCCCAATGATACTATATTGTTGCCGGAAGATTTGAAAGATGTTTTAGAACGGCAGTGCGATCGCATATCTCCTATAGAAAAACAAGTTATCTTATTGTTGGCACAAGAAAGCGAACCAGTCAACCTAGCCAAACTGTTAGAAAATAGCTTAATTACAGCAACTGATTTACTCAACGCAATACAATCATTATCACGGCGTTGTTTAATAGAACAACAAGCAAGTTTTTATACTATTTCACCTGTATTAAAGCAATATGTGGCGAATATTAAACCTTCAAATTAAATAGGACTTAAGCACCGAAAGCTAGAAATTTAGATCCCCCCTAGCCTTAAAAAGGGGGAACTTCAAAGTCCCCCTTTTTAAGGGGGATTTAGGGGGATCTAGAAGTAAGTCCTATTAACTTCGTTCAGCAGTTCCTACAATTCTTTATACTAGAAAAGAGCTACTCATTTTGAGGAGAGCATTACCCCCATGATCCTACAAGTTTCAGAACCAATAACAACTCTTAAAGAACAGCGATTTACTTTACCAGGTTGTTATACTTGGGAGCAATTTGAGGCGATAGAATCATTAATTGCAGATGCGCCTGGTTTGCGAATTACTTATTTAGATGGATGCGTGGAGTTTATGACCACTGGTGAACCACATGAAATTTTCAAAAAAATGTTAGCTATTTTGCTAGAAGCTTATTTCTTTGAACGGCATATTAAGTTTATTCCAGTGGGAAATTCGACTCGCAAGGACAAAAGCAAAGATGTCTCATTTGAGCCAGATGAATCTTACTATTTAGGGGAGAAAAAAGAACATCCCGATTTAGCAATTGAAGTCACTATTACTAGCGGGGGGATAGATAAACTAGAAAAGTACAAGCGGTTGAAAATAGCTGAAGTTTGGTTTTGGGAAAATAATCAACTTGTGCTTTATCGACTGCGCGAAGATAATTATGAGCAAATTAACAGAAGCGAATTTTTGCCAGATTTAGATATTACTTTGCTAGTGCGCTGCGTGCAAATGTCTGATATTTTGGCAGCGAGGACTGAGTTTATCAATGGAATACGGCAAATCAGTTGAAAGATATTTTAGAGCAACAGTGCGATCGCCAAATTTTTGATAAAATTAGCTCAGTAGCTCCATCTTAAAATATATAAAACTTACTTGCACTACGATCAATTTAGGAGGCTTTGCCTCCTAAATTTTGTTTCCAACTTGAACCTGGGAACGAGGTTAAAAGCAATATTTAAAGTTTTTCAAGCCTGCGTAGGCAGGCTTTGTTTGTATAGCCGCACCCTTGAGGGTGTCGGCGTTTAATCAGGCGAAAGTCCCTTAGATGCTAACCATTCTGGATTAAACAACCGCGACTGATACCGCGACCCACTATCACAAAGAATCGTAACAATCGTGTGACCCTTCCCCATTTGCTTCGCCAATGCTACTGCTGCTGCAACATTAATCCCAGTCGAACCACCTAAAAATAATCCTTCCTCTTTCAACAAGCGATAAACTACCCGCACCGCCTCAGTATCATGTATTTGGATAGCATCATCTAAAGATACGCCTTCCATATTGGCAGTAACGCGGCTATTACCGATACCCTCTGTAATAGAGTTACCTTCAATTTTAATTTCCCCAGTCTTCACATAACTATACAACCCGCTACCCATCGGATCTGCTAAAACAGTTTTAATTGCCGGATTTTTCTCCTTCAGGAACAATGACACCCCCGCCAAAGTTCCACCAGTACCCGTAGCAGTTACCCAAGCATCAACTTTACCCTCAGTCTGCGCCCAAATTTCTGCCCCAGTTGTTTCATAATGTGCTATGCGATTAGCTAAATTATCAAACTGATTAGCCCAGATCGCATTTTCCATCTGTGCTGCTACTGTGCCAGAAATTCTGGCATAGTTATTTGGGTCTTTGTAAGGAACAGCAGGAATAGGACGCACTTCCGCACCTAACGTCCTCAACATATCAATTTTTTCTTGAGATTGGGTATCGGGAATGAAAATCAGGCATTTGTAACCTTTGGCATTGCAAATATGAGCTAAACCAATACCCGTATTACCTGCGGTTCCTTCGACAACCGTACCACCAGGCTTAAGTAAACCTTTTCTTTCAGCATCTTCAATAATATATAGTGCTGCCCGATCTTTTACCGAACCGCCTGGATTGAGAAATTCTGCTTTCCCTAAGATTTCGCAGCCAGTTTCCTCACTAAATCTATTTAAGCGGATCAGTGGCGTGTTACCAACGGAGCCGACAAACCCATTTTTGATATCCATTCCCAAATTACCTAAATTATATTTCCTTTAAAAATTTTGGCTGATAGCAGCGTAATAACGTGCAATTTTATTAAATAAATTGGATTTATACCCATTTCTTCTAATGCTGCTACACATTCTATCTTTTACCTTTGCGATCCTTTGCGCTTACCTTTGCGACCTACCCTTCGGGAAGCCTTTGGCTAATGCGTTAAAAAAATATATAATTCCAATGCAACCGGATTTGATATCAAATATCTCATAACCAACCTAGCAAACAGCCTGACGTTGTTACTATTGCAACTTGTCAGGCTGTTGTAATTAATCTAAATGATGATTATTGGATAAGCTATTCTTACTTATTAGGTTGAGGTGTCATCCGCAAGTAAGGTTTAACTGCTTTGTAACCTTTGGGAAACTTCTCTTCCAACTCTTTGGGATCTTGAATAGAAGGAACAATTACACAATCATCGCCATCTTTCCAGTTAGCAGGAGTTGCCACACTGTACTGATCTGTTAATTGCAGAGAATCAATTACCCGCAACAATTCGTCAAAGTTCCTACCAGTGCTAGGTGGGTAAGTGAAGCTTAAACGCAATTTTTTAGTCGGGTCAATCAGAAATACCGATCGCACTGTTAACATTGCGTTGGCGTTTGGGTGAATCATATCATACAGATCAGAAACCTTCTTATCGGGATCTGCCAAAATTGGATAATTCAGCTTACTCCCCTGAGTTTCTTCAATATCGCCAACCCAACCATTGTGAGATTCAACATCGTCAACGCTCAAAGCCAGAGCCTTAACGTTGCGTTTGTCAAATTCTGGCTTAAGGCGGGCAACTTCCCCTAGTTCAGTCGTGCAAACTGGGGTAAAATCTTTAGGGTGGGAGAATAATACTACCCAACTATCGCCAGCCCACTCATAAAAGTTGATTGTGCCTTCAGTAGAATCTTGGGTGAAATCTGGTACTTGGTCGCCTAGTCGAAGAGTCATAACAAAATTTTCTGGGAACCTTTACAGGGATGCTTGTCTATCATGCCATAGAACTCCAGTTCTCCGGTCGGGGTTTAGCACTATGTAAAGATTTTATAAGCATTATCTAACATTGATTGTTACATCTCGTCAGCCTTGCTGGTACTTTAAAGCAATAAGATGAGAGGATAGAAAACAAAACTTAAACTAATAGATGAAGCACTAGCTTCAATCATGCTGTGGAAGGAGGAATTAATTTGATGAAAGCAATAACTCGTTTGCTGGCAGGGCTATTTTTAGTAATAGGCTGCTTGGGATGGTTTAGCGTACCCGATCAGGCGATCGCAGCTAATTTGACTGGTGTAACCCTACACAATAGCGCACTGTTTGCCGTTGAAACTCCTCTACGCAACCGTGCGGACGATAAACTAGCTGAGTTTGGCAAAAAAGTTGACTTGAATAACACTAATGTGCGGGCTTTCCGCCAATATCCAGGGATGTATCCCACTCTGGCAAAGATAGTTGTTGATAATGCTCCCTACGAAAAGGTAGAGGATGTTCTGGAAATTTCAGGATTGACTGACCGTCAAAAAGAAATGTTACAAGCTCATCTCGACGAGTTCACGGTGACAGACGCTTCGGATGTCTTCGTGGAAGGTGGCGATCGCTATAACAACGGTGTCTACTAATAACTACTGAGTTTCAGTAAGTCTGGATGATTGCCCACTCCCTCTTGGGGTGGGTTATTTCTTTAACAATGAACAATTATCAATTAACAATTATCAATTACCTATGACCCATGACCAATCACCAATCACCAATCACCCAATACATTTTGATGTCCTGGTAGTAGGTGCTGGTGCTGCTGGTCTCTATGCTGCACTTTGCCTACCATCTTCTTTACAAGTAGGATTGATTAGCAAAGATGATTTACCTCTATCTGCGAGTGACTGGGCGCAAGGAGGTATTGCTGCTGC
>JBARVL010000096.1:0-7991 GCA_049646245.1 Crinalium sp. | reverse complement strand
TAGATGCTGCTAATAATTCCCGTAGCGTTTGATGCTTAGAACGTTTAACCTCCTTACCGATAATCCACTCAGTAGGCATATTAATGTTTTGTTGCTGCAATAGTTGTTCAACAAACCGCCCTTCCTTAGTAGTTACAATTACTGGTTGAACAGAACTAGCAAGCAGCCCTGCTAACTTTTCCACAATCCCAGGATAAAATCTATGCAGCGCCAACCATCCGTTTACATCTTCAGCTATCCAGCGATCGCGGATTTGATCCAACTGCTTGCCTATCTCTGCTGCATTAAGATTTTCTTCTAATACAATTTTATGGGCAACTCCAGCCCAATCGTGCCAAATCTTTTCTTCCGGTACACCTAAAATCAACGCCCGCAACAGCAACGGCATTTCCCAACCAACTTCGATCACAGGTCGTAGCTTATAAAAATTATCAGCTAAACTTTCCGGTTGTATCTCACTATCTGCTGTCCAGATTTGACAGTAAGTACGCCAAGATGTTTGAAAATATTCAATCATCCCATCGCAAATTACACCGTCAAAATCTAAAGCTAAAATAGTTGGCTCAATTGTAGGCATAGTCTTAAAATATTGTGAATTTACAGCAGATTGTAGGTAAATAAGCTACAGTGCGAAAAGATTAACACAGTTAAGTTAACGCTCAAATAAGCTTGTACATTTTTAACTCTTAATAAAAGTTATTAAAGCCCTTTCCCCTCTCTTCTCCCTCCTCTCACTCCAAAAAATAAAGAGCGCGAAACACAACAGCTTAATAAATCCTGGTAAAATTGCCGATCAAATAAATTTACTTATTGTGAGATTTCAAATGCAATTATCTATAAGCAAAATTACTCTGCTGCTGATGGTAAACCTTACTTACCCACTAAAGCTTTTTTCTATAACATGGAAAAAGAAACAAGGAATAAGAAAAAAATATCTATTTTTGCCTATTATCTTTTACCTACTTCAGCTAGGGTTTGACTTATTACCAACTAAAGTACAGGCACAACCCATCCTTCCAGCAACAGATGGCACAAATACCCTCGTAACCCCCGATGGAAATCGCTTCGACATCCAAGGAGGTAAAACATCAGGTGATGGAGCCAATCTATCAAGAATGGAGGCAGAGGACTCCTGCTACACCCGTAGGGTTAGCGGTGAGATGAATGCCGACCAAAAATATAAACTGAGCGGTAGCGAATCCTTATTCTGGTGTCGCTTGTTGCTCAACGTATTTCTTTAATTGTTCAACCGTAGCACCTCCAGGTTAACAGAAGTAACTGCTGCTACCTTACAACAAACTCTTAAAAATTTAGAATCAGCCTTTAAGAATTTCTTTTCTAAAAGGACAAGATTCCCCAAGTTTAAAAGTAAGCACAGGCATCAGTCAATCCGTTACCCTGAAAGCTGTTCAATCAAAAATGGTGGTTTAAAGCTGCCTAAACTTGGTATTGTTAAAGCAAGTCTTTCAAAAAGTATTAATGGCAAAATTAAGTCTGTAACTGTTTCTCAAACAAGTACAGATAAATATTTTGCTGCTATTTTGTTTGAGACTGATGATTTAGTCACTGAAAAGCAAAGGAAAATTTCAGGAATAGACATCGGACTGAATAGTTTAGTAACAGTATTTGATGGTGAAAGTTGCTATAAAGTTGACCCCATTAAACCAACTCGTAAATATGCCAAACGTTTAAAAGGTAGCTGCCTCTTGTTAACAACTGCCTTGTACTCTAATACCAGCACTGCGTTATCACCTCCTTGATTTGTTTAACTCTATCTATTTTAATATGAATATGTTCGCATTGTGTACAGCAAATGACAAAAAAAGATTTGCATATTCGGATTACAGAACGTCGAATCAACAAGCTTCGATTATTGGCTGTTGAAAAAGATAAAACTATTACTCAGATTATTGAAGATTTGATTGATACTCTGCCTGAGCCACAAACAAGACAATAGGAGGCGTTTACGCGCGACTCTGGTTTTCATCCCTTGCCGTCCATGCTAAGGGTTTTCAACCTTTTTTCTTATAAAGGATCAGCACGTAGCAAGCGCAATTGGTCTTCCAGGCTGGCGGTATTGAGCGGCACTTTTGCTCCTAGCGCGACTCTGCTACGGACGTAATCAGGATTGATGTTTCGTGTTCCTTCAACGTCAATTCGTTCTAGCTTGCCTTCTAGGACACGAATTTGAACAACTCCGCCAGTGATGTTTTGGTCTACCAGAATCGCTCTGCTAGTAATGTTGCCACGGTCAAGATAGAGTTGGGTAATTTGGTCTGCGACTGTTCTAAGTTGTGCCAGGGTGACAGTGCGTCCTTCAACTGGTTTAATAATTGGGTCTATTTGGTCTGAACTGAAAACGGTGCTACCAGTAACTTCAATTTTATTAACTTGAATACTAACAGAGGTAGGGGAAGATTCAGGAGTTGGAGTGGGGGTTGGCTGCTGTACGGGTGGCTGTGTGTCTGGAGGAAGCGGTGACGGGGTGGGTGGTGCTTGTGGAAAGCGATCGCTATTGGGATCTGTTTGAGGTGTGTTTAGTGTGGGATCTGAAGGTGTCTGTCCTTGTACTAAGATCTGGTCGGATTTTGGCTGTATGCTAGAGCGACTGTATGCCCTCTCGACGTTGCTGATGAGGTTAGTTGAGATAGCACTCAAACTTACTCTAGCTATGTTTGGCGATCGCAATGCACTACCAACAGTCTGTACCGTAACATTGGCGTAGACTGCCTGTGGCATCACGCTCTCGATTAACACTCCATACCAAAGCAAATAAATCTTTGAACGCATTGCATTTAAAATTTTTTTTCAGTTCTTATTGCAATTTGCCAACAGCATACACAAGTCAAACTTGTCTATGCTATATGAATTGCGACATTTTTAGGTAAAAAAAAGTCTGTAGCTCTGCGATTCAGCTTAACCTGTGAGTTTGCTATATCAACTTAGTTTAATTAATTTTAACTGGGGTGCAAGGATTCGAACCTCGGAATGGCTGGACCAAAACCAGCTGCCTTACCACTTGGCGACACCCCATCGCGTTCACCTTAATTATCTTAACAGGTAGCTACCCAGAATTGTCAAGTACTTTTTTCAATTTTTTTTATGACATAGATTTGATGGCTCTTACCCAGTTGAAATGTCAAAGCTTTTTGGGGCGCTTACTGCCCCAAAAGCATAACAATCAAAGGCTTACAATAGATGTTAGCCTAGCCAAACACATCATTACTGGGTTGATGCTTGAGCTTTCACCAAAGGCTCTTGGGCAATGTCGTCCAACTTGACGGACTGCAATAGCTGTGTCCATTTAGCTGCTACAGTTGTATCAACAGGATTAGAATTACGTAACTCAGCTAAGGCTGCTATTGCGTCATACCAAAAGTTATTAGCTGCATACAGAGTTGCCCGCTCTAGTGGGGATGCTTTTTTTAATTGATTGTCTAAATCCTGGTTAGGCTGGGTTCGTTTAATCAAACCTGTTACCGAGGCATCTAGACTGCGATCGCGAGGATCTCGAATAATGGAAAAATACCATTTATAAACTTTGCCAATCTCCAAAGATTTTGTGGGATTGCTTGATGCCGGAAAGATACTAACTATCCCAGAATTACCATTAGTTGTAAAATTTGTTTGATAAACCGTCTCCTCATTTTCATCCATTAACATAAATTCCGCCATTTCTGGCTTCTGAGTTGCAGGAATATAAACAAAGAATGTCGGAGTTGGTGAGGAAATCTTGAATCGTAACTATTAGTAAATATAATAACAAATTAGGTTTGCTTTTGAACATCAGCATAAACTCACCCAAACTGGTTAACAAATAACGCTCAAACACTTGGTAGTAAGGCTTGAAGTAAAGCGACAAAATAAAAAGTTATGACCAATAAAAGCACTATCAAAAAACTTTACTCCAGAGCAACTCGCGTTTGGCAAAAACCTGTTCTGATTAGTAGTGTAATGATTACAGGGTTATTACTGGGAATTAGGCAAATAGGGGGTTTACAACCATTTGAACTGATGGAATTCGATAGCGCGAGCCAGTTAAAACCGGAGATACAACAAGATCAGCGAATTGTAGTTGTTGAAATTACAGAGGCGGATATTCAAACCCAAAAACAATGGCCCCTCTCGGATCAGACGGTAGCTAAATTGCTCGCCAAACTGCAATCAAATCAACCTAAAGTAATTGGTTTGGATCTGCACCGCGATCTGCCGCAGCCACCTGGGAACAAAGAACTGCTCAAAGAACTTCAAGCCCCAAATATTATTGCTATTACTAAGTTAAGTGATACCGAGAACAGAGATGTGCCACCGCCTCCTGGTATACCAAAGGAGCAAATTGGTTTCAATGACCTTGTACTTGATTCTGATGGAGTAATACGTCGGAATTTTATGTATGCTTTTGTAAAAACCACAAAATATTACTCTTTTGGCTTGCAGGTCAGCCTAAATTATCTCAAGGATCGTAATATTACCTTGAAAGTGAATCCTAACGCGATCGCATTAGGTAAAACAATTTTTCCAGCCTTACAACCTAATTCGGGGGGATATCAAAATGTTGATGCTAGCGGTTATCAAGTTTTACTGAATTATCGAAGTAGAAATATAGCAAAAAGACTAACTTTAACACAAGTTTTGAATGGAAAATTCGATCCAATTTGGGTCAAGGATAAGGTGGTGCTAATCGGTACAACAGCACTAAGCGGAAAAGATTTTTTCTTGACACCTTATAATGCAGGCGATCGCCAAAAAGCGGTTATGCCTGGAGTTCTAGTTCATGCACAAATGATTAGTCAAATTCTCAGCACAGTACTAGATGCTCAACCTTTATTTTGGTTTTTCCCCCAGTGGTTAGAAGCGTTATGGGTGTGGGGTTGGTCACTGGTAGGCGGAATACTGGTGTGGCGTTTTCGCCATCCGTTATCTTTAGGAATTACTGGAACCATAGCAATAGGAGGATTATTTGGAATTTGGTTTGCCTGCTTTATCAACGCAGGATGGATACCTTTCGTATTACCAGCACTAGCATTAGTAGCAACAGGCGGCAGTGTAGGGGTTTATAAGTTATTTTATGATGCTTTTTATGATGCTTTAACAAATCTGCCAAACAGAGCTTTATTTTTGAAGCAGGTGCAAAAGTCAATCCGTATCCGGCAGGGTAATCACTTTTTAGTTGCAATCATTTTTCTGGATCTTGACCGCTTTCAAATAATCAATGATAGTTTTGGACATACAGTTGGAGATCAACTTTTACTTGCTGTCACTCAACGCTTAAAAAAATGTTTGCACCCTACAGACAAACTAGCGCGGATTGGGGGAGACGAGTTTGCAATTCTGCTTACAGGTATTAGCAATGTCAATCAGGCAACTATACTAGCTGACGAGATGCAAACAGAAATAACTAAGCCATTTAACCTCAAAGGTCAAGAAATATTTATCACTGCTTGCTTTGGCATTGCTTTTAATCGAATTGACCGCGAACAACCTGATATTATTACCTTGCAGGGATGCCAATCAGGAGAACTACTACGGGATGCCCATACTGCTATGTATCGTGCTAAAGCCTTGGGTAAAGCACGCTATGAAGTTTTCTCAACAGGAATGCGATCGCAAGTTGTAACCCGCTTACAGTTAGAAACTGACTTACATCGAGCGGTAGATGGTTTACTATTGGGAACAAGTCCAGAATTTCTTCTTAACTACCAAGCGATCGTATCTCTAGCAACGGGTAAAATAGCAGGTTTTGAAGCGTTGGTACGTTGGCAGCAACCCCAAGGAAAATTCATTTCCCCAGTAGATTTTATTCCAGTAGCAGAAGAAACTAATTTAATTATCCCGTTAGGTTTGTGGATATTCCAAGAGTCTTGCCGCCAGTTGCAAATATGGCAAAGGCAATTTCCTCTTGAACCACCATTAATGCTTAGTATCAATCTTTCTGGCGGACAGTTTTCCCAACCAAATTTAATCGAACAAATTGCACAAACTCTTAAAGAAACAGAAATAGATGGTCATACATTGAAACTGGAAATAACAGAAAGTATAGCTATGAACGATGTTGAAGCTGCAATTGAAACTATTTTGCGCCTAAAAGCTTTAAATCTGCGATTTAGTATTGATGATTTTGGTACTGGATATTCATCTTTAAGTTATCTCCACCGCTTTCCTGTAGATACACTAAAGATTGACCGTTCTTTTGTTAGCCGAATGGAAGAAACCAGCGAGGATGCTGCAATTGTTCAAACTATTATCAGCCTTAGTCACAACTTAGGTATGGACATAGTTGCTGAGGGGGTAGAAACAGAAGCACAAATGGAAAAACTGCGAGAATTGCAATGTGAATACGGGCAAGGATACTTTTTTTCTAAGCCTTTAAGTAGCGAGTTAGCAACAGCTTTATTAGCTACGCAGCCTCAATGGTGATTTGAAGAACGCAGAAGCCAGAAGTCATAATTCAGAAAATGCGCTTTCTTTCTACCTTCTGACTCCTGAATTCTGACTTCTGATACCAAATCCGCTACGATAACCCCTATAATCCTCTTTCTCTTCCTTAGCGTCCTTTGCGTCTAAAACGCTGGCGCGTTTCGCTTCGCTAAGGTGGTTCATTTAAAAAGGGGGTAACTAACCCTGATTTGGTATGATTTCTAACCTCAAGCTGGAAAAATCCGCAGTCTCCGGTTAGGTTCATCCCCAAAACTGGTGGACTTGAGATGATAATGTTCGACTAGCTCGTGTTGGATTTTACGCACTTTAGGAGAGCGCGGTAGTAACTCCACTGGCTGTCCTTTAGGAATTACAATTTGTTCCACTGCTAGTCTGGCTTCTTCCAGCGCCTCAATTTCATCTTCACTGCCATTGTGACTAAACAAACGTAGATCAGTTGTTTCCCCCACAATGGATTCATCCATATTCAACATCCGCCGCAAACTGCGAGTAATTTGAGGGATGGTGCTGGCTTTGATGCTATGGATGGGAATATGACGAGCCTTGCTGATGTGCCGCAATTTAGAGTGGTTTTTGACGTGCGATCGCAAAGCTAACACAGCATCAGCATTATCCATCTCTTTAGTTAACACAACTGGCAAGTTTAAAACCTCAATTACTTGATCTAGCTGCTGACGGCTAATACCATAAGGATAAACGTGCAACGGTAAATCCTCCCCATTCGGACCACTCATCTCATGCTCGCGGGCATAGATATCTTGCTGATGCCAAGAGCTATCTAACAATTGCTCAAACGAGTTTTCTTCAGCAAAAGTATCAGTAAATGGTCGGCTTTTCACCTCAGTTTTACTATCAGGTATTGGTTGCATTTGCCCTGATGAGCGCCACCCACGCGCATTAGGTGCTGATGGTGGTGTTTGTAATGAACTAGCCGATTTTGGAGCAACTTCGGGTAATTCCCGTGTGATTGTTACAAGACCAGTTTCATTAACAGTGCGTATTTGGGGACTTGGTTGACGGTTGCGTAGCAGAAGATCAACTGTATCAGAAACGCTTTCGTGTACTACCCAACGATGCCGCTCTAGCATCTCTACCGCTATTTCAAACGTTGGCGGAGCCTTACGTTCTAAAACTGTCTTCTGAGAAGCTCTGCGTCTAGCTTCGTCATCTCCCAGTGTTACAGCTTGAATACCGCCGACTAAATCAGAGAGTGTCGGGTTTTTAATCAAGTTTTCAATATGGTTGCCGTGAGCAGTACCAACCAGTTGCACACCCCGCTCGGCAATTGTCCGCGCTGCTTGTGCTTCTAATTCTGTACCGATTTCATCAATCACGATTACTTCTGGCATATGGTTTTCCACTGCCTCAATCATCACTTGATGTTGTAGTTCGGGACGGGCAACTTGCATTCTCCTAGCTCTACCAATGGCTGGATGTGGAATATCTCCATCGCCAGCAATTTCATTGGATGTATCAATGATTACTACCCGTTTATGCAACTCATCTGCCAAAACTCTGGCAATTTCCCGTAGTGCAGTGGTTTTACCTACACC
>JBARVL010000095.1:0-64036 GCA_049646245.1 Crinalium sp. | reverse complement strand
TAGCGTCGCTCTGACTCGGAGAGCTTTTCGATCAGGCGGTACTGAATCTGGGTATGCAGTTCGTTGATACTATCCCTATCTGATGTCATACAGCAGTCTTGAATTTATCCAGCAGTTGTGCATGGCTCATAACATTAGCATAGAGGGGAAAAATGTTGTTGCAATAAAAATCTTGCTCAAAATTTGTGCGGGCTGAGGTGCAGTCAGATAAAACCGAAACTTGATAACCTAGTTCGTGGGCGTAACGACCAGTTGAATCTATACAAACTGAGGTGACAGCACCAGCTAAGATAAAATTGGTAATTTGCTTAGAGCGTAATAAACTATTAAGCTCAGTATTGGAAAAGGCATTTAGTCCCCGCTTTCCAGGTACTTCAGTAATCCGATCCTTGAACGGAACTAATTCAGGAGTCATTTCTGAACCAATAGATCCAGCTTGAAACGCACCGTATTCTTTGATCACGTTCAGTATCCCTACTGGCTCGACTAATTCATCATAAGTAGAAGTAAAAAATATTGGTGTAGTGATGATTAGTGCTGGAGTAGGTGCCAGTTCTTGAACTAAATTAACTGTATTAACTACAACATTTGTGGCTTTGGTTGACTCTTCTATGACATTGTGTAAAATTCCATCAGTGGCAAAGTAATCGTTTTGAAAGCCAATCAGGACGATCGCGGTTTGTTCGGGATTCATAAGTTATCTATCCACCTGGTAAATATTTGTCAAGTCAAAAACTCATTACTCAGAAATTCAAGCGTCTAGGACAAAATCCGGAATTGGTTGAAAAGATGACCGTAGTAGGATGCTTTTAGTAGTATATACTTTACTTCATTTTCGCTGATTACTTTAGCTTGGTCTCCCATCATTATGCCCATTAATTGAGCCTGGTTGTGACCTCATTGACAAACTAATACGTTTCAATTTTTCATTCACTTCCATTACCCGCACCTTAACCACTTGTCCCACTTTGACAATTTGCTTGGGGTCACTTACAAATCTATCTGCCAGTTGGGAAATATGCACTAAACCATCTTGATGCACCCCAATATCGACAAACGCACCAAAGTTAGCGACATTAGTAACAATTCCTTCTAATTCCATGCCAACTTCAAGATCGCGGATTTCCTTAATTCCTGCTTTGAAGGTGGCATATTTAAATTGTTCTCTGGGGTCGCGTCCGGGTTTTTCCAATTCGCTGATCATATCGCGCAGCGTGGGTTCGCCAATTTTATCAGTGACGTATTTTCTAATATTGATTGACTTGAGCTTTTCGGCAATCTGGGGTGTCTGTTTTAATGGTATACCCAAATCCTGTGCGATCGCTTCCACTACACTATAACTTTCTGGATGCACTGCGGTATTATCCAAGGGGTTCTCACCGTCACGAATTCTTAAGAAACCCGCAGCTTGTTCAAAAGCTTTTGCCCCTAACTTTGCTACTTTTTTCAGTTGGCGACGATTATTAAATGCGCCATTTTCGTTACGATAGGTAACAATATTTTGAGCTACTGTTGATGTTATTCCAGAAACAAATGTTAGTAGTTCTTTAGAAGCAGTATTAAGATCTACCCCTACATAGTTAACGCAACTCTCGACAGTTTCATCTAAGTTTTTCTTCAACAGTTTTTGATCGACATCGTGCTGATATTGTCCTACACCAATAGATTTAGGATCGATTTTAACTAACTCAGCTAAGGGGTCTTGTAAGCGTCTTCCAATACTAATTGCGCCACGAACAGTTACATCTAAATCAGGGAATTCTTTACCAGCAACTTCACTTGCTGAATAGATAGATGCACCCGATTCATTTACTATCACTTTAATCGGTTTGCTTTCTATAGTTTTGAGAACTTCTGAGATAAATTCATCGGTTTCCCTTCCAGCAGTACCATTACCGATCGCCATTAATTCAATTTTATATTTCCCGATAAGTTTCTTAATACTACTAGCTGCTTCATCCCGTTGTTTTTGACTTTGATGAGGAAAGATTGCTTGATATTCTAAATATTTACCTGTTTCTGATAAAATAGCAACTTTACATCCAGTCCTAAAACCTGGATCTATGCCCATAGTTGGTTTCATTCCCGCCGGAGATGATAATAATAACTCCCGCAAATTACTTTCAAAAGTTTTAATTGATTCCATATCAGCAAATGCTTTCTTTTCAGCACGGACTTCACTAATTAAGGATGTCTTCATTAAACGGTTAAACGCATCCTTAAGCATTTCTTGGTAAAATCTCCTCACTTCTGCTACGCGAGTACGAATTTCCTGCGACTCTAGATAAGAAAGTACCTCTGATTCGTCAAAGGATAATTCTATTTTTAAAATGCCTTCATTTTCACCCCGCAAAAGTGCTAAAATATTGTGAGACGCAATATTTTTGACGCTGGAACTAAAATTGCGATACATTTCAAATTTTGTTGTGCCTTCTGGGTAATCATCTTTAATAGTGGAAATGAATTTCCCATAATTCATCAGATCATCTCGTAAGTAAGCACGTAATTTCGCTTTTTCCGAGACTTCTTCAGCTAAGATATCAGATGCACCTTTCAGCGCTTCTTCTGCGGTTTTAACTTGTTTTTCTTCAGAGATATAATTTTTAGCTTCTTGTTCTAAAGATGCAGGTTTGGCATTACGGTTATTGAGTGATTTAATAAAATCAGCTAGTGGTTCTAGATTTTTTTCTCTAGCGATGGTGGCGCGAGTGCGACGTTTAGGTTTGTAGGGAAGATAAAGGTCTTCTAATTCGGTTTTCTGTAAGCAGGATGTAATTTTAGCTTTTAGCTCATCAGTAAGTTTACCTTGAGATGCGATCGCATCCAAAATAGACGCTTTTCTGGCTTCTAATTCGGTTAAATAAGTATACCTATCGGAAAGGTCGCGTAACTGAATTTCATTCATCTCACCAGTGCGTTCTTTACGATAGCGAGAAATAAAAGGAATAGTTGCACCTTCATTGAGTAATTCTAAAGCATTTTTTACCTGAAACGGTTGAAGAGAAAGTTCATCTGCTAATAATTCATAAATATTCAGCATATAAATTTATTAATCCAATATACTTTGTAGGGTTGAAAATTTAATTTTTATAAAAATGAGAACTCCACCATGTATACCAGGGTAACCAAAGTGTTTCTAAATTGTTATAAGCTGCTTCTGCTGAGGCATCCTTTAAAGGTATAGACAAATGGCTCCACAGGCAACGCTGGTCGTGCAGGGGGGGAGTGCCTGTAAATAAATAACCTAGCAGCCGATTAAGCTGCAACTGATGACGCTTCCTATTGTTGCTGAACTGTTCCGCAGTAAAGGTACTACTGCCCGAAGCATTGATACAGGCATCTAGATATGCTCGCTGCTGATAAACGTAGACACCATAAAAGCCAACACCTGGTTGCTGGCGTATACTCACTTTAGGTTTAACGGTAGACAATTTGATAGAAGTATGCTTATCTATAAGTTCTTTAACATCTCCATTAGCGAATTCTACGTAGCGCATAGATATAGTTAGTGGTAGTTGATTCTGGATATAGCGATAGTCCCTTCCAGGGAAAATCCAAGGCTTGCCTGATATAGGCTGGATCTCTCTACTCTCTATTAGTTGCCATTTAGGTAATGGCACCCCATCGGGAAATAAACCATCCTTGTCAATTGAAGGAGCTAAAATAATTTTACCAACTACCAAGATAACAAAGGCATTGGTTATTACTAGCAAAGATATCCGCAAGTGTTTCGAGAAGCTCATTGATCAGAGTATTCCCTTAGTTCGTGGTTAGCAGGTTCATCTTTTTCAAGCAGAAAGTAGCAGAATGCTCCAAATACCACTACAGAAATTATCACAAATATCGTGCTACCATCACCATCATGCCAGTAGTTAAATGCTTTCTGCTGTGAGTTAGTTATTAAAGCTGTTAATATAGCAACTCGCGCGGCATTGACGGTAAATCCCACACTTATAGCTACAATAGGTAGATAAATTTTTTTAGCTAAGCTAGTCGGGAATGTTACTATAAAAAGTATGGCTAATTGCAATAATAAAAGCATATTAGATAAGCCAGAACACGCTATTAAAACTTCTACGATTCCGGCATTTGTCACGATATTAGTTCCTTGTACGGCTGCTTTAAACCCAAACTGAGACAACATATAGGTAGCAAATCTACCTGTGAAGCTAGATGGGTCAACTATCTTTCCTACTAATGTATCAGGTATGTTTAAAACCAATATTAGCAGCAGTTCATGTATATATTTCTTAAATCCTCTAAACCCAGAAGCCAACAAAATTAAACCTATCGCTGAAATCACAGGCAAAAATCCCAGCAGTATAGATACCCTGACGGTAAGTAGACTCCTGACAAGTACAAAAGCAATGAGTACTAATCCCCAAAAAGTAGAAAAAATGCCACTGTTTAATTTTAAGGTGTGGCGTTTTTCCCATAACCTAGATAAGACAATACTCCATAAAAGTAAACTTAAACTCGGAGCGATAACGTCTCCAGTCAGCTTGATCTTCAAGCTAATGTCAACCGCTATTAAACCTCCGGCTAAAGTTAATAGCCAAAAGGGGTAGGTGCTTAGATGTTTAATAAACTTAGGCTCTATAGTCATCATAGTTTAAAGGTCTTCCGTACTTAGTATTTTAATTTACCTTTAAATATAATTTACTTTGCAAACTAATGGCTTGAGAATTATTTCAGATAAATCTGCCCTCAAAATCATTCAATATTTGCAACTTAACCATTTTGTGACTCCCAAACACAATTGCACATATTTTGGCTTTGAGTAACTAATCTGTTAATAGCTAATTGATGTCATGTTACAATTAGACATTTATAGAAATTATCCAATAGATGAAAACAGAGTTTAACACCCGCTCCCGTCAGGGCGCTTAGTCTACACTCCAGTTGGCATCCCAGAAATGCAAAATCTTCTAGCGGTAAGGGAGTAACTACTCTACAAATCGTGTAGAGCGTCAAATTATTTGTCCAAAACATCAATTTATTTGTCAAAACTATTCACTGTTAAAGAAGCAATATTTTCAAGCTTTCCAGCCATTTTAATAGTAGAAGCAAGAGAAAAAGCTATAACGACAAATTAGATGTCTTTTCTTAGGCTAACGACAAGTTAGATGTCATTTATTTAAGTGTCGTCAAATTATATGTCAAAACTTTAAAGTGCCTCATTTTTCAAGATAGTATTGATGTACTACATTTTATAGCTCTAGATACTGCTTATGAATTCCTCAGAGGTAGTAGATGCTCTCTTCTTTGCGGAATGCAATCCTGCCCAAGCGTTATGGCTCCGAATATGAACTTCGAGCCAAATGGAATGCTTATGGTGTGCCTAAATATATTTTTACGGATCGTGGTAAAGATTTCCGCTCCATACACTTAATGGAGTGGATTGCCGATCAGTTGGATTTTGAACCAATTTTCAGAAGGTATCCTTCAGAGGGCGGTATTGTCGAAAGACCTTTCAGAACTTTAAGTGGGCTGCTTTCCCAGATGCCAGGATACACTGGCTCGAACGTGCAAAATCGTCCAGAAGGAGCAGAGCAAAAAGTATGTATTTCTCTTCCAGAACTAGAAAAATTGATAGTAGGTTATATTGTTGACCACTACAACCAGAAACCAGATCCTCGCACTCAAGCAAATCCTCTTACCCCAACTCAAAGTCGGCTTCAGCGTTGGGAGAAGGGCTTGCGGATGCCTCCGGCTCTACATAAAGAGCGGGAGTTAGATATTTGTCTAATGAAGGCAACAGAGCGAGTAGTGTACGACAATGGGTATCTTAATTTTGCAGGTTTACGATACAAGGGTGAGAATTTAGGCGCATATGCGGGACAAAAGGTAATTCTCCGATTCGATCCACGAGATATTACAATGGTGTTGGTTTATAACCGCAAAGATAGCCTAGAAAAATTCTTGGCACGCGCCTATGCAATAGGTTTAGAAGCTGAACGCTTATCGCTTGAGGAAATTAAATTTGCTCGGAAAAAAGCTGAAAAAGGCGGTAAGGGTATCAATAACATTTCAATTTTAGAGGAAGCCATCAGGCGGAGAAATTTCCTAAGCCAGAAAAAGACTAAAAGTAAAGCAGAACGGCGAAAGGCAGAGCAGAAAAGGACAGAGCCTTTACCCCAAAGATATGAAGATGAAAAAATTTTATCTATACAGAACTAACAAGCAGTAATTGTAGCCCCTCTCTATTGTTTGAGATGATTCTACAAACTTTAAAACACAAAGCAACTGGTGGAAATGAGAACCAGCTTAGAAAAAGAACTTGGGACAAACTTAAACAGTGCAAGGTTGAAGTTTTGATTATTGATGAAGCTCATCGGCTCCAGTTTAAAACACTTCCAGATGTTAGAGATTTTTACGACAAGTTAAAAATCATACCTATTTTGATAGGAACTAGCAGCCGACTAGATACACTAATTAGTAAAGATGAGCAGGTTGCTAGTAGGTTTGCTTGTTGTTTAAACTTTGAAAAGTTGCTAGGTGGAAACTTTAAAAAAACTATCAGAATTTGGGAAAAAGAGATTCTGAGGCTGCCTGAGCCATCTAATTTGGCAGATGACCAAGATATTATTAGCCTATTGCAGGAAAAAACAGATGGTCAACTTAGATTACTAGATCAGCTTCTCAGAGATGCGGCAGTTAAAGCTGAAGAAGTCAGGTTTGAAAAAGATTGATAAAGGTGTTTTGGAAAGTATAGAGGGAGATTATTCCCTAGTGGCATCTTGATATGGAAGTTTATGATTTTGAACCCTGGGTTGATATTGTTGCCCCATATGAAGGGGAAAGTATTAGCCACTTTTTAGGTAGATTTGAACGGGCTAACCAATGGACAGCTTACCAAATTGGTCAGGTAACAAAATTAGGTGGGGTAATATCACGTTGGAAAAAACTCTACTTAAATCCTTTTCCAAGTAGTGAAGAACTCCAAGCAATAGCAGCGATCACAGAGTTGACTGTGGAGCAATGGATTCAAATGCTACCACCGAAAGGGATAACGATGCAGCCTAGACCGATTCGCTTGTGTGCTGCTTGCTATCAGAAGTCGCCTTGTCATCGAATTGAGTGGCAATTTCAGGAAAAGATTAGCTGCGTAGGCGATAGCCGAGGCGTAAGCCATCGCCACAACCTACGTTTATTATCAAAATGCACCAACTGCGAGACACGGTTCCCAATTCCAGCAGAGTGGGATCAAGGAGAATGTTCCCATAGGATTGCTCTGGCTGTGGGGTTAAAGTTCCTAAAACTTTGTCAGTTAGAACTCATTGTTGTCCGAAGTGTAATTTAACTTTGGATCGTGATGAAAACGCTGCTATAAATATTTTGATAAAAGCACTACAGATGGTGGGACTCATCATCTCTGCGGGTCGAGGCTTAGGGGTTGCCCAGCCTGTGAAACCCGAAGCTTGGGGTTTTCAAGGAATACAATTATCCTTGTTTTAAATCCTGAGAAGCTCCCGTTACACCCGTAGGGTTAACGGTGAGTAACGTCACTGTTCTTTGCCTTTTGCAAAGATGGCGAAACGTCAAAAAACTGCTTAATATTTTAGGGCGATCGCCCTTTCTAAAGCTGAATATTGAAGTCTGAGCTTTCCCCAAATAGCTGCTCAACTCTATATATAGGGTTCTGGTTACAACCTAGAGATCAAGAGCATCAGTTGTGTCTGTCCTTAAAAACTACCCAAACACCCCAATGGTCTTGGCTCTACCTCTTGCTGTTGGATTCAGACAGCCCCTCACGAGGTTGGATCGTTGCTGATTGGGTTGACGAAGAAGACCTAGAACTTCTCCCAGCTAAACATTCTCAATCCATCTCTAGAAATGATCGGGAGGCTTTATGACCCGCAGATCGGGGCAACGTCCCTTCGCAGAAGTAGAACGGGTGCTGTTTCGGACTTATGTCAATTGCCAAATTGAGATCTCCCACCCTCGCCAGTTGTATCAAGAACTCGATCTCACCCAGGAACAACTGGCAATCATTGCTGGGTGTAGTATAACCACGATGGAACGCTCTGCTAGAGAACGCCAGTCCCCAAGGAGTTTTTCGCCCTCGCTTAGTAGAAGGTGTTCAACTAAAACAGACTGTTATCCCGATGCACTTGATTCTGGATGGACAGCAGCGAATGACGGCACTTTACATGGCACTGTTCTCAAATCAGCCTGTACAACTTCGCGGGAAACGGAATCACAAACACACCAAACGTTGGTACTACATCGACATTGAGAAAGCTCTTGACCCTAATATCCGCCGTGAGGAGGCGATCATCGGTCTCAACCAGGATCGCATCAGGGTTGGCTGTGGTAGCGATGGTAAGAAGATTGACTGTGGAACACCAGAGCAAGAGTATGCACAAGGGCTGTTTCCCACTACCCATACGTTTCAGTTTTCTAAGTGGCGGCAGGAGTATTGCAAGTACTGGAACTACGCACCCGAAAAACTAGAGTTGATCGACAAGTTTGAGCAGGAAGTAATCAAACGGTTTGAACATTACCAGATTCCCGTGATCGAACTGATGGCATCGCTACCGCGCCCAGCAGTATGCCAGATGTTTGAGAATGTTAATACGCAGAATTCGGTTCTGACTTTTTTTGACCTAGCGACTGCCTGTTTTGCTGCTGAAAACTTTTCGCTCTTGAGACGATTGGACAGCGCAGGAACAGCAACTTAAAAAACACAGGTTGCTTCATACCCTCCGAGAAACCGATTTCCTTTCTTGCGTCACGCTGGTGGCAACCTATTACCGCCGTCAGAAGGCGCTTAAGTCAACTAACCCGCCACCAAAGCTGCCCAGGGTTGCTTGCGGTCGGGATGAGGTAATGAGTTTGTCAGTGGAGGAATACAAAACATTTGCCCCCAAAGTCATTACGGGGTATGAAGAAGCTGCACGGTTTCTCTATGGACAGAGGATTGTTGCTGCCGAAGATTTGCCCTACCAAATTCAGCTTGTCGCTCTAGCTGCTATCCTCACTGTTATTGGATATCCCCAAGAACAAGTGCGCTCCAAGCTGGAGCAATGGTTTTGGTCTGGGGCTTGCACTGCATTTTATACTTCCTGGCATGAAACCCGCGCCGCACGGGATATGTTGGAAGTGCCAGATTGGTTGATTCACCCTCAAGGAACTATTCTGCCAAGTACGGTGCGGGAGGCGCGCTTTGACGGCAACTTTTTACAACGCACCCAGCGACGACATGGCTCGGTATACAAAAGCATCAGTGCGCTGCTTCGTAAGAATGGCGCGATTGACCTGGCTACGGGAGAAGCTTTGTCTGAGGTAAATTTCTTCGCTGATCCTACCCTTGTGTCATCATCTGTTTCCCACTGCCTACGCGAAACGGCAAGCGATTCCGATTTCCAAATACAACTGTTTGGTGAATTTAACCCCACTTTCCCAACTGAGTAACAAAAAGATTGGTGGTAGCGCCCCAAGTCAGTATCTCAAAGCGTTGGAAGAACAAGGTATTTCACGTCAGCGACTTAACATTATTCTGCGATCGCAAATGAATTGAACCCGAAACGATGTGGAACGACGATTTTGAAAGTTTTCTGACCACCCGCACCCAAAACTTGCTGGAGTTAGTGAGTCAGGCAATGGGTAAGATACCTGCCAATGCCTTGAGCAAAATTGACCCCGCGCAGCAACCCAACTTGGAGAGTGCCTAATTTCGTTTGCTCTGTTGTCATAAAGATTCAATCAGCAATAGTCACTCAAATAGTTGAGTTGCGTTGGTGATGTAGTTTATGACAACACCGAAAAGGAGCGGGGCGTATATCATAGGTAGCGTCAAACCCATCTTAAGAGTTCAACGGTTGGGTATAATTTGGGTATAACCTGCTACACGGTTGAAGTCGTTGGCGATGAGAACTTCTGCGTGGAATTCGAGTGGAACCTATATCAACCTGTTATTAACCTAAAAGCACTTTCTGCACTGTTGAGAAGCTCTGCATTTATATATTTGAAAAATTAACCCCTTTTTCCCCATCGTCTCTAATTCATAAAGGGCGGTAGCCCTTTTGTTAGCCGTTGCAACTGCGGGTGTTAGCTACGGATATACAACCCAAATCACATCCTTTCAGGATTAGGGCATGGCTATAAGTGTGTTGACGCAGAATACTAAGCGAAGTTCGTCTACTATGAGCGCGATCTCTATGCCAAGATTTCGATACAAATAATTGCGATCGCACGTATCGGAAACGGACTTATGCAACTATGGAGCATTGTTCATCTGCCAGAGTAAGTTTCATGCCTTTAGATATCCATCAAGCAGTTTTCGTGGGAATAGCATTAGGTGTAGCGATAGGACTAGCCAAAAATACCATTTGGGAAGTGCCTTCGCTACTCGCTGCGGGTGCAACCTTTTTCTGGCTGTTAAGCAACTTGAGACAGTTTATCTTGGAAGTATTTTTAAAATCACTTCATGGGTAAGCCCTATGGATCAAACTAATATTTCGGAGCAGGGTAATGCAGAGGCGATCGCACCCTTCAATTGCCTATAGTTCTCCTAGTCATGATTGCGACCAACAACCCCGTCATCAGATAGCCGATTATCCCTTGTATAACCGCAAGTATCTTGCCGAATAATGAGGCAGGCTGCACGTCGTAACCAACCGTGATAAAGCTTAAGGTAGAAAAATACAACGCGTCAAACCAATTAACTTTAGTGGAAGCTAAAACGGGATCTGTGTAGTGGAGTGATGAGGGATCGATAGCATAGAGTCCGGCGAACACAACAATAATTATCAAACAGCAAGCAAGGAAGCGTCCAAACGATCGCCCATAGTTACAGGTGATTCGTAGTAGCCAAGCTAAAACAGGATTTTTCTTCTCCAAATTGGCGACACGCTGCTGAGTAATAGCTAAGTCTTGCAGGAGGATTGCCAAATTAAAATTAATCGTATTTAAATTAACGCCAACAAACGCTGTTTTCTCATTAAAGTCTACATTGTCAACATAAACGCCATCCATTTGACACCACTCGAACCGAGTGCTGTTAAGATTGGCTTCTGAAAAATGAGCATTGGTTAAGTCAACGTGGTCGAAAAGCGTCCCTTGTAAGTCGCTACAGAAAAATTCAACCTCACTTAAGTTAACATTGCGAATCTCTTGACTGGGTAAGGGGATTCCTCGGATATCACAAGATACCCGTAAACCTTTCCTACTAACTGCTCCAGCGATGCCCTGTCGAACTCACTCGCCTTCCATCTGGCTAGGATATTTACTCCATAAGGAGTTGCCCAGCGACGGCGTAAATCTTCTTTTGTGAAATTTACCGCTTCTCGATAACCTGGATCTCCTAGATTCAAATCAACACCAGGATTAACAAATAAATCAATGGTCAACCCTTGCGACATCAAGAACACCTCCCACCGTAGACCGCACTTTCAAGGATGGCGGAAACGGCGATCGCTTTTTACCCAAACTTCACAAGCTGAACAAACAGCATTTATCTATCATCCCCCTACTCGCGTTTTAGCCATTCAATCAAATCGGTATGGGGTATCGCCAGGAAACTTTGCTAAATATTTTGAATTGATTGATGACACTGATTTATTGATTTTTTTAGATCCAGTTTTGCAAGCTAACGCCTTGGAAAGGCTGCACAAAATAACGACAGTTAAAAATTTCAACATTCGTGTTGCACCCTTGAACAATATGCGATTATTTCAAGCGGGTGATTATTCTATCAAAGAAATTATTAACCTTACCAAGGCTTTTCAGGCTCCTAGTATTGACATACGGCTAACAATAGGTCGTCGCAAAAACGCTTCTCTTTCAATTGCCTATTTAACACATTTTTACGAAAAAAAACAGTGACTTAAATATTAAAAATCAAAGTTTTTTGAGTAGAATAATCTTTGTGTGTACATGATTTCAAAAAAAAATATTTCGACATAAAATGCTTTGAATTACTGAGTTAAAACAACAACTCCTAATACATATAATGAATTTTAATTAATTAAATGTATTTGTAATCAATTTTGATAAAAAGCTTTGATCCGAAGCTGAATTAATCGCAAAAGAAAAGTACAAAAAAAAGATGATTAACAGATTTAGAACACGAAGATCATTCGTGCTTTTCATAGCAAAAAGGTAGCCCCAATAATGGAACTATAGCGTTTCCCCTGAAACTGAGGTACACCAATATTTTGTATATCTAGCCTTTAGGTTTTGAAGATGTACCTCACCAGATCGAGAAACGCTATACCTCAATAAAAAAAATAATCTGCAAAAAAGACCAGGTGTTAATCGCGATCGCCCCACCTCAAGTGAAGGCGGAGTAAGATTAACAGGCAGGACGGCGATCAATGGCTATTTCAAAGCCCAAAACCTTCAGTGTATACAACCCATTGAATTTGCTAAACATAGCTGCGAGAGTAAGTGCTGTTGCAGGAACGACAGCGGCAATAGTGGAAGCGGTCAGTAAATGAACCATGTAATATCCTTCTACTTGTGTTTGCACTTCCCAGCTAAAAATTGTGTTCAAACCCCGCCAAGAGTTAAGCAATATATTTAGCGGGAAATTTTATCTAAAGCCATCTTAGGCTTAGAAGCTAAGTTGGTAAATTTAGAAAATTGTGGAAATTTGCGCTATATAAAGTAAATTTTGGATCACGCCATAAGCTAGCCCGGAGGAGTCTGTAATAGACGGCGTTGTAAGTCGCGATCTTGACTGCGATCGCATCACTCTAAAAGAATGCAGGATGTTTAAACCAGGCTAGGAAAAATACACCCCTAGCCTAGCAACAAAATTTTATTTATTAGTTTCAAAAAATGGCTAAACAGCTTTCAATAAAACAAGCTTGGAATCAGTATTTATCAGCCAAGGATAAATATGCTCAGGATTACTTTCTTTATACTGTAGGTGTTCAACGCAAAATGGTTTACTTCGTTACTTAGATGCTCAACCTGCTACGACACGCTACCTTTGGTGTCATGTTGCTTATACAGCAGAGGCAAATGAAAAAAGAATTGGCATGGTTTCTTTTATTATCAACGAGCCAACTAAAGTTACGCCAGTAGACATTGGAGATGCTTTATTGTGGGAGTCGGATATCATTTCTGTGGACAATATCAATCATCCACCGACGATGGCAAAGGATGAATTGTCTAATTTAATCGAACAAACGTCAATTCAATTAATTAAAACTGATTTAGAAAATTGGTCTGCTAAGTTAACTAGAGCTAGAGCTAGGGATGAAGAAAGACTGAAAACTTATTACGGCACTATAGCCCAAGAAATTCGTTCTAAACTTGAATTTAAGCAATTAGAAGGAGAAGATAAACAAAAGGAATTAGCACGAATTGAAGCAACACATATAGAGTTAGATAGAAAGCTAGGAGATGTACAAGAGCGTTATGCCATGAGGGTAGAAGCTTATTTGCACAGTGCTATGATTATCTATTTACCTACGGTACATATTCAATGCGAACTTATTCTCAAAAAAGCTAAACCTGAAGTCATAGCCGTTTGGAACCCTTTCACTAAAATAATTGAACCCTTGCGGTGCGAAGTTTCGGGAGAACCAGTATATAATTTTTATTTAGACGATAACGATGCCAAAATTATCTCACCCGCAATTTGGAAGGAACGATAATTTGGCTACTAAGTTAAGAAGTAATGGCAGGAAGCAGGGAGCAGGGAGTAGGTTTTTTATTTTTCCCATTTTTGGGCTGGGGAAGCAGAGGAAGTAAAAAAGTAAAAGTTTCTTTTTTTATTATCCCACGCTCGGATAAAAGCGATCGCACTCGACCAAGATACAGTTTGATTGAGCAAATAGCGATTAAATAACTTTTTGACAGCATCTACTTCCTGTGGAGAAAGCAAGCGACTAAGATAACTAGCATAAGTAGGGCGATCGCTATTCGTTCCAAACCAGCGTTCTATTAAACTAGAAGTAATGTGCAATTGGGATTGTAATCGCTCCTCTTTCACTTCAACCACCAAACCTGCACTTTCAAACCAGATCCGCAAATCGTCAGTATTCCAATTCAGCATTGGATCTGAAGTATAATTATAAATAGCTACCTCTGCTGTAACGTGCGCGATCGCATAAATCAACATCCAACTTACTTATAACTTTGAGGGGTGTAATTAGATCTTAAGAAATTAAATATTAAGTCCAAATAACAAGCGGGTCATCAGCCCCAGAGTATCCAATCAAACATCCCCATGTCATACGTACACCAGTTTCTATCTTTTTTACCGCATGAATTCTCATTGAATTGAAAAGAATTAAATCTCCCAGGTTCGGTCTGATTTCAAGTTTTGGTTGTGTGATTTTTTTGTGATCACCGACAATAACTGGCTCATCTATCTTTCGTTCTATATTATATTCGCTTTGAGTTGGCCATTCATCCCAAAGCATTATTTCTCCTCCTGACTCAGATGTTCTTAAATATACATTTGCGGCGATGTTATTTATAAGATTAGGCTTATCTTTATAGGAGCCGAGAAAACCCCATCCCATTACATCACAATGTGGTTCGCCAGGGCTATCTTTTTTGTGTTCTCTAACTATTCCAGCAAACACTTTTTGATCACCAAGTTTTGCTAAATTACAGCCATAACTCCAAATATCATCAAGTTCAACCCTAAGCCTATCAATTGGACTTATGTACGGATGTACCAGCCTCCGCATTTCTTTAATTAATGTGGGTGCTTCTGCTTGATGCTTTGCTAATTCAATCTCACTTTCCCCACATTCAAACAACTCTAGTCCTAATCGACTAACTGATGGGTGACCGGGATAAGCGCGAAAATATTTACTCTTTTTTATTCTTTCTGAAATTGTTATACACTCTTGCTCAATAAAATAATTTGGTACTCTTACCGCATCTATTGAATGGTCTAGAAGTCCAATTAAATGCCATTCTTCGAGTTCTTTCGCATATATTATGGCATCTTGGTTTTTTTTATAACTACCCAGTTTATTTTCATATACGGTCATTGGTTTGCCCTTAATGTTTGATTCAGAAATCTTGTGGCAGATAAGCATATATACTATAGTTTACCCTTTGCCATCGCTTCCATCAGAACCATTTTTTGGTGAGCGGAATCAGCTTTTACGCGTTGCTCAAGCTGTTGCGCTTGCGTTTGCGCTTCAGCGAGAATAGCATCCTCATTTATCGTGAGGACTTGGTAGTCTTCCACTAAAAGTTTTCCCGCCACCATCACGCTTTTAACTTCATGTCCTGAAGCAGCGTACACGAAGTTAGGTACGAGATTGCGAATTGGATCGAGCAGGGTTGGTGAGAGATTAGGAGCGGTAAGATCAACTAAAATCAGATCGGCTTCTTTGCCTACTTCAAGCGAGCCAATCTTGTGAGCTAAACCAATCGCCCGCGCCCCTTCAATGGTTGCCATGCGTAACACTTCCCAGGCAGGCATAATGGTCGGGTCTTGATATTTAATTTTGTTGAATAAGGCGGTCAGTTTCATCTCATTGAAGATGTTACAACAGTTGTTGCCGCAGGCTTGATCGGAGCCGAGCGCAACGGAACCGCCTGCCTGCCGAAAAACGTGGGCAGGCGGGACGAGACCGTCGATGATGCCAATAGCGCCCGAACAGAGTGCCATGCTAGCGCCACTTTTGGCTACTTGTACGGCTTCTTCATCTGTGGCATCTGTCAGGTGAACCGCCAGCAACTGTTCGTCCAAGTAGCCAATCTCAGCCAGAAAAGCGATGGGACGCTTACCATATCGTTTAACAATTTGCTCTGTTTCTCGATCGCCCTGCGCCACATGAATATGCAGCATCAAGCCTTCCCGTTGCACAATCTCTTTGGCTTCGCGTAGTATCTCAAGCGGCACCATATCCGCCGCCTGTAGCCCCAACATAGTGGTGATACGTCCCTCTGCTGCTCCATTCCATGTACAGGCAAAGTCTACAGCCTCTTCCATTGCACGTCGCCCTGCCTTGACATCGAAGGGATAGAGGTCTCCCTCATTCCATTCCGGCCACTCCAGTGGGAGTGCGTTAAACGCGGGGGACAGAATGGCACGTACCCCAATTTCATCGAAAAATTCTCCCCAGAGGGGGTAAGGAGACTCAGAATCGCCGAATGTCGTTGTGCCTGCCTTCAGCCCTTCCAACACACTCAAGCGTGTCGCGGCTATGTTCGCTGCGGGCATCATCTGAAGTCCATAAGGCATTGTCGCGTCCATCAGCCAATTGGTTACATCTTGTGCCACCCCACGCAGAAGAGAACAAGTCGTATGTATGTGAGCATCAATTAGTCCAGGCAACACTGCACAATTTACGGCATTGATCGTTTTGTGGCTTTCAAAACGACTCAGCAATGCCTCGGTAGAATCAACGGCTACAATACAGCTACCCTCAATCGCGATCGCCCCATCAGCAATATATCCCACGCCAGTTCCATGCATCGTAAAGAGATGAGCGTGTATCACTAATGTGTCTACCTGTTTTTTAGTCATAAGACCCTTTATTGCTCTATGATGGCGATTGGTGGCACCTAGATAAGCTGTTCCGCATCTAGTTTTACATTGAAATGTAAGGTGGCAAACAGGTTCAGGCGGTAAATTATTAAATTTTAGATGTGCGCCAGCTTATACAGCCCATTACCATATACATATTATTGGCATCATCAAGCCTAGTCAAAATCTAGACACTACTCTCTTTCGAGACAAAGCGCATCGGCATGGCGGATAATGCGACGATATGTTTCTTCGATCGCTGCATCGAAATCATTCACCTTGAAAACCGTGCTAACTGCATGACCACCTGAATCTCGGTCAGGTGGATAACCATCTGGCAGAACGCGAAACGATGGGAGTACAGGCCAGTCGTAGACAGAAAGTGCAATAAACTCGTCGATGGGTATGCCATTCTCGTCAGTCAGCGCAATATACTCTTCGGGTGATTTCCCTGTTTGACTGTGGTATTTGGCATAACCTGGCATTGCTAGGCAGACAAAGATTGTATCACGACCAGTTTCCCGCAGCATCAACATAGTCTGAAGCGTCATTAGGTAGCTGGCTACCGTGGGGAAGTGTTTGCTAGAACCGCCCGCGACAATATACACATTGCTGCCACTGGGGTCAAACGTTTTTTGCAGCCTTCCTTGGTCAGTCACTTCGTCCCAACTTCCATAAGTATATGGATCAACAGATGTCGGTTGTAGCACCTGCCACGCGCCCAACTCTCCATTACGCTCCATTACCCAGAACCATGGCATATCACCACTGTTGAGTAAATCGATCCGATCAGCAATGAGCTTGGGAGGTGCGATCGCCTCAACTCCTATCCAACCATACGCCTCCCTTTCAAGCTGGCTTAATTTTGCTACATCTGCCATTACTGCGGGTCGAACCGTCCATGGAGAAAGATGCAGGGGGCGGGAAGCAGGAAACAAGCCCAGCTTGGTGAGTGCAAAAGACTGCACCTCAACCAAAGCGTCCTGTTTTGACGTAACCGAGGATTCGATGAGAACGTCCTCTTGGTCTGCCTGTGGCACAATTTTGTCGAGTAAGAAGCTGGCTAGCTGCTTAATCGTGGGATAGTTAAACACTAATGCCACTGGAAGTTCCAAGCCAGTGGTAGAACGTAGCTTATTACGCAGTTCGATCGCCATCAACGAATCAATTCCTAAATCAGAAAACCTCTGTTCGTCGGCGGGGACACTTCCAATAATCGGTTCGATTTCAGATTTGATAATGTTCTTCAATATCTCATATCGTTCATGATGCGAAGTTTGACTAATTTTTTGTAAAACTGTTTGACTACTTGTCATCAAAGTTGCCTGTCGCTGCTGTTCCTCTACCAAATGCTCCAA
This sequence comes from Crinalium sp., assembly GCA_049646245.1. Lineage (GTDB taxonomy): Bacteria > Cyanobacteriota > Cyanobacteriia > Cyanobacteriales > PCC-9333 > Crinalium. The sequence continues at coordinate 46,225 of JBARVL010000095.1, read as the reverse complement.
AATAGTGGGTAGTGCAATTCGTTCAGCAGGAGAGAGTTTGCGAGCATCGTCCAAAAGCGCAACCAAAGAGTTGACATCACCCTCTTGCAAATATTCCATCAGCGAAGTGGACACCTCGCTACGATTTTGTGGTGATGCAGTGTCCTGAGCTTGTCGAAGCGTATCTGATGCACTGGACAGATCGAAGTTTTGTGCCAACTTAGCGTCGGGAAGCCAATAACGTTGTCGCTGAAACGGATAGGTTGGCAATATCACCTTGCGTCGTTGATATCCCCGATGAAATGCGTCCCAATCAATCTCGGCTCCATGCACGTATAACTCACCCAAACTATTGAGCATCTGCTGCCAGTCGTTCTGGCTTTCGCGCAAACTGGGCAGGTAGCGAGAGGAAGTTTCTTCTAGGGCAGTTGACTCTTCCTCACTTACTCGCAGCGCCATACCCAGCAGGGTGGCTGTGGAACCAATTTCAAGAAAGATATTGATACCTTGTTCATGGAGCGTTCTCACCCCATCGGCAAAGCGCACCGCCTCACGCACATGGCGTACCCAGTAATCTGGTCTAGTGATTTCAGCGCCCGCCGTTTTCCCTGTGACGTTGGAGACAAGTAGCAACTTGGGCTTGTGATAGCTGATGCTAGCTGCCACCTGGCGAAACTCATCCAACATGGGTGTCATGAGTGGTGAGTGGAAGGCATGGGAAACCGTCAGTTGGCGTGTCTTGATGCCTTCAATGGCGAGTTGTTCAGCAATTGCCATCACAGAGATGCGTTTGCCAGAGACAACCACGCTTTCTGTCCCATTGATCGCTGCAATTGATACATCGTCTCGGTAAGGCGTAATAGCTTCCTGTATACGAGCTTCATCTGCCAAGAAAGAAACCATCGCTCCGTCTTGAGGTAGGGCTTGCATCAGACGACCTCTTTGAGCAATCAGTTTGAGACCATCCTCCAAAGAAAAGACACCCGCCACACAAGCTGCCACATATTCACCTATGCTATGACCCATTACGATATCTGGCTCGATTCCCCACGATCGCCACAACTGCACCAGCGCATACTCAAAAGCAAAAAGTGCAGGCTGAGTATAAGCGGTTTGGTGAATAGTTTCTGATTTTCCCTCTGGGTAGAGAATCGAAAGTAGTGACTCGTCGAAATATGCGCCAGCCCGCAAGATGTTATCACAATGGTGAAGTTCTTCTCGGAACGTAGGTTGCCTTTCGTAAAGTTGGCGACCCATTCCCACATACTGTGACCCCTGACCTGTAAAAAGAAAGGCGATCTTTGGTAACAATTTGACTTCTCGCCCCGCACCCCCTGATTGGGCAAACGCTTCCAATTGCAAACGCAGTTGCTCTTTAGATTCTGTAACTACCGCAAACCTATGTTTAAAATGTTTGCGCCCTGTGTTCGCAGTGAAACAAATGTCCGCCAGACGAAGATCGGAATAGGTCTCTATCTGAGCCGCATAACGTTGAGCCATTTCTCGCAGGGCTTCGGGTGTTTTTGCCGATAAGGTCAAAATATGCGGCGTTTGATTAATATCATTAATAGGTTGCTCTATGTTTGGAGCTTCCTCTAGTACGATATGAGAGTTTGTGCCACTGAAGCCAAAGCTACTGACTCCTGCAAATCGACTGGTGGTAGACCAAGGTATTGTTTCTGTTGGAATGATAACTGGCGATCGATCCCAGTCAATGTAAGGATTAGGCTGTTGAAAGTGTAGGTTTGGTGGGATTTCACCGTGCTGCATTGAGAGTACAACCTTGATGAGACCAGCAATACCAGCAGCAGCCTCAGTATGACCGATATTGGTCTTGACCGAACCGACGACAAGCGGCTGTGAGCGTTGACCAAAGACTTGCTGAAGCGCACCAATTTCGATGGGATCGCCTAATGATGTACCCGTGCCATGTGCCTCAATGTAGCTGATTTGATCTGAGTGTAGACTACCATCCGCTAATGCCTGCCTAATAACCGCCTGTTGTGAGGGACCACTGGGGACGGTTAAGCCACTCGTGTAGCCATCATGATTGACCGCGACACCACGAATCAATCCCAGGATATTGTCCTTGTCGGCAATGGCATCGGATAGGCGTTTGAGAACGACTATGCCACATCCCTCAGCACGGACATAACCATCTGCCCGCACATCAAATGTTTTGCAGCGTCCATCAGCCGATAACATACGCGATTGGCAGGTTCTGATAAAGCTATCTGCCGCTAGTTGCGTCTGTACGCCACCCGCTAAGGCCAGATCACAGTCCTGTTGACGCAGGCTCTTGACAGCCAATGCAACAGAAACCAAAGAGGATGAACAGGCAGTATCGATGGCTAGATTGGGGCCAGTGAGTCCCAAATAATAGGATAGACGACCGCTGGCTGTACTGTGGGTGTTACCTGAACCAGAGTAAGCATCTAGTTCGGAACCATTATGCACGAGCAAATCATGATAGTCGCATTCGCTTATGCCAACAAAGACCCCTGTCTGCGTACTGAGGCTATTGCCTGTCAGCCCAGCGCGTTCTAAAGCTTCCCAACTCACCTCCAAAAGAAGCCGCTGTTGTGGGTCTAGGTGAACTGCCTCGCGCACGGAGATACGAAAAAAGCCGGGATCGAACCCATCTATCTGCTTTAGAAGACCAGCATGGCGCGTATACATTTTATTCGGTGTGGCTGGCATAGGATCGTAATATTGATCCACATCCCAACGGGTTTTAGGAATCTCACTAATTGCGTCAACCCCATTGCGTAACAGTTGCCAGAATTCTTCGGGCGTATCTGCACCTGGAAATCTACAACTCATTCCGATAATAGCGATGGGTTCCTGTCGTGCATATTTTAAACGGTCAAGCTCGGCTTTTAGCTCTTCTATTTTATTCAATGCCTTCTTGACTATAGAAGCCACCTGATTCTCTGGCAAATCATTCATTGATTGATCCTTCTACCCAATTTAAACTTTATTCAAAAAATTTATAAATACTTCTTTTAAGGAGTGTATTTTGCTCAACTTTGGAGCAGCAACTTTAACTTGCTCTAATTTTTTTGGCTCTTTATGGGGCAGATTTGATTCATTTTTGGCAAGCACAAATTTGCTGGTTTTAATTCCTGATAGAACTTTCTGTTTTTATAATTTACTTTTAAGTTTTACAGCTTATTTATTGTTTTTTTTTGCTTTGTCAAGTTCGTAATTAACTTGCTTCAAGACAAAAAAATAGAAATATAACTAATACTGGTTTAATTTTTTGCCTCAATTTTCTAATAGTTTTACACACTAAATCTAAAAAAAACACCCTTGGTATCGCAAAGGTTGGGTAAATCAAAACGTCAATATTTTGTGCAATTTTAATCATAAATGTATTCGGTTGCCAATCACCAAAGAAGAAAAAACTTAAACTATTCCAATTTACACGGTAGCTGACAGCACCGTTTTTTAAGTGAACTGTAGGGAAGTGCTTGATCATAATGTCACAGGGATCTTCAATGAAGCGAATTCTTATGACCAAAAACTCAAAAAAGCGTGGTTAAGCTAACAATTCCTTGATTGAGCAATGACATTATGAGATAGAAGCACTTCCATTGCAGCGATCAGGGCTTTAGATTCGTACTAGCCAATAGCCTTTATTTCCTGCATAACTATTGAAGCTGTACGATCGCCTTCAATTATTTTTCGGATAGGCTCTTACTGATGGCTTAGTTTAGGATGCTAAATGCACAGATACTTTAGGAGGGATACCAAGCCTAATATCAACAACAATACCTTTGAGATTAGATATATTCAGTCGTTGTTGTAGTTCCTTGGTAATTAGTAAAGCATTAAGGACTAGCACCAGTAGTTTGTTGTTGGGATTTTCTGCAATCAGTTTTTGAACACTTTCCTCATTAATTCGCTCAAGTAAACCCACAAGGGAGGTTCTGATTTCTGGTAATACGCCCATCTGTACTTCAAAAGTACCTACGCTCAAACCCAAACTTTCCGCAACAGGTAGAATATTTTTATATTCATCCAGCACAGCATTAAATTGTTCTTGTGCAGCAGCAGCCATTTCTGTAGCTTGTTCCTGTATCTGCTCTGTTACTTTTTGGGCATTATCTTTGACGCTTTGTACCGGGTTATTTAACTTTTTAAAGTCCATTTTTTTGCCAATATAATTATGTTAAAACAAGTATACTTGAAGATGCGAAATTGGTGAAGTATAAAAATTTCTAACCCACATTTCATACTTCATAATGTAGTTTTTAAATTACACAAATCAAGCAAAATAAATCGTTCAATTTCGCGACCATTCCTACAATTGACCTCTCACCATCGCTTCCATCAGTACCAGTTTTTTGTGGATGGGATCAACTGCCACACGTTGGGAGAGTTGTTGGGCTTGTACTTGCGCCTCGGCAATGATGGCGGACTCATCTACCGTGAGGACTTGGTAGTCTTCCACTAACAGTTTTCCCGCCACCATCACGCTTTTCACTTCATGCCCGGATGCCGCATAGACGATGTTGGGTACAAGATTGCGAATTGGATCGAGCAGGGTTGGGGAGAGATTAGGAGCGGTAAGATCCACTAAGATTAGATCTGCTTCTTTGCCTACTTCAAGCGAGCCAATCTTGTGAGCTAAACCAATCGCCCGCGCCCCTTCGATGGTAGCCATGCGTAACACTTCCCAAGCTGGCATAATGGTCGGGTCTTGATATTTAATTTTGTTGAATAAGGCGGTCAGCTTCATCTCATTGAAGATATTATTGTAGCTGCTGCCAAGCGCAACGGAGCCACCTGCTTGTCTAAAGATATGTGCAGGCGGCACGAGACCGTCGATGATGCCAATCATGCCTGAACAGAGTGCCATGCTAGCGCCACTTTTGGCTACTTGTACGGCTTCTTCATCTGTGGCATCTGTCAGGTGAATTGCTAGCAACTGTTCGTCCAAGTAGCCAATCTCAGCTAGAAAAGTGATGGGACGTTTACCATATCGTTTGACAATTTGTTCAGTTTCCCGATAGCCCTGCGCCACATGAATGTGCAGCATTAACCCTTCCCTTTGTGCAATCTCTTTGGCTTCGCGTAGTATCTCAAGCGGCACCATATCTGGCGAATACATCCCTAACATAGTAGTGATACGTCCCTCTGCCGCTCCATTCCAAGCACTGGCAAAGTCCACAGCCTCTTCCATTGCACGTCGCCCTGCCTTGACATCAAAGGGATAAAGATCCCCCTCTTGAAGTGGTGGCAAATCCAGTGGGAGTGCGTCGAACATAGGAGCCAGACTAGCCCGTACTCCAATTTGATCGAAAAATTCCCCCCAGAGGGGGCTAAAAACTTTATTATCACAGAATGTTGTTGTACCTGCCTTCAACTCTTCCACCACTCTCAAGCGTGTTGCAGCCATGCTTGAAAGTGGTGTCATATGGGTAAAATAAGGCATTGTCGCGTCCATCAGCCAATTGGTTACATCTTGCGCCGCCCCACGCATAAGCACCAAACTTGTGTCTACGTGAGCATTAATCAGTCCAGGCAAGACCGCACAATTTGCGGCCTCAAGAATCTTTCTGCCCTCAAAATAACTCAGCAACGTCTCTGTCGAATCAACTGCTACAATACGGCTGCCGTCAACTGCAAGTGCCCCATCAGCAATATATCCCACACCAGTTCCCTGCATCGTAAAGAGATGAGCGTGTATCACTAATGTGTCTACCTGTTTTTTTGTCATAAATTTATGTTCGTTTCAGAATAACGTAAACTTGAGATGAAAGACTAAAATTAAGTAATAAGCTGCTATGCAGCTTGATTGTATAATGTCAAAATAATTAAATAAATTATTACAGCTATATATGCCAGAAAAGAATCATCTTTATCAATCCCACAGATCAGCTAATGAAAACGCTAAAAGAGCAGAAAAACCTTTATGTAAGAGACAAAGTTTTGCTCGTATTATTGATAAATAATCAAAAAACTTAGCAAGAGATTAGTAAATTTTTAAATATTGCATACCCAACAGTAGTATATTGGGCGGTTCATGGCGACCCAGATAATTTAGATAGCTTTTTAGATGCAAGGATAGTTGGACACTAACTAGAGTTGTTAAAGAAAACTACTCTATTTGTGCGACATCGAATCGCACCAGTTAGCGATTAGTTTATCAATTACCTCTCATACTGGTCTACCTCCAATTTTTCAGCTATCATCTGTTGATTGGTTTCTTCTATAGTTAAAGTCAAGGCGCGAGAAGCTTCTAAAGCTGGAAGAGATACACTATCATTCTCAACATCACCGACATCTGTCCCGTGCATCTGTACCCCAAACATCAGCACTCCAATGGCGTTGAACAAAAAGAAAGCCAACCACAAGATATGGTTACTCTCAAATTTAACAGCGGCTACATCCGCAGGTAAAAATCCTATAATAAGCGCGACTAAGTTAACATTGCGGAGAGTATTCCCTTGAGCCAAACCCAAAAAGTACCCACTTATTATGCAGTATACTGAATTGCATAATAGGACAAGTACCAACCAGGGAATAAAAATATCAATATTGTCAATGATTTCTGTGTGGTTGGTTAACAACCCAAAAACAGTATCGGGAAATAGCCAACATACTCCGCCGAAAACAAGACTCACCAGCAGAGCCATTCCCACAGAAACTTTTGCTAGGGGTAGTAACTGTTCTTTTGCTCCTTTTCCTTTAAAGTTTCCTGCCAGAGTTTCTGTACCGAATCCCAATCCTTCAACAATGTAGAGGCTCAAACTCCATATTTGTAAGAGCAAGGCATTTTGAGCGTAGATAATTGTCCCCATTTGTGCGCCCTCGTAGTTAAACGTTAAGGCGGTAAACATAAAAACTAAATTGCTGACAAAGATGTTTCCATTGAGAGTTAAGGTGGAGCGTATAGCCTTTATGTCCCAAATTCTTCCAGCTACTTCTCGTACCTCTTGCCACTGGATTTCTTGGCACACAAAAAACAATCCCAGCAATAGGGTGAGATATTGACTTGTAGCAGAAGACACTCCTGCCCCCATGCTTGACCAGTCCAAGTAGATAATCAACAAATAGTCGAGTGCTATTTTGACAGCGTTACCGACGACAGACAACAGCACAACTAAGCCATTTTTTTCCCGTCCCAGAAACCAGCCAAGAAGGACAAAGTTGAGCAAAATGGCAGGCGCTCCCCAACTCTGGGTGTTAAAATACGCTTGAGATGAAGACTTAACTTCCGGGGCGACATCTAGTATAGAAAACCCCAACACTCCCAACGGGTAATGCAACAGTACGATCGCAACCCCCAGCGCCAGAGCAATTAAACCATTACGCAGTCCCACCAACAGCACACCCTCTCGGTCATCTCGTCCGACTGCTTGTGCTGTTACGCCAGTAGTGCCCATTCGTAAAAACGATAAAACAAAGTAAAGAAAGTTAAGCAGGTTTCCAGCTAGGGCTACTCCAGCTAGGTGGTGGATTTCCGAGAGATGACCTAAAAACATGATACTGACTAAATTAGCCAGTGGTACCATAATATTCGATATGACGTTGGTAAAAGCTAGTCGGAAGTAGCGGGGTATAAAGTCATACTGGCTTGGAAACGTCAGGTTCATAGATTAAGGAGCTAGTTACTAAAAACTTTACTCAAAGAAAGTCAGGTTTTAATATTTCTTTATAAATATATGTATAAACTTTGTATGGTCAGAAAATTAATTACTTCTATCTTTAGATAGGTACAAAAATTTAATATAAGACCATATATAAAAAGGTTGATGGTTATGCCAAGCGTCTCAACATCAAGCGGATGTTTGCTACATAGATGAAAGCTTCTTCCGTTTGCGGCAATATCTCATAACTCTTACTCAAACGGTGGCACCAGTTGAACCAACTAAAGCTTATTGGGTCTAACTACCAACTCAAAGTGAACCACTTGCACTATTAAACTGTGGCAGGAAAAATCGGTAGTGCTTGGGGAATTAGGTGAAAGTTGGAGGAGGCGATCGCAAAAAGACCAACCCAACTAAGTAGGTTTATCAAAGCTGGAGACGGTTGTCACGCAATTGGCTCACAAATTGCGATCGCCTATCGAACTGCAAGCAACACTAGAGCAAGTCAAAAAATGAGGTTTGAAGGAATCATGCCCAGATTTTTTTGCTACACAACTTCTCTAACCCGGACATCACTTATGAAACGGAACACTAAGAAAGTCTAAATTGATATAATTCCTGATAGATTTCATTGCAACGTTCACAGATATCGACAAGATGTAGCGGCAACGGCTCATCCTTAGCCTGATACGGGTGAAAATGGGTAGAACTTGCTACGGTGCTGTACCAAGGGGCTAGTTTTTCGTTCAACTCGACCTCCATGGGGGGCCAACTGAGCATGGACTCGGTAAACTCAACTCCTACAGCCTGACAAAGCTTGGAGAGCATTTGCGGCGGATCATTCAGCAAGTCGTGTGCATCTATGACAGGCGGGATTGCTCCGCTGTTTTGATGTACATAGTCAAACAGCCGTTTTAATTTGAGCCAGCCTGTTTCTTCAAAGGTAAAATGCGGCACAATCTTATGCAAAGATAAAAGCATTTCTTTGGGTTGGCGAATCAGAAAGCAATTGCTGAAGGGCAAGATCCACTCAAGCCCCATTATCTCTTCGATTAAATGATACGCTTGATGCTTCTGGTAGCAAATCGATTTCCCTTCTGGCAGGGGAGCCTTTAACAGGTCGATGACGTATCGGCAATACTCTTCTTCTGGCAGGGGAGCCTTTAACAGATCGATGACGTATTGCCAATCTGCGTAGGGCATTTGGCTAGAATCAAGCTCTGCCCAAGTAAAGCCCAGGTCTTTCCCTTTGATAAAGAGATAGGGAAAGGAGAGAAGTTCATCAAAGACACTGGTATCTGGCCGACTCGACCAGGCTTGTAGCAGCACTGTACCAAAACTGCGTGGCACAGACCACATGGCGATGCGCTTTTCTTGCATGACATACTCCTTTACATAAGGATTAGATAAACTACCTAGACCTGCCTAACGGCTGAGGTCTGGGTTTTCAGTAGCCCTGAAATCATCAAACAAGATCTGTTGAACGTATCTAAGAGTTCGATACCCGAAACACTTCCCGCTATCCCCCTACGGGTTATCTCCGCTACGATTGAACCCGTAGCCCCTCGCGATTCCGGTGGGGTCAAGCTCCAGACTTGCCTCCTCATCAGTCAAGATCTAGGCACTATCCGTTATTTTATTCAACAACGGTCTCATGGCAAATTTTTCGCCTGCTGTCTTAAGTTGACAGTACCCTAATTTGAATTCGTTTTCAGTGCTTATGGTTTTGAGACGAAGTTAGTTAATCATTTATTAATAGATTTATCAGCGTGTTGAAGAGATGCAAACAAGAATTGTTAATGCTTGGAATGAATGGGATGAACTAGAAGAGATAGTGGTCGGGATTGCAGATGATGCCTATTTTGAACCAACTGAGCCAGGCAGCCGCCCCGCTTTACGCGACAAAAACATTTCGGCAATGTTCCCTTTCCCTAGGGGGCCTAAAAAGCAAGAAGTTACAGAGAAAGCTAATGAGGAGTTGAATGGGCTGGTAGCACTTCTAGAATCACACTGCATAACTGTGCGCCGCCCAGAGAAACATAACTTTGGCGTATCTGTGAAGACACCGCTGTTTGAGGTAGAGAATCAATATTGTGCGGTCTGCCCGCGTGATGTGATGATCACCTTGGGCAACGAAATTCTCGAAGCAACCATGTCACGGCGGTCACGCTTCTTTGAGTATCTGCCTTATCGCAAGCTAGTCTACGAATATTGGCACAACGATCCTCATATGATCTGGAATGCTGCGCCCAAACCGACTATGCAGGATGCCATGTACTGCGAAGAGTTTTGGGAGTGGCCGCTAGAAGAGCGCTTTAAGCGTATGCGTAATTTTGAATTCTGTGTAACCCAGGATGAGGTGATTTTTGATGCGGCAGACTGTAGCCGCTTTGGCTGTGATATCTTTGTGCAGGAGTCTATGACGACCAATCGAGCAGGAATTCACTGGCTCAAACGGCATTTGGAGCCACGTGGCTTTCGCGTGCATGATGTTCACTTCCCACTAGATCTTTTTCCATCCCACCTTGACTGTACCTTTGTCCCGTTGGCACCTGGCGTTGTTCTAACGAATCCAGAGCGCCCCCTTAAAGAGGGCGAAGAAAAACTCTTCATGGATAACGATTGGCAATTCATCGAAGCACCACACCCCACTTCAAGCAACGATGAGATGCCCATGTTCTGCCAGTCAAGCAAATGGTTATCGATGAATGTGTTGAGCATCTCGCCCAAGAAAGTCATCTGCGAAGCGCAAGAGCATTCGCTCCATGAATTGCTCGATATGCACGGCTTTGAAGTCTACCCGATTCCCTTCCGCAATGTCTATGAGTTTGGCGGCTCTCTGCACTGTGCAACGTGGGATATCCGTCGCCGCGGAACCTGTGAGGATTACTTCCCTAAACTAGACTATACGCCGCTAAACTAGACTATACGCCACTAGCTGCATCAACCAATGGCGTTTCTCGCTTCATCATTTAGGAGCCCCTACACCCATGCAAGAGAGTGAATGCCAACAAATTCTATTTGACTGGAATGCGACACAAGCTGAGTTTCCAGACAGTTGCATTCACCACTTGTTTGAGTGTCAAGCTGCTGAACGACCAGATGCGATCGCACTCATTGAGGATGAGCAATCCCTTACCTATGGGGAATTAAATGTACGCGCTAACTCCCTAGCCCAGCATCTCTTGTCACTAGGCTGCCAGCCTGATGACCTCATCGCCATCTGCATCGAGCGTTCGGCTGAACTGTTCATTGGTCTGTTGGGTATCCTGAAGGCTGGATGTGCATACGTGCCTTTGGATGCGGGTTATCCTGCCGAGCGCATCGACTATATGTTGCGTAACTCTGGCACACGCGTGCTACTGACTTCAACCGATGTTGCCGAGCAATTGATGCCAATCATATCGGTGCTGCAAGAATGCGAGATTGTTTGTTTGGAGCAGAAAACCGCAGTTTTTCAGGAAAATTCGGTTGCTGAAGCACTTCAGACAAAAGTTGCCCCCAACAATCTCGCTTACTGCATTTACACTTCCGGCTCCACAGGCAATCCCAAAGGGGTTTTGATGGAACATCGCTCGCTGGTCAACTTGCTCTGGTGGCATCAGCAGACGCGGCCATCGGTTCGGGGTGTCAGGACGTTGCAATTTTGTGCAGTGAGCTTTGACTTCTCTTTCCATGAGATCTTCTCCACGCTCTGTCTCGGCGGGACGCTGGTTTTAGTTCCAGAGGCAGTACGCCAAAATCCCTTTGCTCTGATCGAGTTCATCAGCCAACAGGCGATCGAGAAATTGTTCCTGCCCGTCACGGCTCTGCTACAGTTAGCCGAGGCTGTCGATGGAAGCAGCCACATCCCGACTGCGCTTCGCGAAGTCATCACCACAGGCGAACAGATGCGTATTACACCCGCCGTCGCCAACCTCTTTCGACAGACTGATGCCATCTTGCACAATCACTATGGTGCGACGGAATTTCAAGATGCCACCACCCATACCTTAGATGGCGATCCAGAGAGTTGGCCGACGCTAGTGCCAGTGGGTCATCCACTGCACAATGTTCAAGTGTATATTCTGGATGATGCCCAGCAACCTGTGCCTGTTGGTGAAGAGGGTGAGTTATATATTGGTGGTGTTGGCGTAGCCCGTGGCTATCAAAATCTGCCTGACCTGACGAATGAGAAATTCATCCCCAATCTATTTCGGGAATCCACTGAGGCTAGCGGGCAGGGGGGGAAACTCTACCGCACGGGCGACCTAGCACGCTACCTGCCCGACGGCACGATTGAGCATCTGGGACGGATGGATCACCAAGTCAAGATCCGAGGTTTCCGTGTGGAACTGGGCGAAATCGAGACCGTGTTGGCACGTCACGAGGCTGTGCGAGAATGTGTCGTTGTGGCACGTGATGTCGCAGGTGATACGCAGTTGGTGGGGTATGTCATACAAAACGATACAGATAAAGTCAGTTTTGATGAACTAGAACCCAGCTTGCGTCAACATCTGGAAGAGGTGCTGCCAGAACACATGATGCCCTCGCGATTTATCCAGATCGAGGTCATGCCCTTGACTCCCAGTGGTAAGCTTGACCGCCGATCGCTGCCCGAACCCAAGCGCGATCGCCCTGCATTGTCTACCCCACTGGTCAAGCCCCATACACAGACGGAGCAACGTTTAGCAGAAATTTGGGGCAGTCATCTTGCTTTAGATAGTGTGGGAACCCATGACAATTTTTTTGAGCTAGGCGGCACGTCACTGGTGTTGACCCAAGCCTACAAATCGCTGTGCGAGACCTTTAATATCAATTTGTCCACTGTCTCACTCTTTCAATATCCAACAATTCAGACATTGGCACAATATATCGATCGCCAAGCAGACGCAGCCTCAAATGATACAGCCTCCAGGATCAAGAAAGTACGTAAAAAGCAGGCAGGTGACACCAACGATATTGCCATCATCGGTGTGGCAGGTCGATTTCCGGGTGCCGAAACGATTGAGCAGTTCTGGCAGAATCTCTGTGATGGTGTCGAATCCATCACCTTTTTTAGTGATGATGAGCTAGAGCAGACCTTGCCTGAGTTACTTAATCATCCCGCTTATGTCAAAGCGGGCGCGGTGCTAGAAGGCATTGAATTATTTGATGCTACCTTTTTTGGCTACAACCCCAAAGAAGCGGCGGTGACAGACCCTCAACAACGGATTTTGCTAGAGTGCGCTTGGGAAGCCTTTGAGCGGGCAGGTTATAATCCCGAAACCTATCCAGGGTCTGTGGGTGTCTACGCCGGAGCGAGCCTGAGTACCTATCTGCTCAACAACATTTGTTCCGATTTAGGCATCACTACCGAGCAGCCCTTTATCGAAACTGATATGGCGCAGTTTCAGTCCAAAATCGGCAACGATCGCAGCTATCTTGCCACGCGGATCTCCTACAAGCTCAATCTCAAGGGGCCGAGTGTCAATTTGCAGACAGCCTGTTCAACCTCCCTAGTGGCTGTCCATATAGCCTGTCAAAGTTTGATCGGCAACGAGTGTAACATGGCATTTGCTGGCGGCATCTCGGTGGTTGTCCCCCACAAAGGAGGCTATCTCTATGAAGAAGGCATGATCCGTTCGCCAGATGGTCATTGCCGTGCTTTTGATGCCCAGGCGCAGGGAACCATCTTTGGCAATGGCGGGGGATTGGTCTTGCTCAAACGCTTGCAGGATGCACTGGACGATAATGACAACATTATGGCAGTCATCAAAGGCACAGCCATCAACAACGACGGTGCGCTCAAGATGGGCTACACGGCACCGAGCGTAGATAGACAAGCCGATGCGATCGTCGAGGCACTTGCCGTCGCTGACATAGATGCCAGCACCATTGGCTATGTAGAAACGCATGGCACAGCCACCAAGTTGGGCGATCCGATTGAAGTGGCAGGGTTAGCACAGGCATTTCAGCGCAGTACGGACAGCGTACTTAATACAAAACAGTGCGCTATTGGATCGGTCAAAACCAACATTGGTCACTTAGATGAAGCGGCAGGCATTGCTGGACTCATCAAGGCTGCTCTAGCTGTACAACATGGACAAATTCCACCGAGCTTGCACTATACCAACCCTAATCCACAGATTGATTTTGACGCAACCCCGTTCTTTGTAAACACAGAATTACGCAAATGGTTTAGGAATGGTCATCCGCGACGGGCTGGCGTGAGTTCTTTTGGTGTCGGCGGAACCAACAGCCATGTTGTGCTAGAGGAGCCGCCTGTACAGCAAACCGCAGTGTCCTCTTCTTTGCCAGAACGCAGTCATCATCTGCTAACGCTCTCTGCCCATACAAAAGAGGCTTTACATCAGTTGGTGCAACGCTACATCCAACATATCGAGGCACACCCTGATACTGACTTAGGCGATCTTTGTTTCACAGCCAACACAGGACGCAAACATTTTGAGCATCGCATAGCGGTTGTAGCTGAATCAATACCTGGCTTACACACACAACTCAAAACTGCACAGGCTACAATTTCAGCACAGCAAGAAAATGTCACGCCGACGATCGCATTCCTGTTTACAGGTCAAGGTTCACAGTACATCAATATGGGGCGTACCCTCTACGATACTGAACCAACATTTCGTGCAACCCTCGACCGATGTGAAACCATTTTACAAAATTTAGGTATCGAGTCCATTCTCTCTGTCCTTTTTAGCTCATCTGAGCATGACCTCTCGTTAGATAACACGGCTTATATCCAGCCCGCCCTTTTTGCCGTCGAATATGCGCTCTATCAGTTATGGAGATCGTGGGGCATCCAGCCTTCAGTGGTGATGGGTCATAGCTTGGGTGAATACGTGGCTGCTTGCGTAGCGGGGGTCTTTAGCCTAGAAGATGGGCTTAAACTGATTGCCGAGCGGGGACGGCTGATGCAGGCGCTTCCTCGTGATGGCAGTATGGTTTCTGTGATGGCAAGTGAAGAGCAGGTCGCAGATTTCATTCAGCCTTATAGGGAGCAGGTGGCGATCGCAGCGATTAATGGCCCGCAAAGTATTGTTATTTCTGGGCAACAGGAAGCGATCGATGCTATTTGTGCCACGTTGGAAACTGAGAGCATCAAAAGCGAGAGGCTAAACGTCTCCCATGCCTTCCACTCGCCGCTAATGGAACCGATGTTGGACTCTTTCTCGCAGGTTGCACAAGAGGTCACTTACTCGGAACCTCAAATCAAGCTTATCTCCAATGTGACAGGAAAATTGGCAAGCCATGAAGCTTGTACCGAGGAACGACCGATCGCCACCGCAGAGTATTGGGTGCGCCATGTGCGGCAGCCCGTCCGATTTGCCGCAGGAATGGATAGCCTTGAGCGTCAAGGGGCAAACGTATTTATAGAAATCGGTGCCAAACCCGTTCTTTTGGGCATGGGACGCAACTGCTTGCTTGAACACGAGGGGGTTTGGTTGCCTAGTTTGCACCCGAAACAGGATGATTGGCAACAGCTATTAAATAGTTTGTGCAAGCTTTACTTAGCAGGTGTGCCAGTAGATTGGGTCAGCTTTGATCGGGGGTATGCTCGTCGCCGCGTGCTACTACCGACTTATCCTTGGCAGCGAGAACGGTGTTGGGTAGAGCCAATTAGTAGTCATCAGCGATCTATACAACAAGCCACAAATACTACTAAACAAACTCGTAACGCTTGCGTGGCGCAGCATCCTCTGCTTGGTCAACGGCTCCATTTGTCGCGTACTCAAGAGATTTACTTTCAAACTTTCATCCACTCCGACTTCCCAATTTGGGTCGCCGATCATAAAGTATTTGGAAATGTCATCCTTCCGGGTGTCGCCTATTTCGAGATGGCGCTGGCAGCGGGGAAGGCTCTTAGACCAGAAAGTACATTCTGGCTCGAAGATGTGTCGATCGCGCAAGCACTCATTATTCCAGATGTTGGGCAAACTGTGCAAGTGGTCTTAAGCCGACATGAAGAGTCCGCTTATTTTTTTGAAATCCTCTCTTTAGAAAAAGAAAATTCTTGGGTGCTTCATGCCTCTGGAAAGCTAATCCTCCAAGAGCAAGTGATAGAAACCGAGGCAATCGACTTGATGGCGTTACAGGCACATTGTTCTGAAGAAGTATCGGTAGATGTGCTTTATCAGGAAGAAATGGCGCGTCAGATGGATATGGGGCCAATGATGCGTGGGGTGAAGCAGCTTTGGCGTTATCCACTCTCATTTGCCAAAAGCCATGATGCGATCGCACTCGCCAAAGTCAGCCTGCCAGAAATCTTGCTTGCGCGGGTTAATGCCTACCAATTCCATCCTGTACTCTTGGATGCGGGGCTGCAAATGATCACGGTCTCTTATCCTGAAGCGAGCCAAGGTCAGACTTATGTACCCGTTGGCATGGAGCGCCTACAAGTATATGGTCGTCCGAGTTCAGAACTTTGGTGTCGCGCCCAATATCGACCTCCTTTGAGTACAGATCAAGGGCAGGGTATTGATTTGCTACCAAGGAAACTGATTGCAGACATTCATCTATTTGATACTCAGGGACGTGTGGTTGCCATCATGTCCGGCGTGCAATCTGTCCTTGTGCGCCGTGAAGCGATGTTGCGATCGCCAGAATCTTGGCGAAATTGGCTTTATCAGGTCGTGTGGGAACAAAGAGCGCGTTTTGGACTCTTACCGAATTACCTGCCAACCCCAGATAAGATTCACAAGCGCCTCGAAACAAAGTTAGCAACGTTGATCGTCGAAGCAGATTTGGCAACTTATGGGGTCGCCTTTACCCAACTCGAAAGGTTAAGTCTAGCTTACTTTGTGGACGCTTTCCGACAAATGGGTTGGCTGTTTGAGATCGGCGAGCGTTTTTCCACCGCCCAGAAAGCATCAGAATTGAGGGTCGTCGATCGACATCGGCAACTGTTCGCTCGTTTGCTCGATATACTAGCCGAAGCAGAAATACTCCGAAGCGAGTCGATGACGACATGGGAAGTCATTTCACACCCTGAAACGATTGACCTACAGGTGCTTCTTGATGAACTCGAAGCAAAAGAAGCAGAAGCCGAGATCGCACTGGTCTTGCGTTGCTGTGCAAAATTGGTTGAAGTACTACAAGGAAAATACGACCCGATACAGTTGCTCTTCCCTGCGGGCGACACAACAACGTTAAGCAAGCTCTATCGCGAAGCCAAAGTTTTGGGTGTCACGAATACTCTGGTACAAGAAGCGGTTCTTTCAACCCTTGAGCAGTTGCCGCAGGAACGTGGTTGGCGCATTTTAGAAATTGGTGCTGGCACAGGCGGAACCACAGCCTACTTGTTACCGCATCTGCCTGTCGATCGCACAGAATATGTCTTTACCGACATCAGTGCCTTTTTTATCGCCAAAGCGGAAGAGCGGTTTAAAGATTACCCGTTTGTGCGCTATCAGGTATTAGACATCGAAAAAGCGCCACAGGCGCAAGGATTTGAATCCCTAACCTTCGATTTAATTGTGGCGGCGGATGTATTACACGCTACTAGCGACTTGCGTCAAACGCTTGCAAATGTCAGGCAATTGTTGGCACCAGGCGGGATGTTGATCCTGATGGAAGACAGCGAACCCGCACGTTGGGCAGATCTAACCTTTGGCTTAACAGAAGGCTGGTGGAAGTTTACAGACCGTGACTTACGCCCCAACCATCCACTATTGTCTCCTGAGCAGTGGCAAATCTTATTGCAAGAAATGGGATTCAGCAAAACAACCGCCTTATGGACAGAAATAGAAGGCTCACATAAATTGCCCCGCGAGGCGGTGATTGTGGCGCGTAATGAACCAGCGATCACAACGCCGCGAAGATGGCTGCTCTTGGCTGATGAGGAGATTGGTCGGCTACTAGCCAAACGGTTACGTGGAGAAGGAGAGGATTGTACGCTCCTCTTACCAGGAGAAAAATACGCAGAGAAAGACCCGCAAACGTTTACTATCAATCCTACAAACCTTGAAGAGTGGAAACAGTTGTTGAAGCGGGTGCCAAACATACAAGAAATCGTACATTGTTGGAGCATGGTTTCGACTGACTTGGACGCAGCCACTCTTTTAAGCTGCGGCAGTACGCTGTACTTAGTTCAATCGCTTGCAAGCTATGGAGAAACCCCTCGCTTGTCACTGGTCACGCTAGGCGCACAAGCCGTCAACGAACATCATGTTCAAAATGTAGTTGGATCGACCCTCTGGGGGATGGGAAAAGTAATTGCGATCGAACACCCAGAGCTACGAACGGTGCAAGTGGATTTAGACCCCAATGCGGCAGTTGAGGCGCAAGTGGAAGCACTTAAGGGCGAACTTCTCGCCAACGAAGAGCCTGGATCAGCAACATCTGCGCCTGAGCTTCAAACGCAACCTCGTGAAAACCAAATAGCATTTCGCAAGCAAACGCGGTATGTGGCACGACTTTCGCCCTTAGCTCACCCCAATTCAAGAAGAGAAGGCAAACAAGAGCCTCTCACGTTCCATGAGGATGGTAGCTATCTAATTGCTGGTGGTTTAGGCGGACTGGGGTTACTGGTGGCTCGTTTTCTGGTTACGCATGGAGCCAGACACCTCGTCCTAGTCGGACGACGCGGTGTGAGGGAGGAGCAGCAAGCTCAATTAAGCGAACTAGAGCAACTTGGGGCTGACGTGAAAGTTGTGCAAGCCGATATTGCCGATGCAGAACAACTAGCCCGATCGCTTGCAGCAGCAACGTACCCACCATTACGGGGTGTTATTCACGCGGCAGGTACATTGAATGATGGGATTCTACAGCAGCAAAGTTGGCAAGCCTTTAAAGAAGTGATGGCTCCCAAGGTAGCAGGTGCGTGGAACCTACATACACTGACCAAAAATCAGTCTTTAGACTTCTTTGTCTTGTTCTCTTCCGCCACCTCTTTGCTAGGTAACGCTGGGCAAGCCAATCACGCTACAGCAAATGCTTTTCTTGATGCGATCGCCTCTTATCGTCGCCACTTAGGGCTACCGAGCCTCTCGATTAATTGGGGTACGTGGAGCGAAGTGGGAATTGCGGCTCGACTTGGACTAGATAAGTTGTCCAGCAAACAGGGAGAGGGAACCATTACACTTGCACAGGGCTTGCAAATTATCGAGCAGTTGCTCAAAGACGAGAGTGCGGTGCATCAAGTGGGTGTCATGCCTATCGACTGGTCACAATTCTTAGCAAGGCAATTGACTCCGCAGCCGTTCTTCAGCGATGTCATGAAGAGGCTCGACACCTCCGCAGGTAAACTAACCTTACAGGAGAGGGATTCTCGCCCCCAAGCTTTCAAGCATGATATTCGAGAGCGATTAGAGAACGCTCCGCCCAAAGAGGGACTGACTCTGTTGCAGGCTCATGTTCGGGAGCAGGTGGCTCTAGTTTTGGGAATTGACGCGAAGACTCTACTGGCAAAGCAAGACGTTGGCTTCTTTACCCTGGGCATGGATTCGCTGGCTTCTGTCGAGTTAAGAAACAGGTTACAAGCCAGTTTGGGCTGCTCTCTTTCTTCCACTTTGGCTTTTGACTATCCAACGCCACAGGCTCTCGTGAATTACCTGGCCGACGAATTGCTCGGAACACCTGAGCAGCTACAAAAGCCTGAATCTGATGAAAAAGATGAGATGTCGTCAATAGATGAGATGGTGCAGTTGCTTGCCGCGAAACTAGAGATGGAACTTTAAGCCGATGGATGAAAAACTCAGAAAATACGAACGATTAATCAAGCAATCCTATCACAAGATAGAGGCTCTGGAAGCTGAAGTTAACAGGTTGAAGGAGACCCAAGGCGAACCCATCGCGATCGTGGGTATGGGCTGTCGATTTCCAGGTGCGAATAGTCCAGAAGAGTTCTGGCAGTTGTTGCGTGATGGGGTTGATGCTATTCGTGAGGTACCAAAAGACCGATGGGATGTTGATGCCTGCGTAGACGGAAATTTGGAGAGCGCAGACAAGATGTCAATTCGCTTTGGTGGGTTTGTCGAGCAACTTCAGGAGTTTGATGCCCAATTCTTTGGCATATCACCGCGAGAAGCAGTTTCTCTTGACCCTCAGCAACGTTTGCTATTGGAGGTGAGTTGGGAAGCACTGGAAAATGCAGCAGTGATGCCACCTTCGGCAACGGGCGTATTTGTCGGTATTAGTAACCTTGATTATCGTGAAATACTCTTGAAGCAAGGAGCAATTGATACTTATTTGGCTTCGGGTAATGCTCATAGCACAGCCAGTGGTCGCTTGTCCTACTTTCTAGGTCTGACAGGCCCCTGTCTCTCGATAGATACGGCTTGTTCTTCGTCGTTAGTCGCTGTACATCAGTCACTGATGAGTTTGCGCCAGCGAGAATGTGACTTAGCGTTGGTTGGGGGAGTCTATCGGCTGATAGCGCCAGAGGAAAGTATTTCGTTAGCAAAAGCCCGGATGTTGTCTCCTGATGGTCGTTGCAAAGTTTTTGATGCCTCGGCAAACGGGTATGTCCGAGCAGAAGGATGTGGCGCGATCGTACTCAAGCGATTGTCGGACGCACAAGCCGATGGGGACAACATCTTGGCGTTGATTCGGGGGTCAGCCATAAACCAAGATGGGCGCACGAGTGGGTTGAGCGTTCCGAATGGTCCCCAACAAGCCGCCGTGATTCGCCAAGCGATCGCCAATAGCGGAATAACACCAGAACAAGTTAACTATATAGAAGCTCATGGCACGGGGACTTCTTTAGGAGACCCGATCGAGGTCGGTGCGTTAGGAACGATCTTCAATCAACGATCGCAGCCTTTAATTATTGGTTCAGTCAAAACAAATATTGGGCATCTAGAAGCCGCCGCAGGGATTGCTGGACTGATTAAAGTCGTCCTTGCCATGCAGCATGGCGAAATTCCGCCTAATTTACACTTTCACCAGCCTAATCCTCGCATTAACTGGGATCGATTGCCAATCAGCATCCCAACAGAACGAACAGCTTGGCCTGCTGGCGATCGATTCGCAGGAATCAGTTCTTTCGGTTTTAGCGGCACCAATGCTCATGTCGTCTTAGAGGAAGCCCCAAAAATAAAGCAGTCTACTTTAGAGATTGATTTAAAGCAGCATATTCTTACCTTATCAGCAGAGACACCTCAAGCACTACAAGAACTTGCTCGGCGTGATGTGACTTATCTTACCGAGGACTTGCAGGAGAGTCTGGCGGATATTTGCTTTACAGCCAACACAGGGCGCAAACACTTTAGACATCGCTTTGCAGCAGTAGCAGAGTCTAAAACGCAGTTGCGCCAGCAATTGGAAACGTTTGCGCGATCGGGAGAGGTGCAGGGTGAGGCGACCTCTCTCTCAAAAATAGCTTTTCTCTTTACAGGTCAAGGCTCACAGTATGTGGGTATGGGGCAAGAACTTTATGAGACCCAACCCACCTTTCGGCAAACAATCGACCGCTGTGATGAGATTCTGCATTCACTGTTGGGCAAGTCGCTCCTCTCAATACTCTATCCCAGTCAAGAGATGGGATTGAACACGCCATCCCAAATTGATGAAACCGCTTATACTCAACCCGCTCTTTTCGCCATTGAATATGCACTGGCGCAGTTGTGGCGATCGTGGGGCGTTGAGCCTGATGTGGTGATGGGGCATAGTGTGGGAGAATATGTGGCTGCTTGTGTGGCGGGTGTCTTTTCTTTAGAAGATGGTCTCAAACTGATTGCTGAAAGAGGTCGTCTGATGCAAGAACTGCCTCGCTATGGGGCGATGGTGTCGGTCATGGCTAATAAATCGCGCATAGAGCAAGCGATTGAGCCTGTTAGCCGAGAAGTTTCTATTGCGGCAATCAACGGCCCAGAGAGTGTGGTTATTTCTGGTAAAAGGGAGACATTACAACAGATTACCCAACAACTGGCTGCCGAAGGCATCAAGACACGCCAACTAACGGTCTCTCACGCCTTTCACTCGCCATTGATGGAGCCAATCTTAGGTCAATTCCGTCGAATTGCCAACACCATCACCTATCAGCCACCGCAGATTAACCTGATATCGAATGTTACGGGTCAACGGATCTATGAAGAAATCGCCACTCCCGATTATTGGGTGAGGCACGTGCAAGAAACTGTTCGTTTTGCGGATGGGGTTAAGGTGTTAGGCGAACAGAATGTCAATTTCGCGATCGAAATCGGCCCCAAACCCATACTGCTTGGCATGGTTGAGTTACAAAGTTCTGAGAATTCATCCTATGCACCAATGATGATGCCCAGTTTGCGTGAGAATCGTAGCGACTGGCAGCAAATGTTGGAGAGCTTAAGTAAACTATATGTTCATGGCGTTGAGATTGACTGGATCGGTTTTGATAAAGACTATGCGCGACATAAAGTGGCCCTGCCGACATACCCGTGGCAACGGCAGCGTTACTGGGTAGAATTAGCCCAACAAAAGCACGCCGCTAAAAGCCTGCGTCCTCTACTAGACAGGCGCATGAACCTGCCGCGTCACAACGAAACAATCTTTGAGAAAGAATTTAGTCTAGAAACATTGCCCTTTATTGATGACTATCGCATTCATGGTTCAGTTGTGTTGCCAGGTGCAACCTATCTATCAATGATACTGAGTATTGCCGAGTCATATGCAAATGCTCATGTAAATGGAGGGAATAGTGCAAAGCAAACCACCTATTTGCTAAAAAATGTGACCTTCCCTGTACCTCTGGCAATCGCTGATGAAGCGAGTCGCACGGTGCAAGTAACTTGTTCTCCCTCTTATGCCGCGCCACGCCAGCTTGGCGACGAGACGCAGTTTGAATTGTTCAGCTTTGCTGAGGATGTACCTGAGAGCAGCAGAACAGATGCTGATTTTGAGACACCAGTCACCCATGCCAACGGGCAATTTAAGCTTGAAGAGACAGTGCCTCCTAGAGTGGAGCTAGAAGAAATACAAGCACGTTGCCCGCAGGAAATTGAGCGCAACCTGTTCTACCAAACATTCACAGATAAAAGTCTTGTTTTTGGCTCTTGTTTTCGCTGGTTAGAAAAAGTATGGATAGGCAATGGAGAAGCATTGGCGCGTCTGCAAAAACCAGAAAGCATTGAATCGTTCAACGGTTATGTAGTTCATCCCAGTTTGTTGGATGCGTGTATGCAAGTGCCATTGGCAACTTCGTCTGACGATGAAAATGGGAAATCAGAAACGATGTTGCCCTTTGCACTGAATGAACTACGTTTTTATCAGCCTGCAAGCGGACAAACGTGGTGGGTTCATGCAACAGAAAAAGATAAATACACATGGGATATTTCTCTGTTTGACGAGAGTGGGCAAGCGATCGCAGAATTTGTAGGGTTAGAAGATCGTGTTGCTACGCTTGATGCCTTGCAAGGGGTAGACTTTTGGCATGACTGGCTATATACCGTCGATTGGCGATCGCAACCTCTACTAATCCCAGAGAAGTTGGATGCTAATAAAACAGGTGCAGAAACGTGGCTTCTTTTTGCACAACCAGAAGGAATAGGGGCGGACTTGGCAGCACATTTACACAGCCAAGGAAAGCACTGTATTTTTGTAGTGCCTGGGCGTGAGTATACAGTGACCGAGCAACACATTGCACACGCTGGACATCTTGGTGATGTCGCCCTTGATGGTGTAACGACACTAACAAAAGTCATCACGATCAATCCCGCTTCTCTTAACGACTATAAATGTTTTTTGGAAACTCTGGCTGACAGTGGATCGCCTTGTCAATATGTACTGTATCTATGGAATCGTCATGATTTAACAAATGTCTTTAATAATTTGATCGACTTAAGTGTGCCAGATATCGTTCTAAATTTATGTGATGGACTTCTTCATTTGGTACAAGCCCTCAGCGAGATAGAGTGGACACCCAAACTATGGCTAATTACACAAAATAGTCAAGCGGTTGGTTCTGACTTAGCGAATTTACAGATTGAACAAGCCCCCTTATGGGCATTGAGTCGAACCATCCGTGCTGAACATCCTGAATTTGATTGCCGTTGTTTGGATTTTGATACGCTCTCAAATGGGACACCACAGTTATTGGACGAACTGCAAGCCACAGAAGGTGAATCTCAAATTGCTTACCGCCAAGGAATACGATATGTTGCACGCTTGATTCGTTATCAAGTAGAACGTCATGCGCTGATTCAAACAGAAATCAAGCCCGATGGAGGCTATCTGATCGCAGGTGGATTAGGCGGTCTGGGATTGCAAGTGGCACTTACGCTTGCGGATGCTGGGGCAAGGCACTTAATTCTCAACAGTCGCCGCCGTAAGGTATCGAAAGAAGCCCAGTCGATTATCGACCGACTACGCCAAGAGGGTATCAGGGTTGATTTGATTGCTGCAGACATCTCTGATGCGGCAGATTGCAAACGACTTTTAGTAGAAAGTCAGCGCAAGACCTCTCTTCGAGGGATTGTTCATGCGGCGGGAGTCTTGGATGATGGCATCCTGCTCCAACAAAATCGAGAACGTTTTGAAAAAGTGATGGCGGCAAAGGTGCGCGGAGCTTGGCATCTGGATCAACAGAGCCAAACCCTGGACTTAGATTTCTTTGTCGCGTTTTCGTCTGTTGCGTCGCTCATAGAAGAGCCGGGACAAGCCAATTACGCCGCAGCAAATGCGTTTTTGGATTCATTAATGTATTATCGTCAGGCAAGAAGTTCCAACAGCTTGAGTATCAACTGGGGGGCTTGGGCAGAAGTGGGCATGGCAGCCAATTTATCATTCAAACAACAGGGAATCGCGGCAATTCCTCCAAGGCAAGGAGGGCATATTCTCCTTGAACTTATTCAAAAACTTAATCAGCAGACAATCCCCCAAGTTGCTGTACAACCAACCAATTGGGTTGAATATCTATCCCATGTTGGCATGAATATGCCATTTTATGAAGACTTTGCACACCACTTGAGTAACGAAGAAGAAGCCAAGTTGCGGCAAACAGCAGGCAGCACCTCAGAGAAAGTCAGTCTGTGGCAACAGCTTCAAACACTCCCAGAGACAGACCGCGATGCCCTTTTGATGGAACATATTGAAAAAACCGCAGTTAAAGTTCTCGGTTTTGCGTCTACTCAAAAAATTGATCCCTATCAAGGATTGATGAATATGGGACTGGACTCTTTGATGGCAGTTGAATTTCGGAATCAATTGACACGTAGTTTGGAACTCCCTCTGCCAGCCACTCTGCTCTTTGATTGTCCAACACTTGATTCATTGCATGACTACCTAGTCGCAAAAATGTTTGATGATGATGCTTCTATGCAAAAGGCAGAGCAAGTAGCACAACCAACAGCACAGACAGCACACAGCATATCAATAGAATCCAAAATAGATGATAATGAGAGTGTGGATGACATTGCGCGAATGCTGGCAGAAGCACTCGATATGCCTTGACATCCACCTCGGCGTGAACGCACACGGTAAACGATCAACTCGCACCAAGCCAAACTTATCCGCTCGCGATCGCTACGCATGACTACTGAACGCTGCTCGCACCTAATCTAGGTGTTTCGATAATTTTTGCAGAATCGTAGACAAAGATTCATCCTCATCTGTTGTATGAGGCATATGCTTTTGGATCGTACTGTCTAGCACATCTGTTTTGTTATCAAGACTTGTTTTGAGGGACGAGGGATCAAGGTTCTGGAAACGGGTCTGCGAGGTGTCTGCGAGTATGTTTGACAACGAGTCTGCTTGCTGCGATGCTACACTTTCCATCGGCGTGAGTACAATTTCTGTGAGATACTCAACCGCTAATTCTATGGTTGGGTAGTCAAAGGCAAAGGTGACAGGCAATGAGCAATCTAAGGTGCGTTGTAAACTGTTACGCAGTTCGATAGAGGTGAGCGAGTCAAGACCTAATGTCACAAAACCGACTCCTTCTTCGCTTGGTAGCTCCGCCACGTTTATTCCTAACAGTTGAGCGACTTGAGAGCGAAGGTGAGCTTCTAACAATTTAGGTCGATCTTGCACGGCAGCTTGCTTCAGTTTCCTCTGAATATCTTCTGTGTGCTTGACTGCGATCGAATCGGACGAACTCTGCGCTTTCCGGCTAGACTTAGAAAACTTTTCATAAAAAGGTGAATTGCCTTTTTGATGGTCTAAGAAGCGAGTCCATTGAATTGGTATGACACCAATTTGAGCGGCTGGCTCGTTCAGTAATTCGCCGAAGAGGTCTAAGCCTTTCTGTAACGGGATAGCCTCTTCGCCTCTTTGCGGCAATTTGTCCAGTAGCCCTTGTCGTGCCGCCATGCCGACTTTATCCCATGCTCCCCAGTTGATGGAGAGACTGGGTAGCCCTCGCCCTCGCCGATAGGCAGCCAATCCATCTAGGAAAGCATTTGCTGCGGCATAGTTTGCCTGTCCGGGCGCACCCAACAGTGAGGTGGCAGAAGAAAAGAGGACAAAGAAGTCTAGTGGCTGGTCGAGGGTTAGGTTATGCAGAGTCCAAGCCCCCTGTACTTTTGGCAACAAGACCTTTTTGAGTTTGGCTGGTGTTTGTTGAAGCAGACTCGCATCATCAAGCACTCCGGCGGCGTGGATCACACCACGCAGAGGTACGGTCAGATCTGTCAAAATATGCGCCAATGCGTTCTCATCGCTAATATCGGCTTGAGCTACGATGATTTGCGCCCCCGCTTCTTCTAGTTCATCCAATACTAGACGTACTTCAGGACTGGGCTGAGTGCGCCCCAGCAAAACGAGATGTTTTGCCCCCTGTTCCACCAACCACCGTGCGACTTGTAATCCGACACCGCCCCGTCCTCCAGTGATCAAATAACTGCTATCGTTGCGGATATCAAGTGGTTGTTCGGATTTAGGTTTGTATCGACTGAGACGTGCCACGTATGCTTGACCATTGCGCCAAGCCAACTGACTCTCTTGTTGCTCGTTTGATAGATGGCTTCTTTTTAGCTGTGTAAATATCGTGTCAGCCGCATCTTCGCGTGAATATTCGGCTCCCACATCCATGCAGACACAGCGCAACTCTGGGTGTTCTAGCATGATGACTTTGGCAAGCCCCCATAAAGATGATTGCACGAAGCCATTTACTCGATCCTGTTCAACCACCGCTTGTGCATCACAGGTGACAATCAGGAGGGCTGGCGGGGTTGAGTACGTCTTGAGCAAGGCTTGCACAAGGTGTAGCACTGCTGTGCAGTTATCTTGTGCAAGCTTCATGGGGTGACAATCCTCTTTTTGATCTAACCCCCATAAATAGACGACTTGTTGTAAATCTGGCAAGGAACGGAATATCAACTCGTAGTTGGTCAGTATATGCTCCGCCTGTATCGTGGTTACTGGCACCCCAGCAGTGTCCAAGCGTTCCGCCAATGCAGCCCCTGTTCCGCTCTGATCTGATAAAACTAAGCAACTGCCAGAGATAGCACCATCAGAAGGGACGATCGCATCAGTTGATTGAGTTTGCCACTCAATGTCTACGAGCCAGTTATGTGTGTATGTTGCTCTGAGGAATTTTTCAGGAGAGGCTTCACGAAGTACAAAGCCAATTGCTTTGGCAAAGGTAACTCCTGCTTCATTCATAATCTGGAAGTCATATTTGAATTCCCCAACCTTCCTCGCGTAACACCACCACTCTGTTCCCGTGGTGGGTTCGTAAAGTTGCAGAGAAGCAAATGACAAAGGCACTCTGCTCACGGAGTCCCCATACTCCATGACAGCAGTGGTCGAGAGCGCACTATCGAGCAATATACCGTGAAGTTGGTGTCCCGATACGGAGCCGACAACCTCTGGTATCCGCAGACAGGTCAAGGCTTCATCTTCCCCATGCCAAAGTTGCTGTACCCACCTAAAGGAGGGTCCCATTTCAAATTTTAGATTGACTAAGCCGTTGTACCAGTCATAACCATTCATGGTGTGTGGACAACGCTGACGTATGTCTTTAAGGGAGAGTGTTGGCGGTTGGGCATCGCGCAATATACTAAGACACCCTGTTGCATGGATTTTCGGTTCGTT
Source organism: Crinalium sp. (assembly GCA_049646245.1). GTDB lineage: Bacteria > Cyanobacteriota > Cyanobacteriia > Cyanobacteriales > PCC-9333 > Crinalium. The sequence continues at coordinate 18,713 of JBARVL010000095.1, read as the reverse complement.
CTCTAAACGACCATCCGGCATGAAGCTAATAATCTGGAAGGTCATGCGTGGGAATGTTCGATCGCTTTGATTCTCCTGTGACGTATCGGGTGTGAAAATCGCCTGCACGATGACCGTATCATCGTCGTGAAAGATAATTGGCTGGTAAAAAGCAATATCGGTTAACTCATGCCGACAGTCTGGGTATAAAACGTGCGCCGCATTGAAGATTAAGGAGGCTAATACTGCTCCCGGTACAATGACTTCACCGTAAATCCGATGATCGTAGATATGAGGCATCTGTCGCACGCCAAACTCGGTTTCAAACACCACCTTTTTCTCTGATGGCAGCCGAATCATCTTATCCAACATTGGGCGCAACCCTTGTTGCTGCGGCTTTTTGAGGGTATTTTCGACCCAATGTCGTTCTTTCTGAAATGGATAGGTGGGCAACAAGATTTTGTGTCGCGGATAATCCTTATCAAAGCCCACCCAGTCAATCTCGACTCCATTGACTACGAGTTGACCACACGTAGAAAGCATCTGCTGCCAATCGTTGCCCTCTTCGCGCAAACTGGGTAGCATGAGCGGATTACTAGCTGAACCGTTTTCACTATAAACCTGCTTTGCCATGCCCAACAATGTTGGTTTGGGTCCCACTTCTAAGAAGATGTCAGTATTCTGTTCTTGCAATGTGGCAATACCATCAGCAAAACGGACGGGGGAGTGGACATGACGCACCCAATAATCAGGTGTGGCTACCTCGTCCGTTGCCAATTGCCCTGTAACGTTAGAAATCAGCGACAAGTTTGGTGGTGTATAACTGATGGTGTTCGCAACGTCTCGGAATGCCTTTAGTATGGGAGTCATCATTGGCGAATGGAAAGCGTGAGAGACGGTGAGCAGGTGTGTTTTGATGCCTTCCGATGCGAACTGTGCTGCTAGCTTGTGTATAATTTCACTTTTGCCAGAGATCGTTACGCTTTGCGGCCCATTAATTGCTGCGATCGACACATCTGCACTGTAAGGCGCGATCGCCACTTCTATGTATTTCTCATCGCTTCTGACACTAAGCATTTTCCCACGCGGTAAGTCCTGCATCAAGCGACCACGTGCTGCAATCAGCTTTAGCCCATCTTCTAAACTGAAGACACCCGCAAGACTTGCTGCCACATATTCACCCACGCTGTGTCCCAGCAGGACATCAGGTTCAATGCCCCATGATATCCATAGTTTTGCTAGGGCATATTCAAAAGCAAAAAGGGCAGGTTGGGTATAAACGGTTTGATCGAGTGGTGAATCTTCCGAGTAGCTTTTCGTCGTGCTACGCGAAGTGTAGAGTATGTTCAGAATCGATTCACCCAGCAATGGACGCAGAATGCCGTCACATTCATCCATAGTACGACGGAAGGTAGGCTGAGTTTCATAAAGCTCGCGCCCCATGTTGATGTACTGCGACCCTTGACCAGTAAACAGAAAAGCGATTTTAGGGCTTAATTGATTATCTGGAACCACATTATGTGGCATTTGCATTGAGGGGCGCTGTGGGTAGTGTTTTAATTGTTCTGCTAACTGCGCGACATCCTTGGAGATAACGCTTAATCGATGGCAAAAATGATTACGCCCTACATTTGCGCTATAACATAGATCGGCTAGGGACATGGCGGGCGCAACGCTTAGAAATGCCACGTAACGGGCTACCAATGCGTTGAGCGCCGCTTCGTTTTTGGCTGAAAGCGTCAGAATGTGCCAAGGACGTTCGGGGCTATTTTCTGATTTTTCGTTTTGGCGTATAGGTGCTTCTTCTACGACTAGATGACAGTTTGTACCGCTCATCCCAAACGAGCTAACCCCAGCAATGCGCTTTTTCGCAGACCAGGGTATACATTGTGTCGGCACTCGAACGGGTGTTGCTTCCCAATCAATGAAGGGATTGGGGGTTTGGAAATGGAGAGAAGGAGGAATCTGTTTTTCTTGTAATGATAAAACGACTTTGATCAACCCCGCAATACCTGCGGCTGGTTCTAGGTGTCCAATATTGGTCTTGACAGAGCCAATCCACAAGGGTTCTGAACGAGAGGAGCCAAAGATAGTCGTCAAGGCTCCCACCTCAATCGGGTCGCCCAGTTGTGTCCCGGTGCCATGCGCTTCAATGTAACTCACTTCTTCAGGCTGAACCTTAGCGTTTTGTAGCGCCTGACGCAGGACGGCTTCTTGAGCCAGCTTATTGGGGGCAGTTAAACCACTGCTGCGCCCGCCATGATTGACTGCACTACCCCGTAGCACGGCTAAAATCGGATCGCCTGCCGCCTTTGCGTCTCCCATCCGTTTGAGTACGATCGCGCCACAACCCTCGCCCCGTCCATAGCCATCGGCGGCAGCGTCAAATGTTTTACTGCGACCATCGGTCGCAAAGGCATTTACCTGGGCAGTCCCAATCATAGGGTCTGGCATTAACATCAGCTGAACGCCACCAGCCAGCGCCAGGTCGCATTCTCCTAGCCGCAAACTCTGACAGGCAAGATGTACAGCTACCAAGGAGGCGGAACAGGCGGTATCGACAACCATGTTAGGGCCTTGAAGTCCCAACAGATAGGATAAACGCCCCAGAGCATAATAATTGCTATTGCCCGTTACAGCATAAACATTATAATGATCCCCAGTATTTTTTAGGTGAGCGTAATAATCATTTTCGCTCATCCCGACAAAGACCCCTGTTTGGCTACCCATCAATTGGCTTGGAGCAATTCCAGCCCTTTCAAATGCCTCCCAAGCCACCTCAAGAAGGATTCTATGCTGGGGATCTATATTGGCTGCTTCACGTGGCGAAATATCAAAAAACGAGGCATCGAATTTATCCACCGCATCAACAAATGCTGCTTCACGAATATACATTTTGCCTGGTCGCCCAGGTTTGGGATCGTAGTATTCATCGACTGCCCAGCGATCGGAGGGGATTTCGGTGACCATATCAACACCACTCTGAAGTAGTTTCCAGAATGCCTGTGGTGAATCCGCGCCTGGAAAACGTAACCCCATACCCACGATCGCGATCGGTTCGTGCATCCGGCGTTGCATCGCTTCAAGTTGTTGGCGTGCTTCCTTTAGTGCTGGCGCAACACGCTGAAGTAATGTGGCTGCATCTTCATTTGCTGTCATTGTTCATACCCTTTATCTCATTCAGTAAGGATTCAAGTGCGAATAAATCTTCTGTTGCGGAAGCAATACTTGGGTCTACAGAAGTGATGGTATCTCTGTCCCGATCGCTGTCTTTGTCCTCCGCATTTTCATCTGCTGTGAGAATTGCTGAAATGTCTGGCTCAGACTGCATATCGATTTGAGTCAACAAAAACTTTGCCAAACGGTCTATCATGGGATAATCGTATGCAAGCGTTGCAGGCATCTGAATTTGCAGACTTTCTTCTAAACGCCGCCTCAATTCAAGTGACATCAATGAATCCATCCCCAACTCAGTGAAGGGTTGGTGGACTGCGGGAGTTTCTGGACTTCGCAAAACAGAAGCAACTTGCGTCTGTAGATGGCGCAGCAACATTTTCTTTCGCTCTTTTGGTCGAGCTTGCTGCAATTGTTCGAGCAAGGTAGAGCCGACTTTATGACGAGGTGTAGATCGATCTTGGGTAGTGGAAGAGGAGATATCAAGATCGAGCAAAGCAAAAAAGGCGGAGCGCTTGTCGTACATCGTGGGAAGCCCACCCCTGGAAATGACCGCGATTTGGGCGGATGGTTCTTCCAAGAGATAGGCAAAGAGTTGCAATCCCTGTTCTGGTGCAATTTTCAAAGTGCTACTATCTTGCTCAACTGCGGCACTTTGTGAAGAAGCTTGTTTGAGACGTGCAGCCATTCCTACCTCAGACCAAGCGTCCCAGTTAATCGAGATCGCTGGCAAACCTTGTCTTCGCCGATGATGAGCAAAGGCATCCAGAAAGGCATTGGCAGCAGCATAGTTAGCTTGTCCACCATTGCCCAGCAATCCTGCACTTGAAGAGAAACAAACAAAGAAATCAAGCGGCATCTCTTTAGTTAGCGTATGTAGATGCCAAGCCCCCTCTAGTTTGGGGACGAACACCTTGCGAAAACGCGCCCAATTTTGCTGCAACAAGATCCCGTCTTCTAACACACCAGCAGCATGAACAATACCCGCTAAAGGATATGCCTTGTCAATCTGTGCCAACACATCAGCCACTTGGGAGCGTATCCCAACATCGGCTTGCGCCACCGTCACCGTTGCACCCAGCGCAGCTATCTCTTGCAGTTGTTGTTGGGTTGGTGGTTTGGGTTGACCGCGTCCTATCAGCACTAGATGAGTAGCTCCCTGTTCGACCATCCACCGCGCCACAAGCAAGCCCAAACCACCCAGTCCACCCGTAATCAGATAAGTGGCATCTGGTCGAATAATCATTTTTGGTGATGTCGCGGGATGCTTCTGATAACGCTTGAGCCTTGCCACATAGCGATTTCCATTGCGCCAAGCGACTTGACTTTCGTGTGGTATGGCGGTGTGTGTCAACTCAGAGGCGGTGCGGAGTTCAGCCGCCAGAAACTGTGCCTGTTCCTCTGGAAGCCCTTCGCCATCAAGGTCAATCGATACACACTTGAGTTCAGGGTGTTCTAAGGCTATCACCTTGCCCATGCCCCATAAGGGTGACTGAAGCACTCCAACTACACTGTCGTCTTTATGCACAGCTTGCGCGTTGCTTGTCACGAGCCACAAGCTAGGGGCGGGCATCTCAAGTTGCACGACTGCCTGTAGCAAATGTAACAGAGTCCCAGTATTTAATTGTACATTCTCGATTAGGTCAGATACTCTATCCAAGCTGGGTATATCTAAGCTCCAAAGATGAACGATACCGTACAAGTGAGGAAGAACAGCTAACAACCTTTCATAATCCTCCCCTTGCGTCGGATCGATCCGAAAATATGGGGTGTTTCCCTCGGTATTTTGTTCATTGTTAGTTGAGTGATCTTTTTGACCAGCATAGACGAGCGTAGTTATATCTCCTTGCTGGCGTAATTGAGCCGCAAGTGCAACGCCTAAGCCACTAGCATCAGCAAATATGAGCCATTGTCTGCCCTCTGTTGCCACGGCAGCTTTTACAGGTAAAGTAGATAGCGGCAGCAACTGCGGTTGCCAAACCACTTCATAAAGCCAATCGTATATTGGCACCTGTGTCGCTTCCTCACGCTGTTGTGCAACCAACAGTTCAACGATGCTGGGTAGGGCTTCTTGCGCGTCGCCTGAAAGTACATCCTTCGCCACCAACAAGTCTACAATTTGCTGCACATTGCCTTGTTTGAGATGCTCTACAATGGCAGTAGAGGGACAAACTTCTGTTGTTTCTAAAAGTGGAGCAGCCTGTTTCTCTATCCAATAACGTTGACGCTTCCAGGCGTAGGTCGGCAAGCGTACCAGGCATCTGGAGTAATCCCTATCAAAGCCCGCCCAATCTACCTGGACACCAAGTGTATACAGTTGTCCCAAACTCTCCAACAGTGTCTGCCAGTTGGGTTGGTTGGGGCGCAAGGTGGGAAGAGTGACAGGGCGATCGCGATTAGCAGCCTCGTCAAAACATAGTTGCACTAATCCTGACAAGGTTGGTTTTGGGCCGATTTCGAGGAAGACTCTGACATCCTGCGCTTGCATAGTCGCAACACCATCAGCAAAACGCACAGGATTGCACACATGATTTACCCAGTAAGCAGGGGAAGCAATCCCTCCTTCATCAAGAGAAGACTCAGAGAAAATCAAGTCGCCTGTTAGGTTACTGACAATAGCTATTTTTGGAGGGCTATAGTTGATTTCCCTCGCCACCTGTGCGAACTCCTGCTGCATCGGTTCCATCAAATGAGAGTGGAAAGCGTGTGAAACGGACAATCTCTTGTACTGGATTCCTTGACGTTCTAGCGTGTTTGTGAAGGCTTGCACGGCTTGGCGATTGCCCGAAATGACGACACTTCGTGGCCCATTCATTGCTGCGATCGCGACTTGATCGTAAGGTTGAATAGCCAACCTAACTTCGTTAAGGGAAGCCGATATAGCAACCATCTCGCCATCTTGTGGTAATGCCTGCATCAAACGGCCTCTTTCAGCAATCAGTTTGAGACCATCCTCCAAAGAAAAGATACCCGCCACACAAGCTGCCACATATTCACCTATGCTATGACCCATTACGATATCTGGCTCGATTCCCCACGAACGCCACATCTGTGCAAGCGCGTACTCTACGCTAAAAAGAGCAGGTTGGGTATAAGCGGTCTGGTCAATTTCGTTTGACTCATGGTCTGGATATAACACTGAAAGCAGTGGATTTCCCCACGGGCTTTTTATCGAGGAAAGAATGGATTGCAAGATTTCGGCACATCGATCTAAACAATCATGGAAGGTAGGCTGGGTCTCATAAAGTTCTCGAGCCATTTGCACATACTGGGAACCTTGACCTGTAAAGAGAAAAGCGACCTTCGGCGCACGAATGTTTGAAGGGACGTAGCCTTGATTTACGCCCAAACTCACTGACCCTTCGTTATAAGCGGTCAAATCAGTCTGCATTTGGTGGCGTGAAGTAGCCGATAGAGCAAGGCGATGAGCAAAATGGGTGCGTCCCGTATTGGCGGTGTAGCATATATCAGCAAGACTTGCATCAGTAGTGCTGATATATGCTTGATAGCGCCCAACCAAGTTAGCCAACGCTTCTTCATTCTTGGCACTAAGGGTCAGCAAGTGCCATGGTCTTTCTACTGGGGCGCGATCGCTGATTGGTTCGCTAGATGGGGCTTCAGACAACACAATGTGGGCGTTGGTGCCACTGAAGCTAAAAGAACTAACGCCTGCAATCCGCTTTCTGTCGTTCGAGGTCTTGTCATGCCAATCATGAAGCGTGATCGGAATTTTGACGGGGAGATTTTTCCAATCAATATATGGATTTGGTGTCTTGAAATGCAAGTGAGGGGGAATCTGCTTGTTTTCTAGCATCAAGACAACCTTGATCAGCCCTGCAATGCCTGCGGCGGCTTCTAAGTGACCAATATTTGTCTTGACCGAGCCGACCCAAAGTGGTTCCGTTCGCTGACCAAACACTTCGTTCAATGAATTCATCTCAATGGGGTCACCAAGGGGGGTACCTGTGCCATGCGCTTCTATATAACTCACGGCATCTGGCGCAATACCTGCTCTATGCAAGGCTTGCTTAATAACAGAGACTTGTGAAGAACCTCTTGGAGCCGTTAAACCGCTGCTATGACCATCATGATTAATCATCGACCCACGAATGATTGCAAGAATATTATCCCCATCCGCCGTTGCATCTGAGAGACGCTTCAAAGCAATCATCCCGCAGCCTTCGCCTCGCACATAGCCATTTGCATTTGCATCAAATGTTTTACAACTGCCATCAGATGCCAGCATCCCTCCCTGAGAAAGACCAATCATCTCATCTGGATCGAGGAGTAAACTGACTCCGCCAGCTAGTGCTAGATCGCATTCTCGCTGACGCAGACTCTGACAGGCTTGATGAACAGAGACCAAAGAAGATGAACAAGCTGTATCGATCGCAAAACTGGGGCCGATCAAACCAAGGATATAGGATATTCTGCCCGCAGCAACGCTCACATCAGTGCCGCTTAAGTCATACAAATCGGCTGTCCCAATCCGACTCCTGTTTTTGATCGTTAAAGATTTATAGTTGCTGCCACCAATACCGATAAATACACCAGTCGAACTATCAAAAAGGGTTGCGGGAACTATATTGGCAGATTCAAGAGCTTCCCAACTGACTTCAAGCAGTAAGCGTTGCTGTGGGTCCATGCTAACGGCTTCACGCGCAGCAATGTTAAAGAATGATGGCTCAAATGTATCGACCTCATCCAAAAAACCGCCGTAACGAGTGTGCATTTTCCCAGCAGATGTGGGGTCTGCATCATAATATTCATCGACATCCCAGCGATCGGCAGGAATTTCTGTAACTGCTGATATACCCTCACGCAGTAATACCCAAAAACGCTCTGGAGTGGTGACACCGCCCGGAAAACGGCAACTCATACCAACAATAGCGATCGGCTCATTTTTTTGGGCTTCAACCGCAGCTAATTGTGTTCGTAGGCTATTTATCTCGTTCAAAGCCTTTTTCATCAAAATGCCATAATTTGGCTGACTCATCTTTGCTTATTACCCTAAGTAAACCCTTACTTCTTCTGGCAGGGATGTTTCATCCTAAACCCACCTTTTGTACTTCAATTCGTAGCATAAAAAGGTACATAACCAGCGACAAGAGGAAAAATCTTGAAGAAAAGGCAGAAAAAACTGATCTAATGCCAGAATTGAGAAAAAAAATTAAAAAATTTTCCGAATAAATGATCGTGAAAAAAGAAGAGATTGAGATTAAAAACTTAAATAATGTAGAAATAATAACCAGGATAATTAATATTTTATAAACAGTAGAAAAAACATGAAATAATAGAAGCTGATATCAAGACAATCAATTTTGCCCAAATATTTAAAGCAATTATTCTGAATAATCTAGAATTTGTGTCTAGCTCTTGATATTTATTTTTGCAATTTTTTAAACATAAAGCGATACAGCATTTATTGTGAGATGTAAATCTTTATTTTTCTTGTTCCTGTCGTCATGCTATTTGGCATTGGTAAAGTTTCAGGGGTGATAGCAACAATCGTCTATGCACTTCCGCCTCTGATTCGCCTCACTAATCTGGGTATCCGGCAAGTCTCTCCTGATGTGTTAGAAGCAGCGATCGCGTTTGGGTCAACTCCTAGTCAAGTTTTGTGGGAAGCCCAAATTCCCTTAGCTATGCCAGTTATTCTTGCTGGATTAAATCAAACTATTCTATTTGCATTGGCAATGTCGGTCGTTACCTCTATGATTGGTTTGCCAGGATTAGGATTGATGGTGTTACAGGGAGTTGGTCGTCTGGATGTGGGACTGGCTGCTGTGGGAGGATTGGGTATTGTCTTGCTGGCGATTATGCTTGACCGAATTACTCAGTCTTTAGGGAAAGTCAACAGTAAAGGTTCTTGGGTTCAACGAGAACCAATCAGTTTTTTTCTCTCTTTCTTAAGAGTCAAAAGGCGCGGACACACTCAGTAAATAGAATGAAAAACTTTCACCCCCACACTCTAACATCCAATTTTTAGTATAAATATCAATCAAGTTTGGCTAACCCAATGAAAATGAAACAACGCAGAAAAAAACAGATCTTCACGATTGCTGTAGTAGTAGCCTTGGTTGTAAGTTTAATTGCCTGTCACCCAACTTCCGAAACTACAAAATCTCCAAGTAGCAATCGAGCAACAGAATTAGAGTTGCCAGGTAAGGGGGTGAAAGTAAGCCCTGGTTCTTTCAATTCGGTTTCGACACAATTTGTTTCAGAAATTGCTAATTTTGGGTTGAAAAAGCTCGGTTATGAAGTTGAAGAACTAAAAATATTGAATGCAACTGTTCTGTTTCTTGCGCTCGGTAATGATGAAATAGACGTTGCTCCCACCTTTGAATACGCCCACGCCAACTTTTTTGAAAAAGCTGGCGGCGAGAAGAAACTGGAGCGTATTGGGCTATATACTCCCAGTAATATTCTTCGGAGTTATGTAATTGATAGGAAAACTGCTGAACAATATAAGATCACGAACCTCGTGCAACTTAAAGACCCAGAGGTTGCTAGACTGTTTGACTCAGACGGGGATGGTAAGGCAAATTTATTAGGTTGCGATCCAGGAACTGCTTGCGAACAGGTTATCGATTATCACTTGAAGGTTTACGGATTAGAGAATACCGTTATTCAGGATAAAGGACAATGGGAAATTATCGTAGCTGATATCCTTGCTCGCTACAAGCAAGGAAAATCTATACTTTATTTCATTCAAAATTCAGACTGGGTGAATGCAGTCTTGCAACCAGATAAAGATGTGATTAGCTTAGAAGTTCCCTTTACTACTTTACCAGGAGAAATGGGAAAAAAAGTGACACAGAAAGATACTACGGCAGACGGTAAAAATTTAGGATTTCCTGTTGATAAAGGGCGATTTGTATCTACCCGGCAATTTTTGGTAGCTAACCCAGCCGCAAAACGTTGGTTTGAACAAATTCAGGTTCCTTCTGAAGATATTCTTGCTGAAGAAAAACTCGCTCGTGAAAAACAGAGTAATTTAAAAGATATTCGCCGTGATGCCGAAGAATGGGTAAAAAAACATCAATCGCAGGTTGATGGTTGGTTAGCAGAAGCAAGACTTGCTACAAAAGCTTCTTAATAGGACTTGCTGAATAAGTAATAAAAAACCAAAAGAAGAATCGATTATTGATTCAAGCCGCAGTACCTATGGGCAACGGCTTAGAGAAGGTGCAAAAAAGCTAGGAAGATCCATAAGATCTGTGCAGCGATTGTTGAAAAAGTATCAAGAACAAGGTTTAACAGCACTAACTTCAACTTCTAGAGCCGATAAGGGGCGGCATAGAATTAAGGAGTTTTGGCAGAAATTTATACTTGAGACATACCAGGAGGGTAACAAGGGTAGTAAGCGCATGACTCCCAAGCAAGTTGCCTTAAAGGTTACAAGCAAAAGCTTCAGAACTGAAAGATGATAATTATCCTAGCTACAAAACTGTATTAAGAGTTCTCAAAGAATTACTAAAGAAGACAGAGGAATTACCTGTAGCCCGATCCCTTAAAACACCAAAAAACTCAAAAATTCAACGGTTTCTGATTCAAAACCCTATCCAGTGTAGTTCTATGAGCATCATTACTATTCAATGTCGCCTTGTTGCTCCCGAAAAAACCATGCGTCACTTATGGGAAGTGATGGCTTATAAAAACACCCCACTTATTGATGAGTTATTGGAGCAGATAGGAAAACATTCTGAATTTGAAAGGTGGTTAGAACTTGGACAACTACCCAGTGGCTTAATTACCAGCCTTTGCAACAAGCTCAAAACTGACCCACGCTTTGACCAACAATCAGGTCGCTTCTATACTTCTGCAACCACCGTTATAGGTTACATTTACGAATCTTGGTTTGCCTTACGCAAACAACGGCGGTATCAAATTGCAGGAAAAGAACGTTGGTTGAAAATACTAAAAAGTGATCAGGAACTAGAACAAGAAAGTAATTGTAGCTTAGATGTAATACTTGCTAAAGCAAGAGAAATATTAACTGATGTTAACACCCAGTCTCAGAAAGAGCGATAATCAAAACTTAAAAATAACTGTAAGCTTAGTGAAGTCGCAGAAGACAAGCGAGAAGTTAGCATTACGTCAGCGCAAAACACAAATACAAATTGAGAAACTTAAAAAGCAAAAAAAAAAAATCCCGAAAACCCAGAGGGCGTGATTTAGCAGGTGAGCAATGGTTGAAGATATTAGATATTGCTACTAGCACTATTTCCCAAAGTGAGGGAGAAGCTAAATATTGGCGGGGTAATCTACTGAGGAAAGGTAAGAACCTCCCATTCCCTATATTTCATCAAAGTAATAATGACTTTACTTGGGGTAAAAACGAGCAAGGTCGCCTATTCGTTTATTTCAATGGATTAGCAGAATATAAATTTGAAATACAGTGCAATCGACGGCAACTTCACTGGTTTCAACGCTTCTTAGAAGACCAAAAAACAAACAAAAAGAAAAGTAAAAAAGATTATTCTACTGCATTGTTTACCCTTCGTTCAGGGCATCTAGTTTGGCATGAGGGTAAAGGGAATCAGGCACCTTGGAACAAACATCATTTGAACCTTCACTGTGCCGTAGAGACCCGTTTGTGGACTGCTGAAGGAACAGCACAAGTGGTTAATGAAAAAGTTACTAAACTTGCCGAGAAATCAGCGAATCCAGCAGAAACAGACGACCTTAATCAGGCACAGCAACAACAAGAATCAAGATCTTCTTGGATTCAGAAACCGCCCTATTTTCGCCCCAGTAAACCACAATATCAAGGTCAACCCTCAATTGCTATCGGTGTCAGCTTGGGTTTAAATCGACCAGCAACAGTTGCCGTTGTAGACGTTACCAACAGCAAAGCCCTGAAATACCGTAGCCTCAAACAATTACTAGGTAAAAACTACCAACTAATAAATCGCCAGAGGCAGCAACTACATCGCCATGCTCACGAAAGACACAAAGCTCAGAAACAAAATAGCCCCAACTCTTATAGTGAATCAAAGTTGGGGCAGTCTGTAGACAGATTAATTGCAGGAGGAATTATAGCGATCGCCAAAACTCATCAAGCAAGCCTCCCGACTAGAGGTGGGTTGAAAGTCGCAGTATACAAATATAGCAAAAAATCTGGTTTACCAGAAAAGTTTCATCAACCCTCCCGACTAGAGGTGGGTTGAAAAACTTTATCCAGTACAGGCTTATACCGACTTTCACTCATTTCAAGGGAGGGTTGAAAGGCGCACCTCGTTCGGGACTATTGTAAATCTTTCTAAATAAATAGACAATTTGACAAATAATTTGACTTCACGGACAAATAATTTGACGCTCTACAAATCGGGATGACAGGATTTGAACCTGCGACTCCCTCGTCCCGAACGAGGTGCGCTACCAAGCTGCGCTACATCCCGATGCTGATAACAGCATATTTAATCAATAATATCATGCTCAATTGCCAATTACCAAATATCCTGGGATAGGGAAACCGGAAAAAGAGAAAAAGAGAAATTAAGCGATCGCAATCTACGTTAACATAATCACAGTATTAGTTCAGAATATATAAACTGTGGTTGTTAAGCCAGAATGGTTGCGCGTCAAAGCGCCTCAGTGGGAAAGAGTTGGTAACGTTAAAGAAATTCTCCGCGATTTATCGCTAAATACAGTATGTGAGGAAGCATCTTGTCCCAATATTGGTGAATGCTTCAATGCTGGTACTGCCACATTCTTAATAATGGGACCAGCTTGTACACGCGCTTGTCCCTATTGCGATATAGATTTTGAGAAAAAACCTAAAGCACTAGACCCCAGCGAACCAGAACGGTTAGCAGAGGCGGTAAAACGCATGAATTTAAACCATGTCGTGATTACCTCAGTTAACCGCGATGACTTACCTGATGGTGGTGCTTCCCAATTTGGGCGTTGTATTAAAGCTATTCGTGCTATTTCACCAAAAACCACAATAGAAGTATTAATCCCCGATTTGTGTGGTAACTGGAATGCACTAGAAATAATATTGCAAGCTGCACCAGAAGTATTAAATCACAATACTGAAACAGTACCGCGCTTGTATCGACGAGTACGTCCACAAGGATCTTATCAGCGATCGCTCGAATTATTACAACGCACCCGTGAGTTAGCGCCTTGGGTTTATACCAAATCTGGTATCATGGTCGGACTAGGCGAAACCGATGAAGAAATTCGTCAAGTTATGCGCGATCTGCGTAACGTAGATTGTGATATCTTAACCATCGGACAATATCTTCAACCCTCCGCCAAACATTTAAAAGTTGATAACTTTATTACACCCGCGCAATTTAATACTTGGCGAGAATTAGGTGAATCTATAGGATTTTTACAAATTGTTTCATCTCCTCTAACTCGTAGCTCTTATCATGCAGAACAAGTGAGAGCATTAATGCAGCTTTATCCTCGATCAATTGCGTCAGGAATGAACAGTGAGGACTAAGGATCAAAAGCAGCTTAAATATGAGTGAGCAACTGTATATTAATTCAGATCATCTCAGCGCCCAGATAGCAACTCAACAAAAAACTAGACTTTCTATAACCGTTATTGGTGCGGGTGCTTGGGGTAGCGCCTTAGCATTATTAGCAGGTAAAAATGGTCATAATGTGCGGTTGTGGTCGCGTAGTTCTCCTCAAAAGCTAGAGGAAATTGTTGGCAATACTGATATTATCATCTCTGCTGTTTCCATGTCTGGCGTGAGGTCTGTTGTTACAAAACTACAACACGCTATTGCTGCTAACACAATTATTGTTACAGCGACAAAAGGTTTAGATCCAGAAACAACCTGGACTCCTTCGCAAATTTGGCAAACAGCATTTCCCAAAAACCCAGTAGTTGTCTTATCTGGTCCAAATTTATCTGAAGAAATTCAACAAGGATTACCTGCTGCTACTGTAGTAGCTAACAAAGATTCTGATGTTGCTAAAACAGTGCAAGCAGTTTTTAACGGAAAGCAGTTTCGAGTATATACCAATCCCGATCCGCTAGGAGTTGAATTAGGTGGTACGCTCAAGAATATTATGGCGATCGCAGCAGGTACTTGTGACGGTTTACAATTAGGAACCAACGCCAAAGCTGCTTTACTCACTCGTGGTTTAGCAGAAATTATTCGCATTGGTACAAATTGGGGTGCTAAAACCGAAACCTTTTACGGTTTATCTGGACTAGGAGATTTACTAGCTACTTGCAACAGCCATCTCAGTCGTAACTATCAAGTTGGCTACAATTTAGCTCAAGGTAAAACCTTATCAGAAATATTAGGGCATTTAACCGGAACTGCTGAAGGGATTAATACAACTCAAGTTTTGAGAGTGCGATCGCATCAACTGCAAATATCTGTGCCAATTTCTTATCAAGTGTATCGCTTACTACAAGGTGAAATTACACCACAAGCGGCTGTAGAAGCATTGATGCTACGAGATACTACGCCGGAATATTGATCAATTAGATGCGGTTGCTATATATATAATTTTAACTTTTGATGGCGTAAGTCCGAGAAGTTTTGAAAAGTTTTCAGGAATCTGCCCAAGCTGCGATGTAGATTAAATTAAATCCTACCTAACACAGGAAATTAAAGCGCAAAAATACATAAAAAAAATTAAAGCTGGTAACAAAACAATAAGTAGTGTTTACGTTTACCTCTAAGTTGGGAATTTTAATAGTAAGTCGTAATTAACAAGTATCAATAATTTTACTGGTCGTAATTGAGAGTTAACTATGCCAACCACTTCTTTTAACGCCGAAACTGCTGATTTTGATCAAATATCCACTAACACCGAAAGTGTTGATCTGATCAGCGATGATTCTGAGCCAACACTTGATGAGCTAGTTGAGATTGAGCGAGGAGGTACAGATACTGGTAAGCCTATAAATGGTGGTATTAAACACACTACAGATTTGGTACGGTTGTACCTTCAAGAAATTGGCAGGGTGCGTTTACTTGGACGAGATGAAGAAGTCTCGGAGGCTCAAAAAGTTCAGCGATATATACGGTTATTAGAGTTACGGACAACAGCAACTAGCCAGGACAATCTTAATACGCCTCAAGTTGAGTGTTTACAGTTATATATCAGGTTAATTGAATCTCACGATCGCCTAGCATCTCAGTTAGGGCATCGTCCTTCGTTAGAACGGTGGGCAGCAGAAGCTCATATTGCTTTGTCTGAACTCAAGCCGACTTTGGTTGCTGGTAAGCGTTGTTGGGCAGAAGTTGCTGGTTTAACAGTGCCAGATCTTGAGCAAATTCAAAAAGAAGGTCTGCAAGCCAAAGAACACATGATCAAGGCAAATCTACGCCTAGTAGTGTCGGTAGCTAAGAAGTATCAAAATCGAGGCTTAGAATTACTGGATTTAATCCAGGAAGGCACGATGGGGCTAGAGAGGGCTGTTGAGAAGTTCGATCCTACCAAGGGATACCGATTCAGCACTTATGCTTACTGGTGGATTCGTCAGGGAATCACAAGAGCGATCGCCACTCAAAGTCGCACTATCCGCCTACCTGTTCACATTACTGAAAAACTCAACAAAATTAAGAAAGTTCAACGCCAACTTTCCCAAACCCAAGGACATACTCCCACAATTGAGGAAATCGCTGCTGCGTTAGAAATGACACCTCCACAGGTGAGGGAAGTTTTACTGCGCGTACCTAGATCTGTCTCCTTAGAAATTAAAGTCGGTAAGGAAAAAGACACCGAACTCGGAGACTTGCTAGAAGCAGAAGACATTTCTCCAGAAGAACTGTTGATGCGAGAAGCATTACAAATAGAGTTGCTCAAACTGTTAGCCGATCTCACCAGTCGTGAGCGTGATGTCATCAGTATGCGGTTTGGCATGGTAGATGGTAATGTCTACTCGCTATCAGAAATTGGTCGCGCTCTCGACTTGTCTCGCGAACGAGTCCGTCAAATCGAATCCAAAGCTTTACAAAAGCTACGCCAACCAAAGCGCCGCAACCGCGTCCGAGATTATTTAGAAACTTTAAGCTAACTAATTGCCTTGGTTAGCATTCTAATCTCACTTACTTCAAGTAAGTATCAATCTCTTCTCCCCGCGCGAAAATTATTTGGGAGTCTGTAAAACTAAAGCTACTGTTGATATTGACTTTTTACCAAGAAGGCTTATCAAACATTATTGTCAATAAGGGGAGTTTCTTGACAATGGAGTGTCTGTTAGCTATTCTTATTAATAAAGCTACTTGATAAAGAGGGTGGGTATGTCTATATACACAACAGGCTCCCTCAAAGCTGAGCTTAACGAGCGTGGATGGCGTTTGACTCCCCAGCGAGAGACAATTCTGCAAATCTTTCAAAATCTTGCTAGAGGCAACCACTTAAGTGCTGAAGATTTATACGATCTGCTTCAAAACGAAGGAGAGAAGATCAGTCTTTCAACCATTTACCGCACACTTAAGCTAATGGCTCGAATGGGTATTTTGCGGGAACTAGAACTCGCGGAAGGACATAAACATTACGAAATAAATCAACCTTATCCTTATCACCACCATCATTTAATTTGTGTGCGGTGTAACAAAACGGTTGAATTTAAAAATGATTCGATTTTAAAAACGGGTACTAAAACAGCTAGGAAAGAAGGATATCACTTGTTAGATTGTCAGTTGACAATTCATGCTATTTGTCCATCTTGTCAACGCTCTTTAATGCCAATTTAAATTGATAATTAAATCAACCAAATTAAACGTCAAACCTTAGCCCCCTATCCCTACAAGGAGAGGGGGCATAATTTTGGTCTGATGATACAGCGTTTTTTAGGTAAGTAAGGTACACCCAACTTTGATTTTCTGTTCCCTAAAGCCAAAAACTCTGTGCCTCATAACAGAAGGAACTGCTGTAAGCTCTGACTGCTAACGGCTATAAGCTAAAAACGTTGGTTAATCACGTCATTAGCAGTAATACCGTAAGCATTTTGAGCGGTTGCGATCGCCGCTTGAGTTAGTGGGCTTAAAATCCCATCTATGGGACCCGTATAAAAGCCATTTTGTTGTAAACGAACTTGTAATGCTTTGATACTTTCTCGGCGAGTAAGATTTTCTACTGCTGACAATGTATTAACTCCAGGGATACCATCAGCAACTAAACCTTGATTTCGCTGAAAGCGAATTACCGCATCTTTAGTTTCAGCATTAAAAGACCCGTTGATCTGCCCTTTATAGTAGCCTAGTTGCTTTAATCGTTGCTGGAGTGTTTCCACCTGGGCTTTGCTTTGATTCTGCTGCACAGATGGTCGCTTAGTAACCGACGTTGAGGGTTTGCGAGACTGGCGGATTGCACTCTGTAATAAAGAGAGCGTCCGAGTTCCAGCAAGACCATCAACGGTGATCTTGTTAGCTTGCTGAAAACGCTTAATAGCTGCTTCAGTAGAAGCACTAAAAACCCCGTCTATTGAATCTTTGTAGTAACCAGCTTGTTTTAATTGTTGCTGAAGTTTTGTAACTTCTAAACCGCGATCGCCTGGTTGGAGGAAGTTATCGTTAGTAGTAGAAGTAACAGCCTGTCTCGATTTTGGAGTACGGCTTCCTTGCGCCTGACGTTGGGAATTACTAGCCGCAGTAGTTTTGCGCTCTGGTTTTTTGTATAAAGCTGCCGCAGTTGCGTCACCAACTACCCCATCGGCGGTTAATTTTTTTGCTTTCTGAAAACGTATTACTGCCGCTTCAGTAGTTGAACCAAAATTTCCGTTAACTTGCCCATTGAAGTATCCCAGGCGTTTTAAGCGTTGCTGGAGAGTGGTAACTTCCGCTCCGCTATCGCCTGCTCTTAGTTCTGCTAACACCGCCTCTGCTGTACCCAAAAAGCTGATTCCCATAGCCAGGGAGACAAGATAAACTAATGTTTTATTGAACACTTTCTGGCTATTTCCTTGCTTAAACAAATTGCTTTTCTCGACTACATTAACATTACTGAGATGTACATCGGCATTGTAGGCTTTCATAAAAAAATCTGCTAGAAATTTCATAACTTTTCAGATCTACTTCTCCTAGTTAAAATAGCCAATATCGGCTGAAAAATACAATTTTTTCATATTCACTATTAGCGGTAAATCACTCGTGCATCAAGCCCGCGAGATCGTAACAGGTAAGAGCGACTTTTAGCAACATCAGGATTAGCAAATTCTCCAGAATGTACATAAGAACCTTCTTTCGACTCAGTTAAATAAGCTTCTTTAACGTACTGGCTAACTTTTGTGAGGGTTTCAAAACTTCCAGGTACTATCACCACGTAGCGATTCTTCTTTGGTTGTGGACTGGGTGTACCAAAGGTTTGGCTGGGTGTACTTACAGGGGACTGGAATAAAACACGCAGCGTATCTGAGCCAGGAATACCATCTGGAAATATACCAACTTGTGCTTGAAAGCGACTGAGAGCGAGGTTTGTTTCTGTACCAAAGATCCCATCAATTTGACCATTATAAAACCCCAATTCTCTCAAACGTTGCTGTATTGCAAAGGTATTGTTACTAGCATTCCCTGGTAACAAGCTAGTTGAATTGCTATAAGGATTAAAATTTTGAGCTATGGGTTGCACAA